>JACRNU010000033.1 GCA_016234805.1 Elusimicrobiota bacterium
GAGCTCCGAGCGCGTGGCGACGCGGTCGAGGAGGGGGCGGTAGCGGTTGCGTGCGGCCTTCCAGTCCACGCCGGCGAGGTCCACGGTCCAGAAGAAGTCGCGCTGGTCGCGCCAGGCCTGCAGGAAGATCTGAGACCATTCCTTCCTGGGCTCGATCTCAAGCCGCACGCGGCGCAGGTCCAGCCACCCGCTCTCCGGGCCCGGGCTATCGCCTCCCGAGCCTTCGGATGAAGGCTTTTCACCCGCCTTGATGACGCGCAGCTTTTTTTCGACCCGGACGAGCATCTTCTCGCCGCTCGCGCACACGCTGAAGTCCGAGACGCCGGACCATAGGACCTCGTGCTTGCGGAGATTGAAGTCCCAGGCTTCGATGGAGGACGAGGGCTTGTCGTCGCTCCCCCAGTGGGTCTGTCCGAGCATGCCGGTCTTGGGCGCGCAGAGCAGGAGGAGCTTGCCCTTGACCGCGGCGAGCTTGGCGTAGTCGCCTTCCCGGACCGGGACCTCCTCGACGCGGCGGCTGATGCCGTCGAAGTCGATGAGGAAGGCCGTCTCCTTGGGCTTGTCCTTGTCTTTCTTTCCCTCCTTCTTCTTCTCCTCTGGCTTGGGCATGGGGAACAGGGGCGAGTAGTCCGAGGCCTTGAGGGTCGTCAGGTAGGGCTTGACCATGTGGTGGAAGGTCGAGTTGAGCTCGGCTGAGTCGAGCACGGGGTTGAAGTGCCTGTAGGAGAGGAAGGCCAGGTATTTCGCCTCAGGGTCGAACACAGGGCCTCGGTTGTGGAACTCGCAGTCCGTGACGCTGTGGGACTTGCCCTCCTTGGTGTCGTAGACGCGGATGGAGCTGCCGTAGAAGAACTCGCCGTGGGTGCGCTCGGGCTTGACGTAGGCGAGGTAGCGGCCGTCGCCCGACCAGGCGAGGTCCGAGATCTCCCAGACCTCGCTGGAGTCGATGATCTCGGAGGCGCCCTTCTTGAGGTCGATGAGGTGCAGGCGGTTGCGCTCGTCCGCGGCCGCGGCTTTGTCCTCTTTCGGCGAGGCCGCGAGCTCCCAGAGGTAGCCCGTCCCGAGGTCCGAAAGCCTGCTCAGCCGCAGCCCGGACGAGGCATCCAGGATCTCGAGCCTCTCCTCGCCGCTCTCGTCGCCGAGGACGAGGGCGCGCTTGCCGTCGTGGAGCCAGCACGCCAGGCGGTAGCGCGCGCCCTGCCGGACGCCGAGCTGGCGCACCGCGCCCTCCCAGTGGGACAGGGCGAAGGGCTTGCCCCGCGTGGTGATGAGGGCGCTCGCGCCCTTGGGATGGAGCACGGCCTCGGTGAGGTAGCGGTCCGCAGGCACGAACTTGCGGGCCAGCCCGGTCTTGGCGCTGCCGGTGCGCACGCGCAGCCTCTTCTCGCCTGAAGCCGGATCCAGGAGCCAGAGCTCGGCGCCCTTCTGGTACACGACCCGCCTGCCGTCCGTGGAGGGGAACCGCGCGTAGAAGTCCATGTGGTGCGTGTGGCGCTTGAGGTCGGAGCCGTCGGCTTTGACGGAGTAGATGTTGCCGTGGTCCTCGTGGTCGGACAGGAAGAAGACCCTGGCCCCGACCCACATGGGACAGACCACGTTGCCGGGAAGCTCCACGAACTTGCGGAAGCTCCCGGAGCGCAGGTCGCCGGCCCAGAGCACGCCGCACAGGCCTCCGCGGTAGCGCTTCCACCGGGCGGGGTCGAGGTAGTTCCTGCCGATGACCACGCGCCTGTTGTCCTGGTGGAGCGCGGCCGTGACCGCCGGGCCGATGGGGAGCTCCGCGATCGCGCCGTTGGAGAGCGCGGCGGTGAAGAGCCTGGTCTCGCGCAGCGTGGGGCTGGCCATGGAGCTGCGGAACAACACCTTGCGGCTGTCCGGGGTCCAGCCCGCCGTGAGCGTGGCCGCGTTGTGCCAAGTCAGCCGCCGGGCCTCCCCGCCCTCGGCCGGGATGACGTAGATGTTGGCCGTTTCCTCCTTGGTGGAGGTGAAGGCGATCCACCTGCCGTCCGGGGAGAAGGATGGGAACATGACCTCCCCGGGCCAGTGCGTCAGCCGCCTGGCCGAGCCGTCCTTGATGGACGCGGTCCATAGGGAGTCCTCGCACACGAACGCGACCGTGTCCTTGTGGATGGTGGGCTGGCGGAGGTAGCCGTCGGTGAAGTCGGGGTGGGGCATGGGGTTTCTCCTTGAGAAGTCGCCCGGAGAGTAAACAAATTTCAGCGTGGCAAGGGAACAAAACAGACCCCTTGCTCGTATATAGTATGGAGGGTGCCGGGAAAACCTGTTATACTGGGGAGGTGAGCGTGGGAGAGACCATCGGGCACATCAAGGTCACGAGCTTGGACGGCCTCCGTTGGGCCGAGTTGGACGCGGTCGTGGACACCGGGGCCACGATGACCGTCCTGCCAATGGGGAAGGCCGCGGCATTGGGTATCGCCGCCGACAGGGTCATGGAAGTCGAACTCGGCGATGGCCGTATCGTCCAGCGGGGGGTGGCGCATGCCTGGATCGAATGGGGAGGCAGACGCAGCATCAACCCCGTGCTCATCGGGGAGGGGACGGACGCCTGCGTCATCGGGGTCGTGACCCTGGAGACCCTGGGCCTCGGAGTCGATCCCGTCAAGCGCGGCCTGTTCTTCCTGCCTGCCATCCACCACTACCGGGCGGCCGGGATTCAGCGTGGATTGGCGGTCGAGAGGTCGAGCTCGTAGACCGCGGTCTCCGCTTGGACCGGGCCGCCGGTCTCGGGCACGCGCCTCTGGAAGACCCTGGTCGCGTGAGCCGACATGAACCCGCTCCAGGCGTTCTTCTGCTCCTCGGTGACTCGCAGGTACTTGCGGTCCGGGCCCTGCCAGCGGGCGAGCTCGAGCCGGTTGACGAGGATGTGGGTGACCCTTGCCTCAGCCAGGAAGCGGCGGATGTCCTCGGCTGAGGAACTGCGGCCGAGCCACCATTGCAGGGGATACTCGTCGTAGTAGCTCATCACGATGGCTTCGCGCTTGCAGCCGTAGCGCCTGCCTTCGCCGAGGAAGAGCACCTTGGCGTCCGGCGGGGTGCTCGAGTTGATGAAGTCGATGGCCGGCTGGACCGGACAGTGATAGGAGGGGTGGACCACGGCGAGGTAATCCGATGGGTTTCCCCTGCCGAGCACGACCTGGGTCGCGCCCATGGCGTGGAACCAGGTCATGGCGTAGATGGTCTCGAACAAGATGATATAGACCAGCAAGGCTCTCAACGCGGTACGGACCCTGCCGGCGAATCCGGCCTCGAGCGCGAGCGCGGTCAGGGCGCAGGCCAGGGGCAGGTTCGGCAGGGCGTAGCGGACCATCCGGGTCGTCAAGCTCCAGGAGAGCCACAGCCCGAGCCAGGAGAGCCAGCAGAACACGCCCGCCCCTGCCCGGAACCGGCCGAGCAGGACCACGGGCAGGACCATGAACAGGATGGAGCCGTGGTCCATGTTCTCGAAGGGGATGCGCCAGGGGTGCGTGAGCCAGAACAGCAGGCTCTTCCAGGAGCCCAGCACCTCCGAGATGCGGACCGACTCCGCGTCGCCCATGAGTTCGCGCCATCTGGGCACGACCGGGGACCCGCCGAAGTACTCGTGGAAGATGGGATAGAGGGGATTGCCGTAGTGCAGGATGTTCTTGACGCACCACGGGGCCACGGCCAGAACTGCGGCGCCGGCGAAGACGAGCAGGTCCCGTCTCTTCTCCGGCCGGTCCCGCCAGACCCACAGCAGCGCCAGGCACAGGACCGGGAGCATGGGCCATGCCTGGTACTTGGAGCCCATGGCGAATCCCGTCAGGAGCCCGGCTGCCAGGGCCCACGGCCTGGTCTTGTCGGCCCTGGAGACGCATATGACCAGGGCCAGGAGGGCCGCGGTCTGGAACACGGCCTGGCCGAGCTCCACCGCGGACTTCCACGACATGGCTGAGACCAAGGGGATGCCGTAGAAGAGCGCAGCAGCCAGCAGTCCCGCGCCCCTGCCTGCCGATGCGGCGGCGTCGTTCCTGCCCGCGAGCCTGCGTCCCAAGGCGAAGGTCAGGAGTACGGTCTCAACGCCAAAGGACCAGTGCAGGACCCTGCAGAGGGCGTCCCCGCCCAGGGGCAGGGCCGCGGCGTAGAGCATCTGGACCATGAGGGGCAGTCCCGAGTACAGGAGTTCGGGCACGGGCACGATGGCGCCCTTGGTCCAATAGAGCTCGGGCAGGCCGAGGTGATAGACGAGGGCGTCGTAGAATATCTCGGGCATGAACGCGGCGAAAAAGTCGAACGCGGCCAGGAACATGAGGAACAGGACGAGGAAGCCCTCCCAACCGCTCCAGCGGGTCGAGCCTGCGGGAAGGGCCGGCGTCGCGGCGGAACCGGGGTGGCGGCGGTCGTAGAGATGGTAAGCGAGTCCGGCCAGGCCCGAACCCAAGATCAGGGCCAGGGTCCATGTCCTCCAGAGTCCTGCCATGCCCAGGCCCAACATGGCCATGCCGATCACGCCCCAGCCCATGGCTGAGCCCAGAAGGACTCCTTCGAGACGCTCCTCTGCTTCGATGCCGAGGACTCTGAGGGCCGTTGTCCCGAGACCCCAGGCAGCCAAGTGGAGCAGGATGAGCCAGGCAGCGGTCCGGAGCGCGGTGAGCAAGGCCGGACCCGAGGCTCCTGTCACGGGCGGGATGACGTCCAGGCAGTGCGACCAGAACAGGCGCAGCTGTTCGGAGGGCATCTTGGTGTAGAAAAGGACGCCCGCGACCGTGATGGCGAGGAAAGTCGCGGTTTGGGCCGCAAGGGGATGGAAGCGCCATTCGAGGGGAGAGGAGGGAGCCGGGTCCTCGAGTCGTCGACGCTTGCCCACGGGATGGTATTGTAGATAATTAACAGTGGCGGGAGCCTGTCTAAGGTGCAAGGCTGAGGCCAAGTTTGCTATCGTATTCGTCCGTTTTCCCAGGAAATGCCAGACCGAAACCATCCGGCCCACCCGGACATAGAGAAAATCCTGCTCACCGAGCGCCAGATCAAGGCTCGGATCGCTGAATTGGGGTCCCAGATCTCCCGGGATTACGCGGGCCGCAGCCTGACCATGGTGAGCATCCTCAAGGGGAGCGTCATCTTCCTCGGCGACCTCATGAGGGCGGTTTCAGTGGACTGTTCCGTGGATTTCATCGGCTTGTCGTCCTATTCCGGCACCAAGTCCAGCGGGGTGGTGCGGCTGACCCTCGACCTTCGCGAGAACCCGGAGGGCAAGGACATCCTTATCGTGGAGGACATCGTGGACACGGGCCTGACCCTGCACTATCTCCTGGACAACTTCAAGACCAGGAGCCCGCGTCGTCGGCTTCGGGTTGGACCACAATGAGCGGTTCCGCAACCTCCCGTATGTCGGCGTCATGAGGCCCAACGGTGGAAAATAAGAACGCGAAACAGCTCCTGCTCTGGGGCCTGGCTTTCATCTTCCTCATCCTGGTCTTCCAGAACATCAAGGCCCCGCCCGTGGAGAAGGAGATACCCTATTCCGAGTTCAAGGCCAAGGTGAAATCCGGGGAGGTCAACGAGGTTCGCGTGCGGCCGGACCTCATCCGCGGGGAATTGAAGGCCCCTGGGGGCGCGACCCAGCGCTTCAAGACCTTCCCGATGCCGGACCTCAAGCTCGTGGAGGACATGGAGGCCGCCAAGGTCCCCCACTTCCAGGGCGAGGCGGACCGCAGCTGGGTCATGAGCCTCATCGTCAACGTCGGCTGGATCGTGCTGTTTTTCGGCCTGTGGTGGATCTTTGTGGTGCGCCAGGTCCAGGTCGGGGGCAAGCAGGCCATGTCCTTCGGCCGCAGCCGCGCCCGCTTGGTCGACGACAAGAAGGCCAAGAAGACCACCTTCGCGGACGTGGCGGGCTGCGACGAGTCCAAGGAGGAGCTCCAGGAGGTCGTGGAGTTCCTCAAGAATCCAGAGAAGTTCCAGAAGCTCGGGGGCAAGATGCCCCGCGGGGTGCTCCTCTTCGGCGCGCCGGGCACGGGCAAGACCCTGCTGGCGCGCGCGGTCGCGGGCGAGGCCGGGGTCCCCTTCTTCATGGCGTCGGCCTCGGAGTTCGTGGAGATGTTCGTGGGCGTCGGCGCCTCCCGGGTCAGGGACCTCTTCGACCAGGCCAAGAAGGCCGCCCCCTCCGTCATCTTCGTCGACGAGCTTGACGCCGTCGGGCGCCACCGCTTCGCGGGCATCGGGGGCGGGCACGACGAACGCGAGCAGACCTTGAACCAGCTCCTCATCGAGCTCGACGGCTTCGAGCAGAACCAGGGCATCATCTTGATCGCGGCCACCAACCGGCCGGACGTCATCGACCCCGCCCTGCTGCGTCCCGGCCGCTTCGACCGGCAGATCTTCATCCCGCTCCCGCACCTCAAGGGCCGCGAGGAGATCCTCCGCGTCCACGCGAAGAACGTCAAGATGGCTCCGGAGGCGGACCTCGCCATCGTGGCCCGCCGCAGCGTGGGCTTCTCGGGCGCGGACCTCGCCAACGTGGTCAACGAGTCGGCCCTTTTGGCCGCGCGCAAGAGCAAGGAGGCCGTGGATCTCTCCGACCTCGAGGAGTCCATCGAGCGGGTGATGGCGGGCCCCAAGAAGAGCTCGAACCTCATGTCGGACCACGAGAAGAAGATCGTGGCCTACCACGAGTGCGGCCACGCCCTGGTGGCCAAGCTCCTGCCGCACACGGACCCGGTCCACAAGGTCTCCATCGTCTCCAGGGGACACGCCCTGGGCTACACCCTCCAGCTCCCCAAGGAGGACAAGTACCTCACGACCCGCACCGAGCTCAACAACCGGCTCGCCGTGCTCCTCGGCGGCCGCTCCGCGGAGGAGCTGGTCTTCTCCGAGCTCACCTCGGGCGACGCCGACGACCTGGCCAAGGCCACGGCCTTCGCGACGCGCATGGTGGTGGAGTTCGGGATGAGCGAGCGGGTGGGGCCGCTCTCCCTCAAGAAGCCGGAGCAGGAGATCTTCCTCGGCCGGGACATCGCGCAGAAGAACGGCTACTCCGACCGCACCGCGGAGATCATCGACGAGGAGGTCAAGAGGATCGTGGACGAGGCCCACGCCAAGGCGCGGGACATCCTCCGGAACAACAAGAAGATGCTCGACGACCTCGCGTCCAGGCTTTTCGAGATCGAGATCCTCTCCGGTGAAGACATCGATGCCATCATCCATCCCGCCGCCGCCTGAGTCACGATGAAAGAACGCCTCTTCGGCACCGACGGGGTCCGGGGCATCCCGGGCAAGCCTCCGTTGACGCCTCAGACCATCCGCTCCATCGCCCGGTCCGCGGCCGGGCTGCTCCTGCGCCGCCGGACCGGGGCCAACGGCAGCCGGCCCCCTCCGGCGAATGGACGATGTGCTGCGCCTTCGGGGACGGCGGTCCCTTGCCGCCAGCCTTTCGTCGTGGTCGGGCGGGACACGCGGGCGTCCGGCCCGGCGCTCTGCCGCGAGCTCGTGGCCGGGTTCTCGGCAGCCGGGTGCCGGACGGTCGACCTCGGTGTCGTGCCGACCCCGGCCGTGTCCTATCTGGCCTCCCGGCTCGGGGCCCTGGCCGGGGTCACGGTCTCGGCCAGCCACAATCCGGCCGAGTTCAACGGCATCAAGTTCTTCATGGGCTCTGGTCTCAAGATGCCCGAATCCCTCGAAGCCGAGGTCGAGGCCCTGGTGGCACGGTCGAGGCCGGAGGCCCTGGACTGCCAGGATATTGGAGGGCCAGGTCCCCGAGGCCTTCAGGAAGGGCGTTGGCCGAAGGGGGCGCGGCCCGTCCAGGACGGCCGCGGATTCGTCGAGCGCTACCGAGATTTCCTGCGAAGCGTTTTTCCCGCCCATCTGGACTTGAGCGGCATGAGGATCGTGGCGGACTGCGCGCATGGCGCGGCCGCGGACATCGCCCCGGCCATCCTCGAGGGCCTCGGCGCCCGGGTCGTCAGGATCGGCTGCTCTCCCAGGGGCTCCAACATCAACAAGGGCTGCGGGGCCCTGGAGACCGAGGCCATGCGCAGGGCGGTCCTCAAGTCCCGGGCCCACGCGGGCGTTTCCTTCGACGGGGACGCCGACCGGGCCATCTTCTGCGACGAGAGGGGCCGGATCGCCGACGGGGACGCCCTCATCGGCTTGGCGGCCCTACGCCTGCGGCGCCTTGGCCTTTTGCGCGGGGACAAGGTGGTCGTCACGATCATGACCAACCTGGGCCTCATCAAGTTCCTCGAGGAGGTCGGCATCGCCTCGGTGGTCGTCCCGGTCGGGGACCGCAACGTGGCCGACGCCATCGAGGCCGAGGGCTTGAGCCTCGGCGGAGAGGCCTCCGGGCACGTCATCTTCCGCTGCTTCGCGCCCACGGGAGACGGAATCGTGACCGCGCTCGAGACCCTCGCCGCGGTCCGCGAGTCGGGGAGGCCTTTCAGCCTCGCCCTGCCGGCCTACCGCGTCTTCCCGCAGCTCCTCAAGAACATCCCGGTCTCCAGGAAGGTCCCGGTCAAGAGCCTGCCCCATTTTCTCACGCGGGTCAGGAGCCATTCGGAGCGGATGAAGGGCTACGGCCGCATCGTGGCCCGCTATTCCGGGACCGAGCCGCTTTTCCGCATCATGGTCGAGGGCCCGTCCGCCGCGCAAGTCAGGCGCGTCACGGCCGACCTGACCCGCGTCTATCTGCATGAAAGCCGGAACCAACGGAGGATACCATGACTTTCGCGTCCCATGTGAAGCTCGGAGTCAACATCGACCACATCGCCACCTTGCGGCAGGCCCGCAAGGAGAGCGAGCCCGATCCCGTGGCCGCGGCCCGGGTCTGCAGGAGCGCCGGGGCGGACATGATCGTCTGCCACCTGCGCAAGGACCGGCGGCACATCCAGGACGCGGACCTCTTCCGGCTCTGCGAGCTCAAGGGGGAGACCCACCTTGAGCTAGCCGCTGACCCCGAGATGGTGGCGGTAGCGCTCAAGGCCAGGCCGGCTTCCGTCTGCCTCGTCCCGGAGACTTCGCGGGAGGTCACGACCCTCGGCGGGCTCGATCTGTCGGACGCCAAGGACCGGCGGGTCGAGACCGCGGTCAAGAAGCTCAAGAAGGCCGGCATCGAGGTCAGCCTCTTCGTCAGCCCCGATCCGGTGAGCGTCCGCCGGGCCAAGGCCCTCGGCGCGGACACGGTGGAGCTGTGCACCACGGCGTACGCCACGGCCCGCGAGAAGCAGAAGGCCGCCGCGGAGCTCGAGACCCTGGCCCTGGCCGGGTACCTCGCGCACGAGATGGGCCTGACCCTCCACGCCGGCCACGCCCTGGATTACCACAATGCCCGGGCCGTGTCGCGGCTGCCCCACATGGGCTGCCTCAACATCGGCTTCGCCGTCGTGTCCCGGTCCGTGTTCGTCGGGCTGAAGGCGGCCGTGGCGGAGATGAAACAACTCATCAGTTGAGAGCCTGATGAAAACGAACGAACGGCGAGCGCGAGAAGGCGCAGCCTTCTCGCGCTGACAGATGTGCGGCATCGTCGGCTACGTCGGGTCGAGGCAGGCCGTCCCCATCCTCATGGAGGGCCTGCGCAGGCTCGAGTACCGGGGCTATGACTCCTCCGGCATCGCGGCCTCCTCGGGCGGCGTCATCGAGCGCCGCCGGGCCAAGGGCAAGCTGAGCCAGCTCGACGCTCTGCTGGAGACCTCGCCGCTCAAGGGCACTCTGGCCATCGGGCATACGCGCTGGGCCACCCACGGCAAGCCCTCCGAGGAGAACGCCCACCCGCACACGGACTGCACCGGTTCGCTCGTCGTCATCCACAACGGCATCATCGAGAACTACCTCGAGCTCAAGGAGAAGCTGACCGCCGCGGGCCATCGCTTCGAGTCCGAGACAGACACCGAGGTGGTGGCGCATCTCATCGAGGAGAAGCTCAAGGCCTCCGGCAAGCACGCCAAGCCCGATTTCAACGATCCGCTTCTCTTCGAAGCCGTCCGGCAGGCCTTGAACGAGGTGCGCGGCGCCTACGCCCTCGCGGTGCTCTGGGCCAAGGCGCCAGGCACCATCATCGCGGCCAAGACCGCCTCGCCTCTCGTCATCGGGCTCGGGGCCGGGGAATCCTTCCTCGCCTCGGACGTGCCCGCGTTCCTCGACCATACCCGCAAGGCCGTGTTCCTCGACGACGGCGAGATGGCGGTGCTCAAATCCACCGGAGTCTCCTTCTTCACCCTGGCCGGCAGGAAGGTGGAGAAGCCCGTGCATGTCATCCAGTGGGACCGGACCATGGCGGAGAAGGCCGGGCACAAGCACTTCATGATCAAGGAAATCCACGAGCAGCCACAGTCGTGCGAGGACTCCATGCGCGGCAGGCTATTCCCCTTGCGCGACGGCGTGCTCCAGCGCGAGACCGGCATGCCGCCGGCCGTGCTCCAGGACCTCCGGCAGATCTATCTCGTGGCCTGCGGCACGGCCCACCACGCCTGCATGATCGGCCGGTACTGGCTCGAGGACCTCGCCGACGTCCCGGCCCAGGTCGAGATCGCCTCGGAGTTCCGGTACCGCCAGCACGTGCTCGGCCCCAAGGACCTCGTGGTGGCGGTCTCCCAGTCCGGCGAGACCGCCGACACCCTGGCCGCGGTGCGCTGCGCCAAGGATAAGGGCGCCAAGGTCTTCTCCGTGTGCAACAGCGTGGGCTCGGCCATCACCCGCGCCGCCGACTATAACCTCTACACCCACTGCGGCCCGGAGTGCGGAGTCGCCTCGACCAAGGCCTTCATCGGCCAGCTCACCGGCCTGGTCCTCTTCGCCCTCCACGCCGGCCTCGCGCGGGGCTCCCTCAAGGAGGCGCAGGCCCGCGAGATCGTCACCGACCTGGTGAAGGTCCCGGGCTACATCCGCGCGGCGCTCAAGCTCGAGCCCAAGATCGTGGAGATCGCCAGGGCCCTGCACAAGAAGAGCAACTTCCTCTACATCGCCCGGCACCTCAACTTCCCCATCGCGCTCGAAGGCGCGCTCAAGCTCAAGGAGATCTCCTACATCCACGCCGAGGGCTACGCGGCCGGCGAGCTCAAGCACGGCCCCATCGCCCTGGTGGACGGCGAGATCCCGGTCATGGTGATCGCGACCCGGTCCAGGGTCCAGGAGAAGCTCGCCGCCAACGTCATGGAGGTGCGGGCGCGGGGCGGGCAGTGCATCATCCTCGCATCCGAGGGCGATAAGGTCGAGGCGGGCAAGAACGACTACGTCTTGCGCCTGCCGGCCATGGACGAGCTGCTCTCGCCCCTGGTCAACGTGGTGCCCCTGCAACTGCTGGCGTATCATATCGCCGTGCTGCGGGGCTGCGATGTCGACCAGCCGAGGAATCTGGCCAAGAGCGTGACCGTGGAGTGACTTCCCCGTCCCGGCGTTGGCGGCGGCTGGGGCTCGTTGTCGGGGCGGCGCTTGCCGCGGGCTTTCTCCTCACGCGGGGGCCGGTGCTCGATGTGCTCGCGACGGTGGCCGCGAGATTCATGGTGCATCGCGGCCAGCGCGCCGCGCTGGGCCCTCTGATCGAGGAGGCCCAGCGTCTCGGTCTCGACTACCAGACGATCCTCCGCGACCCTATGGGCCACGTGGGCCAGCCCGTGGTCTGGTGCGTGGACCATCCGTCCTGGGGGAATGCTTATCTCGCGGGAAAACCGAGCGAGCCCCTCGTGCTCGAGAACGAGTCGGCCTTCCCTATCAACTCGCCGACCAGCGGAGGCACCTGCACGACCGTGGTGGCCACGATCGGAGAGGTTCCTGCCATGTTTGTCCCTGAGAGAGGCGTGGTGCTGCATTTCGTGGGGCTGCCATGACCGAGCTGGGCCTGGACATCGTCGAGATCGCGCGGGTCGAGCGCGTGGCGAAGAAAGCGCCCCGCTTCCTCACCCGCGTGTTCACGGATTCGGAGATCGCCTACTGCCGGACCCAGGCCGATTGCTGGCAGCATTTCGCGGTCCGTTTCGCGGCCAAGGAGGCGGTCTGGAAGGCCCTGGGCAGGCTGGACCTGAGCCTCAAGGACATCTCGGTCTCGCGCACGCCCCGCGGCAAGCCCGGAGTCCTCATCAAGGGCCGCAAGGCTCCCGGCATCAAGCTCAGCCTCTCGCATTGCGAATCCTACGCCGCTGCCGTGGCTCTGGCGGGGGCGAAATGAAGCGCACCGGCAAAGCGGGCAACAACGGGTTGGTCCATCGCGAGCCCGCGGACCATAAGGGCGTTTTCGGGCACATCCTCGTCATCGCCGGTTCCTCGGGCATGGCAGGCGCCGCCATCCTGGCGTGCAGGGCCGCCCTGCGCTCCGGCGCGGGCCTGGTGACGCTGGCGGTCCCATCCTCGCTCCAGGGCATCGTGGCCGCGGCGGCGCCTGAGGCCATGACCCTGGGCCTCTCGGAGAGCGGCGGGTGCCTGAGGTCCGATGGAGTCGCCCGCCTGCTCGAGGCCGCGGTCAACAAGGACTTCACCGCCCTGGCCATCGGCCCCGGCCTTTCGACGCACCCGGAGACAGCCAAATTCGTCGTCAATGTCCTGAATGCCCTCTCCCTGCCAGCGGTGGTGGACGCCGACGCGCTCAACAACCTCGCGCTGCAGGACACGGCCCAGGTCGGGCAGATGCTGCGCCGCAGGTCGGGACGCATGGTCTTCACCCCTCATCCAGGGGAGATGGCCCGGTGCCTGCAGTCGAGCGTGCCGGATATCCTCCGGGACCGGGAAGGCGCGGCCAAGAAGCTGGCGCGGGAGTGGGGGGGCGTCGTGGTCCTCAAGGGCAGGGGTTCCGTCATCACGGATGGCTCGGCTGTCGTGGTCAACCCCTTCGGAGGCCCGGGCTTGGCCAAGGGCGGGTCCGGGGATCTGCTGACCGGCCTCATCGGCGGCTTGTGGGTCCAGATGATCGCCTCCGGCCGCGTCTCCGGGGACCTCGCCTTCCAGGCCGCGGCGCTCGGCTGCCGGATCCATGGTCTTGCCGGGGATCTCGCGGAAAAGGACCTCACTGCCTGGGCCATGACCCCCACGGACGTGTTGGCGCGCTTCCCTGACGCGTTCAAAGCCGCCAGAAGGCGAAAGGCAGGAGGAAGGGCAGGTACTGAAGGCGGTGCCGGGTGGCGCTCCCCAGGTCCACCTCGGTGAGGGCACTGGCCATCCACAGGATCAGGAAGAAGGCCGCCAGGGCGGCGCGTTCCGGACTGCGGCCGTGACGCCACACTCCGATGAAGGCGAGCAGGCATAAGGCGAGGATCGCCAGGTTCTCCAGGCAGGCCAGCATCCGGCCGAGGCTGCCTTCCATGGGATAGAAGCCCGGCAGGGGCATGAACAGCACGGTGAACGCCCCCTTGGGCAGGAAGACCGCCACGTCCAGCCAGGTCTTGAATTCGACTCCCTGGAAGATCTGGCTTCGGACCTCGCGCTTGAAGGTTTTCTGGGCGTATTGCTGGTCGCGTTCCTGGCGCATCCGGCGCAGATTCGTGATCCAGGCCGGGGACCAGCCCTGGGGGTCCTTCGCCGCTTCGGCATCGAGTGAGGGACGCGCGTCGATGATCCCTTTCACGAACGGCATGTGGCGTTCCTCGTAGGTCCATCGGGCGATGGTCCGGGAGGAGACGGGCCCAAAGAGCGCGAGCGCTGCCAGGACACAGGCCGCGTCGCGGCCGGCGCGGGCCAGGGCCCAACGGTGTCCGCGGCTCGCGGCCGCGCGCCAAGCAGCGGCCAGCAGGAGGGCCGCGGAGGCCATGGGCAGAAGGTGGGATCGCAGCAGGCCCATGAGCAGAAGGGCCGCGGTGCCCAGCAAGGGGCGGAATTCCGAGGCTGTCAGGCCAGGCTTGCGGTCCGATTCCGCGTTTCCGGCGAGGAAGAGCCAGAAGGATGCTGCCAAGACCAGGAGCATCATGGCCTCCTTGGTGTTCTGCGAGCTGTAGAATAAATGGGTGGGCCAGAAGGCCAGCAGCAATCCCGGGCCCAGGCGGACCAAGGGGAGCGCGTCGCCGGCAGAAGGGGGGGGTGCCGCCACAGGCCCGGCCCTGGCGTTGGGCCAAAGGCGCGCGGCCAGCAGGCCCAAAAGGAGCACGGAGGAGGCTCCGAACAGCCCGTTGATGAGCTTAAGGAGCAGCGGGTGGCGGCCGAATCCGAGGTAGAACAGTGTCACCCACCAGGTATAGAGCTCGCGGCCCGGGGTCAGCCGGTACATGAGGGAAGTCCCGGAGCTGATGGCTGCCGCGTAGTACGCGGCTTCCGAGTCGTAGAGCTTCGCGTCAGCGTAGTAATAGTCAGGGAAGATGGGGCGGCTTTCCGTCAGAATCGCCACGGACCAGCGTGCCGCGAGAGCGACCACGGCGACCAGCAGGAGGGAACGCCTCATCGCGACAGCGATTGTAGCAAAGGTGGGGCGCGGTCAAGGCCGGGGCGCGTCGATTCAGAAGTGGTATCATCTCAGCTGGAAACAGGACATGAGGGGCACGCTCGCGTCGCTCGGGGAAAAGGGCCTGTTGTCGCTCATCTTCAAGAAGTTCGGTCGGTCTCGGCACCGGGGCCTCGTGCTCGGGCCCGGGGATGATGCCGCGGTCCTGCGTCTTGCCCCTGGCCGGGTCCTTGTGGCCACCCAGGACGACCTCGCGGAAGGGACCCACTTCGAGACCTCCTGGGCTGATTTCAGGCGCCTGGGGCATAAGCTCTTCCGGATCAACCTGAGCGACCTCGCGGCCATGGGCGGCGTCGAGCCCGTGGGGGTCATCGTGAGCGCGGGGTTCCCCGCGGACGCGCCGCGGCGATGGGCCACGGACTTCCTCCAGGGACTCTCGGATGACGCGAAGTCTTTCCGGACACCGGTGGTGGGGGGGAACCTGAGCCGCTCGGAAAGGGTGTTCTTCTCCATGACCGCGCTCGGCGCGGCGCTCCCAGGCCGGATCATACGGCGCTCGACCGCGTATGCCGGGGACGTCATCACGGGCATCGGCCCCCTGGGCCGGGCAGCCGAGGGGCTCAAGGCGTTGAAAGCCGGTGTCAGGACCGGACCCGAGGTGCGGGCTTTCTACGAGCCCATGCCCCAGTTCCGGCCAGCCAAGGTCCTGGCGGAGGGGCGGCTGGCCACGAGCCTCATCGACAATTCGGACGGCTTGGCCCGGTCCGTGGCGCTCCTGGCCGAGGAATCCGGGCTGGGCGCTGAGATGGACCTGTCCGGAGTTCCCATCCAGGGCGATCCGGACGCCGGGGAGGACTACGGCCTGGTCTTCACGGTCCGGCCCTCGCGGTGGGCCGCTCTGCGCCGCGCCCTGCCCGAGGCCTATCGTGTCGGCCGCATGACTTCCAGGAAGGGGAAGGGGAAGGGACTTCCCTCCGGCGGGTACGAGCATTTCCATGCCTCTTGAGGCGGTTTCAAGAAGCGCGGAGGTTACGCGGCGCTTGGGACGCAGGCTCGGGAGGCTGCTGCGCGGAGGGGACACGGTCTTCCTCATCGGCGACCTGGGCAGCGGCAAGACCACCTTCACCCAGGGCGTCGCGCTTGGAGCGGGTTTTCGCGGCCAGGTCGCGAGCCCGACCTTCGTGCTCGTGAGGCGCTACGAGGCCCGGGTCGTGACCATCTACCACATCGATTTCTACCGCGTGGCTGCCGGCGAGACCAGGGACATCGGCCTCGAGGACTGCATCGGCGACCCGAAGGCTGCCTGCGTGGTCGAGTGGCCGGCTGCCGGGGAGGGCTACTTGCCGCCGGACCGGCTCGAGGTCCGCCTGGCCTACGGCGGAGCCGAAGACGAGAGGAAGGTCTCGGTGAAGGCTTTCGGCCCCAGGCCCCGAGAACTCCTGGGGAAGCTGGCGCTGCCGGACCGCGGGATCAGGTCCGGCGCAGGACAGGCATCCGGAAGGAGAAAGGCCAGGCCCAGCGGCGGTCGCTGAGGCTCCAGCAGATGTAGCCGGACATCAGGGCGGAGAAGAAGCACCATACGGACGCGAAGGCGTGGGTGTAGAAGTAGTGGGTGCCCGCGGCCGAGAGAGCGAGCATGACCCCGAAACGGAATACGATGGGGTCCGTGCAGAGCAGGAGCGGCAGTCCCGCCACCAGCAGGTACGCGGTCCGGATCATGGTGGTGGTCGCTGACGGGAACGCGGTCGGCCCGGTGTAGTCGTAGGCGATGGAGTTGCAGGCCACCCGGGTCAGGAGCCGGTTCTCGGTGTCCTTGGCCACGGGGCCGAACATCAGGCTGCCCGCGGCCACGCCGAGCACCATCATCACGCCCATGAACACGCGCCGCCCCTTCCTCTGTTCGACCATCATGGCCACGAGGGGCATCCAGAACGGCCAGAACCAGAGCGCGAAGAAGAGGAAGGCCGAGGAGGCCGCCTTGACCAGGGAGACCCCGGCCTGGCCCATGTCCAGGGCCCTCCACACCACGCCTTCCGAGAACTGCTGGATGCCGAACAGGACCGGGACCACGGCCAGGGGCAGATAGCGGCGCTTGCCGCGCTCCAGGGCGGCTTTGACGCACCAGCCGCCGGACGGGATGAGGGCCGCGCTCGCCGCGAAGCTGACGTTGGCTGAGAAGCACATGGCTGTTGCCTGGCCAGATTATAGCACTACATCCCTTGCAATCCACGGGTCTTGGAGGTATATATAGGGAGAGCGGTTCCCGATGTCACCCCACGCGCTCCTTATCGCCGTATTCTTGTCCTGTCCAGCATGGCTGGGTTCCAGCCATGCTGGGGAAACTTCAGGTCTGGTCCCTGCAGTGGAGCGCCTCAGGCTGGGGGGCTATTCCCAAAGCGAGCACGAGTCTGTGGCCGCGGCTCTTCAGGCCCTCGCGCTCTCTCCTGGTCCGCCAGGGGCGGGCCGGCTCGCGGGAGAAGCGATCTGGGTCGAGGCCGCTTTCTGGTCCGGCCTGACCCCGGAGCAGAGGGCGGGCCGCAAGAGCATCCCTCCGCTCCAGGCCAGGGGATTGCTCCTCAAGCTCGAAGCCCTGCTTGGCGCCGGGGCTGAGGCCGGCCCGTCTTTCCCTCCACGCCTGGTCGCGGCAGGCAGCGTCATCAATTCTCGCGCCTCGGCCATCCCGGCCGACCTCGCGGACTTTGCGGTCTCCAACCTGTTCTGGGATGGGAAGAAGAGCGGTGCCGGCGTGCCTGCCCAGGCGCAGGCTTCAGCAGCAGCGGGCACTGGTCAGCAAGCCGCCAAAACGCAGGCCGCGAAGCTGCAGGCAGCGAAGGTCCCTCCCGCTGCCGGGCTGAAGATCAATGACGTGCCTTCCCCTGTCCTTGCCTCTTCGGTTCCGGTCAAGGACTCCGCCGCTGAAGCCGCTGCTGCGGCCTGTGAAGTCGCGCTCAGGGCGCATCCGAAGGTCGCCGCCATGTGCCGCGAGCACCCCACCATGGCGCCGCTGTTGGCCGGCCTTCTCGAGGCTTTCCAGGAGCAGTTCGGCACGGTCCAGGGCATCGTGCTCAACTTGGTGTTCATCCTCATGGGACTGCTGCTGTCCGTGCTGTCCGGCTTCGGGCTCGTGGCCAAGGTGGCGGTGAGCCTGGCCTCCATGGCCCTGCTCGCCGCGACCCTCGGCCCCTTGCTCAAGGCGGGCTGGGACGCGGGAAGGGACCTGCTGAAATCAGCGGACGGCACGGTCCAGCGCTCGGACGCGCTCCTGCGCGTGGGCAAGGTCGGCGGCAAGGTCCTCATCCTGGCCCTGATGGCGGCCATCGGCTGGGGCATCGGCAAGAGCCAGCCGGGCCGCGCCGCAGTGGATTCCATGAAGACCGCGATGTCCGGGTCCCTGCGCAAGCTCGGCGTGGCGGACGGCGCAGCTGCCATGGACGCCCGCCTCTCACCCGGGGTCAAAGGCAGGCTCGAGTCCTGGTTCGGGCCCGCGGCCGCGGTCCCGTCGGACAAGGCGAACACGCAGGGCGAGCTCACCGGCCAGCCGGCCCGCATCAATCCCGCGGAGACCCTGGAAAACAAGCTCGCCCTCCAACGCCAGAACGACGGTGCCCAGGTCCTCGCCGCCAACGGCTACCGCGTCCACCAGAACGGCCTCCAGGCCGGTCCTGACTACATCGTCAACGGCGTCGGCCACGACTGCTACGCCCCCACCTCGAGTAACCCGCGGAACATCCTGACAACCCTCAGACACAAGGCCGCCCGAGGGCAGGCCCACAGCTTCGTGGTCAACCTCGACGGCTCGACCGTGGAGCCCGGCACCCTGGCCGCGGAGCTGGCCCGATTCCCCATCCCGGGGTTGGGAAAGGTCCTCGTCATCCGTGGAGGCAAGGTCTCGACGCTGAAGATCCCTTCAGCGCCGGTGCCAGCCGGCAAGTGACGGCCATGCCGCGATCCAAGACCCGCTGTTCTCAGCGTCAGGACCGCGTCCTCGCGGTGGACACCACCGAGGACGTGCTGAGCGTGGCCCTGCTCGCGGGCGGAGCAGTGACCCGCGCCTCGGTCAAGGCCGGCAGGGGGCACGACCACCTTCTTTTCGCGGCTGTGGACCGCCTCCTCAAGAAGGCGGGACTGGACATGAAGGACCTCTCCGCCCTGGCCTCGGCCAGCGGGCCAGGCAGGTTCACGGGCATCCGCATCGGCATGACTTTCTGCGGCGTCGCGGGCTCGAGGCTCAAGATCCCGGTCGTGGCGGTCAACAGGCTCGAAGCCCTGGCGTTCCGGGAGGCTGCGGCTGCCCGCGAGGCAGGGGGCAAGAGCATCTGCGCCGTGGTCCCGGGCTGGAAGGAAGAGAAGTTCTATCAGGTCTTCTCCTGCGGGGAGCGGCCGCGGCCTTGCGGCCCGCCGGTGTGGACGACCCGGGAGGGCTGGCTTTCGGCCTGGCCGGGCGTCAAGGAGAGCGGCAGCGTGGTGGTGGAAGCCGTGCCCGGAGCCTCGGAGGTCCTCGCGCTCGCTCTCGACCTCCTCTCCAGGAAAAGGCTGCCGGCCTTCGAGCCGCTCTACCTCAAGCCCGCGGGATATGAGCTCAAGAAAAGCCCGGCCGGCTGACCTGCCCGAGGTGGTGCTCATGGAGCGCGAGTGTCCGACCGCGCCCCAGTGGAGCCTTGCCCAGCTCGAGCGGGATCTCGCGTCCGAACGGTGCCGCCTCCTGGTGCTGGAGGACGCGGGGCGGCTTTGCGGGTTCGCTGCCCTGCTGGTGGTCCTGCCTGAAGCAGAACTCACCTCCATCGTGGTGCGGCACGGAGACCAGGGCAGGGGCCTCGGACAGGCCCTGCTCGGCCGCGTCAGGCGTGAGGCCGCCTCCCTGGGCTGCGGCAAGCTCTCGCTGGAAGTGAGCGCGGCCAATGCCGCGGCCTTGCGTTTCTACGAGTCAGCCGGGTTCAAGGCCGTGGGCCGCAGGCCGAAGTACTACGGCGACGGCTCCGACGCGGTCCTCATGGACTTGGCGCTCTGACCGGCGCGAAGCATCCGCGATCGGGCAGGGTCAGGCGCCCATATTCTATAATGACATCCTTCATGAAAGCTTTCCTGTTGGCCGCGCTCCTTTCCTCATTTCTCGCTCAGGTCCCGGCACACGCCGCGGTCGAAGGCGCCGAAGGCGCCTCGCGCCTGGCCAAGACGCACTTCCTCAAGGGGAGCCTGCTCGAGAAGAGGGGCGCCTACGCCGAGGCCTTGAAGGAGTATGAAGCCGCCTTCTCCTTCGACCCGAATTCCACCTTCATCTGCCAGCAGGCGGCCCGGATCGCGCTCGAGACCGACGACGCGGCTGCGGCCGGGGCGTGGATCGAGCGGCTCGTGGCCATCGACCCGGAAGGCGTGCAGACCCTGATGCTGAAGGGCCGGCTCCTGTGGGCCGCGGGCAAGACCTCGGAGGCGGAGGCCGCGTTCCGCGAGGCGCTCAAGCGCGACCCCAAATCCTCCGAGACGGTCCTGTCCCTGGGAGGCCTGCTGGCCGGCCGTTCCCCGGATAAGGCCAAGGGGCTCTTCGAGCGCTACATGCAGGACAACCCCGACGACGAGGCCGAGGGCCACTATCAGATCGGGCTCATCGAACTGCGCTCGGGCAACCTCAAGGAGGCCGAGCGTCACCTGCGGCTGGCCGCCAAGCTCGAGCCGGACTCGACCGTGGTGCGCTACAGCCTAGCCGAGCTCTACAGGGTCGCGGCGGACACGGACGCGGCCCTCGGCGAGTACCTCGCGCTCCTGGAGCTCGAGCCGGACAACAGCGAGCTCTACCTCACCATCGGCGAGATCTACAAGGACAAGGGCCTCTTGGACGAGGCCCGCGTCAAGTTCGAGGCGGCCAAATACTACGCTCCGGGCCACCCGGCCGCGAGCCTCTATCTCTCGATGATCTGGGAGTCCAAGGGCGACTACGCCAAGGCCGCCGACGAGCTGCGGACCAGCGCCGCGCTCAAGGAGGACCTCTGGCTCAACCTCCGGCTGAGCTACTTCCTGACCCAGGCCGGGAAGCTCAAGGAGGCCGTGGCCGTGCTGGAGAACGCCCGGGCCCGCTGGCCGGACAACGACGAGGTCGCCTACTACCTCGCCCTGGGCTACGACGACCTCAAGCTCCCGTCCAAGGCGATCGCGCTCCTGCGGACCATCCTGGTGCGCAAGCCCGGCTACCGGGACGCCCGCTACCAGCTCGCCGTGGTCCTGGAGCGGTCCGGGAAGATCGACGAATCCGAGAAGGAGTTCCGGGCCCTCATCGCGGCCAACCCCAACGACCCCGGCATCTTCAACTATCTCGGGTACTCGCTCGCGGACCGCGGCAGGAAGCTCGACGACGCCGAGGAGCTCATCGATCAGGCGGTCCGGCTCGACCCGAAGAACGGCGCCTATCAGGACTCGCTCGGCTGGGTCTACTTCAAGCAGGGACGCTCCACCGAGGCGGTAGCCGAGCTCGAGGGGGCGGCCAAGAAGCTGCCGGAGGACGGCACGATCTGGGACCACCTCGGGGACGCCTACGCGAAATCAGGGGCGGCCGAGAAGTCGTGGCGCGCGTGGATGCGCAGCCAGGCCCTCCAGCCCGGAGAGCCCAAGTCCGGCAGGAAGGCGGACAAGATCGCGGACCGCTTCGCTCCCGCGGACCTGGGCGGATTCCAGATGGACCACCTCGCCGCCTTCCTCGGAGGCATCGAGAAGTACTCTGGCCTCTGCGAGGTGAAGATGTCCTTCGTGGGCAAGACCTTCTCCTACAATGGTCTGCTGACCTTCAAGGACGGGGACCTCTCCATGGACATCCTGGGCCCCCTCTTCGCCCCGGTCATGCGCGCCCGGTTCGGGGCCGAGGGCTTCATCATGGACCCCATCCGTCTCGAGGGGGTCAGGACCGACGCCCTCATGGACGAGGCCTCCAAGGCCTTCGGCGCCCTGCACGACTACTTCTCGGGAAAGATCTTCGAGCCGCGGCCGGCCCTCTACGGCAAGTCCTGGTTCAGCCGGTGGGTGGACACCCCGGAGTGGCGGCTGGTGCTGAGCGAGGACGGGCTCAAGGTCGAGAAGCTCGAGCCCAAGGCTGGTGACGGGGTCTACCTGAACCTCGGCGACTTCATCTTCCAGCGCGGCCGCCAGGTCCCCTCGCGCCTGACCCTCGACGGCCGGGGCTTCCGCTTCATCATCAGGATGACCGGGGTCAACGCGGCCTTCAAGTGAAGGTCCGCTGTCCCGCCAGAGCCGGGTTGTTCGTCGATGCGGGGGCAGGCGGCAGGCCGGAGGGCCTCTTCGCCAAGCTCAGCCTCTGCGACGAGCTTGAGCTCACGGCCCTGCGCTCCGACAGCGTCGAACTGGAGGTCGAGTCCGAGGAGCCCCTTCCCTCGGGTTCGGCCAACAGCGTGCTTCGGGCAGCGGCCGAGTTCCGGAAAGCCTTTAAGGTGGGCCGGGGGGTGCGCATCAAGCTGGTCAAGCGCATCCCTCTCCGCTCCGGCTTGGCCGGAGCGGATTCCGATGCCGGCGCCGTTCTCCGCGGCTTGGCCAGCCTATTCGGTCTCCCGGGCCGCGGCAGGGTCTGCGGCCCTCTCATGAGACTGGCAAAAAAACTAGGTCCTGCCGTCCCTTTCTTTGTTCAGCCCGCGTCCCTTTGCAGGGTGGATGGGGACCGTTTCACCCCGGTCCTGCCTGGCGGGTCCATCCCCTATCTGGTCGTGGCCTTTCCGGGCTTCCGTCTTTCGTCGGAGGAGGCTCTGCGGGAACCGCCGGAGCCCGTCGAGCCCGTCGGGTTGACAAGGAATTCTCATCTTGATAAACTGATTCGCAGCTTGGAAGAGGGCTTGTCCCTCTCGAGATGGGAGGATCTCCTCTTCAATCGTTGGGAGGGATCAGGGTCCGCCGAGGCCGCCAGGGTCGGCCAAGTCCGCCGAATCCTGGCCAGAGTGGGCTTGAGAGGCGTGCGTACGGCCGGGGTCGGGCCTTCCGCCTTCGGGTTCGCCGCTTCCCATGCCGAGGGAGAACGGGTCTTGAGGACGCTCCGGGAGTATCCCTGGAAAGTCTTCCTTACGTGTTGTGGCGGCTAGGCCGGGCCAGGGATGGCCCGGCACAGATGTGGCTGTGGAGAGCCGGTAGCATCTAGACAACTTTGGAAATCACAGAGATCCGGGTACACCTGAGGAACGAGGAGAAGCTCAAGGCTTTTGCCACGGTCACGTTCGACAATTGCTTCGTCGTGCGCAATATGAAGATCATCGAAGGGAACAAGGGGTTGATCCTCTGCATGCCGTCCCGGAAGCTCCCGGACGGCACGTACAAGGACATCGCGCACCCCATCAACGTGCCGTTCCGCAAGATGCTCGAGGACCGGGTGATGGCCTGCTACCAGGAAGAGGTCAGGAAGGCGGCCAAGAACCCGCCCGGCACGCCCGTCGCCGGCGGCGACCCGGACGCGTCCGAGTGATGAGCTCCACGGCAGCTCCAGGCATTCTCCCAGGTGGTGAAACGGTATCACACCGGACTTTGAATCCGAGATTCCTGGTTCGAGCCCAGGCCTGGGAATGATGAGCGATACCATGAACAGAATAGGACGCAAGCCGGCGAGGTCGACCGGGGTCCTCATCCTGGCCGCGGGCCAGGGCACGAGGATGGAGTCGGCCATCCCCAAGATCCTCCACCCCGTGGGGGGGAGGCCCATCATCTACTACGTCCTGCGGGTGGCCAACGCCCTGAAGCCCGCCGCGATCGGCGTGGTGGTGGGCCACGAAGCCGAGGACGTCAAGACCGAGATCCTCAAGATCGCCAAGGACTGCGGCATCTCCCGGCCCATCCAGTTCATCCAGCAGAAGAAGCTGCTTGGCAGCGGCAACGCCGTGCTCGAGGCCGTCCCCTTCCTGAAGAAGTTCACCGCGGCCATGGTCCTGTGCGGCGACACGCCGCTCCTGACCTACGAGAGCCTCCTCTCGCTCCAGCGCGTCCACGAGGAGCACAAGGCCCAGGCGACCCTGCTCACCGCCCGGCTCTCCAACCCCAAGGGCTACGGCAGGATCGTGCGCACGCCCACGGGCGACGTGCTGAAGATCGTCGAAGAGTCGGTCGCCTCCCCGAAGGAGGCCGCCATCAACGAGATCAACTCGGGCGCGTACTGCTTCGAGGTCGCAGCCCTCCTCTCGGGGCTCGGGCAGCTCTCGGCCAAGGGTCCCAAGGGCGAGCACTTCCTGACCGACATCCTCGAGCTCGTGCGCACCAAGGGCGGCCGGATCATCGCGCACTTGAGCGGCAACCCCGAGGAGGCCCTGGGCATCAACACCCGGGTCCAGCTCGCGGCCGCGGAGCGCATCATCAACCGCAGGATGCTCGAGCGGCTCATGCTCTCCGGGGTCACCATCGTGGACCCCGCGTCCACCCACGTGGACGCCGACATCGAGGTCGGGCAGGACTCCGTGGTCGAGCCCTTCACCATCCTCAGGGGCAGGACGAAGGTGGGCTCCCAGTGCCGGGTCGGCCCCTTCTGCTTCCTGGAGAACGCGCAGGTCGGCAACGAGTGCGAGGTGAGCCTCTCCCGGCTCCGGGACTGCCGGGTGCTCGAGAAGTGCGTCATCGGGCCTTACAGCAACATCCGTCCCGAGTCCGTGATCGGGCCACGGGCCAAGGTCGGCAATTTCTCCGAGGTGAAGGCCTCGCGCGTCGGGTTCGGGTCGAAGGTGCCTCATCTGAGCTATATCGGCGACACCGACATCCGCGAGGACGTCAACGTCGGCGCCGGGTCCATCACCTGCAACTACGACGGCAAGGTGAAGCACAAGACGGTCATCGAGGCCCGCGCCTTCATCGGCAGCGGGACCATGATGGTCGCCCCGGTCCGGATCGGCAAGGGCTCTTCCACCGGAGCGGGCTCGGTCGTCACCCATGACGTCCCGGACGGCGTGACCGTGGTCGGCGTGCCGGCCCGGCCGCTCCCAATTCGTTCCGGAGGCGGCACGCCCGCGCCAGCAAAGCCGGGCGCGGGCAGGCCATTGGACAAGGCGGGCCGGAAGTGACGAAGGAGACGACGGTTCCCGCGGCGCGCCTCGCGGTCGTCGCCGAAAAGGATCGTTCTACCCGAAGGAAAAAGGGGACTGGAATGAATTCTGAGATCGTCTGGCCGGAATCCATGATGAGCGTGAAGGCCGGGGCGCAGTCCAAGGAGGCCGTCACCCACCATCTGTTCGGCCGGCTCAAGCTCTTCACCGGCAACGCCAACCGCCCCCTGGCCGAGTCCATCGCGACCTACCTCGGGACCAAGCTGTGCCCCTCCCACGTCGGCCGCTTCGCGGACGGCGAGATCAGCGTGCAGATCGAGGAGAACGTGCGGGGCTGCGACTGCTACGTCATCCAGCCGACCTGCCGTCCCGTCAACGAGCACATGATGGAGCTCCTCATCATGATCGACGCCCTGCGCCGGGCGTCCGCGGGCCGCATCACCGCGGTCCTCCCCTATTTCGGCTACGCGCGCGCGGACCGCAAGACCGCGCCGAGGATGCCCATCTCCTCGAAGCTCATGGCCAACCTCATCACCACCGCCGGGGCCGGCCGCGTCATCACCATGGACCTGCACGCCGCGCAGATACAGGGCTTCTTCGACATCCCGACGGACCACCTCTTCGCCGCGCCCGTCCTCCTCGAATACGTCCGGAGGCTGAAGCTCCAGAATCCTGTCATCGTGTCGCCCGATGTGGGCGGCGTCGAGCGCGCGCGGGCCTTCGCCAAGAGGCTCACCGCGGAGCTGGCCATCATCGACAAGCGGCGGCCCCGGCCCAACGAGGCCTCGGTCTACCATCTGATTGGCGACGTGAAGGGCCGCGTCGCGGTGGTCCTCGACGACATCGTGGATACGGGCGGGACGCTGATGAAGGTCGCGGCCAAGATCCGCGAGTGCGGGGCGGTCAAGGTCTACGCCGCCTGCGTTCATGGCGTGCTCTCGGGCAATGCCATGGACATGGTCAAGGCTTCGGTCCTGGAGGAGATGATCCTGACGGACTCCATCCCGGTGAGCCATCTGGAGGGGGGCAAGATCAAGGTGCTGTCCATCGCCCCGCTCATGGGAGAGGCGATCTCCCGCAACCATCAGGGGAAGTCCATCGCCGCGCTGTTTGTCTGACACCAGCATAAGGAGATTTATATGAGAGAGCAGATCGAGATCGACGTCCAGAAAAGAGACGGAACAGGGCGGGACACGCGCAAGAGCCTGTCCAGCATGAGGGCCGAATCGCGGATCCCCGGCGTCATCTACGGCGGCAAGAAGCCCTCGGTCAAGGTGGCCCTCTCCTGCAAGGACCTGCTCGCCGCCCGCAAGCGCGGCGGCGTCAACGCGATCCTCTCTCTCAAGCTCGGAGGCCAGGTCGAGACCGTGATGGTCAAGACCATCCAGCGCCACCCGGTGAGCGAGCTCCCCATTCACGCGGATTTCCAGAGGATCTCCCTGACCGAGAAGATCGAGGCGAAGGTGCCTCTCGCCATCACGGGCGAGGCCCCCGGCGTCAAGACCGACGGCGGCATGCTCCAGCACGAGCTGCGCTTCGTGACCGTGCGGGCGCTGCCCACGGCCATCCCGCAGAGCCTGCCGGTGGATGTGTCGGGCCTCCAGATGAACCAGCGCATCCAGGTCAAGGACCTCAAGGCCCCCGAGGGGGTCGAGCTCCTCGACAGCCCGGACCACGTGGTGGTCCATGTCACGCTGGTCAAGGAAGAGGTCATCGAGCCCGTCCCCGGCGAGGTCGCGGCGGACGCCGCTCTCTCCGAGCCCGAGGTCATCGCCAAGGGCAAGAAGCCTCTCGAAGGCGAAGAGGGCGCGGAAGCCGAAGGCGAGGCCAAGCCGGGCGCCAAGCCCGGAGCCAAGCCCGCGGCAGGAGCCGAAGCCAAGCCCGGGGCCAAGCCCGCGGCAGGAGCCGGAGCCAAGCCCGGGGCCAAGCCGGGCGGCAAGCCGGCCAAGTAAGGGAACAGGGTCTTGGCCCTGCGGCTCGTGGTGGGGCTGGGCAATCCCGGGTCGCGCTACGCCAGGACGAGGCACAACGCGGGCTTCAGGGTCGTTTCATCCCTGGCCGGAGAGGACGCTGTTTGGAAGGACTTCCGCGGCCTGGGCCTGTGGGCTCGGGCCGACGGGGTCTTCTATGGGCTGCCTATGACCTTCATGAACGACTCGGGGAGCTTCTCAGCGGCTTTCAGCCGGTTCCACCGGCTGGCTCCGGCCGAGATCCTCGTGTGCTTCGACGACATTTCCTTGCTGTTGGGCAGGATGAGGCTGAGGCCTTCCGGGTCGTCGGGGGGGCAGAAGGGCATGGAGTCCATCATCGCGAGTCTCGGGACCTCCGACATCCCGCGGCTGAGGCTCGGCGTGGGCCCGGTCCCGGCGGGCTGGGACGCGGCCGACTTCGTCCTCGGCCGCTTCTCGGCCGCGGAGGACAAGGTCTTCTGCGAGATGGCCGAGCGCGGCGTGGAGGCGGTTAGGACGGCTTTGGAGGAGGGGCTTGAGGCGGCCATGAACCGGTACAATAAAGGAGTTCCTAAATGAAACGGTTTCGCCCCCACAATGCTCGCCTCCCCGTGGGGGAGGCTTGCGACATGGGAGGCAAGTGACAAAGGTCGGCATCGGCGTCTTCTTCCTGTTCCTGGGCCTGGGCTACCTCTACCGACCGGGCCTCATCCAGCGCATGAACGAGTTCCTCCGCGAGCAGTTGTTCAATGATGCCCGCATCTCCCTGGAACGGCGCAAGTGGGGCATCTTCTTCCTGCTTTTGAGCCTGCTCTTCATCTACATGGGTTGGCAGTCCATACGCCCCGGATGAAGAGACCCCTCCTGGCACTGGCCCTCGAATCCCTGGATTGGATCAGGAAGAGGGCTCCCGGCGTGGAGGCCGAGGTCTACCTCGCCCGCGGCCAGGAGAGGGGCATCGAGATGCGCAACGGCGCGCTTGAGAGCATCCAGAGCGCGGCCTCCGAGGGGGTGGGGCTGAGGGTCCTCGACCAGGGCCGGGTGGGCTTCGCCTCAGCCGGAGGGGTGGACAAGGAGACCATCCAGGGCCTCTTTGACCGGGTCTCGGAGCAGATGCCCCACCTCGAGCCCGATGACAAGGCGGGCTTCGCATCCTCCGGCCCGGCCCCTTCCCTGAAGCGGGAGTTCAAGGCTTCGCTCTGGGACGATTCCCTCTTCTCGAAGTCCCTCGACACATGGCAGGAGCGTCTGGAGACCATGCAGTCCCGCGCTCTGAAGGAGGACCGGCGCGTGCGGTCCGTCCTGAGGGTCGGCTACGGCGAATCCCGCGGGGAGGTGGTGGTCGCCAACACCAGGGGGATACAGGCGTTCGAGAAGGGCTCGTCGGCCACCCTGGGCTTGAGCGTCCTGGCCGAAGGCAAGGACGCGGAGCTCCAGGTGGGGGCCGCTTTCGAAGCCGGCCGCCGGCAGGGAGACCTCGACTTCGACCGCGTGGTCAAGGACGGGGTCTGGCGCGCGGTCGCGCTCCTCGACGCGCGCAAGCTTCCCGGCCGCAGGCGCGCGGTCGTCATCGACCCCTGGGTCGCCGGAGAGCTGCTGGAGCTCGTTTCGGAGCTCCTCTGCGCGGACTCGGTCCAGCGCGGCCGGTCCCTGCTGGCGGGCAAGAAAGGCTCGCGCGTCGGCTCGGACCTCATCACCCTCGTGGACGACCCGCGCAGGCCGGGCGGGGCCGCCAGCTCGATCTACGACGACGAGGGCTGTCCCACTTCGACGAAGACCATGGTGGACCGGGGAGTCCTCAAGGAGTTCTTCTACGACGCTTACACGGCGAACAAGGAAGGCCGGCCTTCCAACGCCAGCGCCAGCCGCGGGTCGTACAAAGGCCTGCCGGGTCCCGCGCCCTCGAACTTCTATCTCGCGGCCGGGACCAGCCCGCGCGACCGCATCATCTCGGAGACCAAGGACGGCCTTCTGGTCCTGGAGATCCTGGGCATGCACATGACGGACCCGGCCTCAGGGGAGATCTCCGTGGGCGCCTCGGGCATCGCCATCGAGGGCGGACGCTTGACCGGGGCCGTCAAAGGATGCATGATATCGGGCAACATCATGGATCTCATGAAGCGGGTGGACATGGTCGGCGACGACCTCACTTTCTACGGAAGCCTGGGCTCTCCCACCTTCCGCATCTCGCACATGACGGTGGCTTGATGCCCCTCGACCCTGAACTCCTGAAGATCCTGGCGTGCCCCGTGTGCAAGACGCCGGTCGAATTCCGACCCGCGGAATCGGTCCTGGCCTGCGCGAAGTGCCGGCGCCGCTACGCGGTCAAAGACGACATCCCCAACATGCTGCCTGAAGAGGCGGCGCTTCCTCCCGAAGGCTGACGCCCGGCGCGGTCGGGCCGAAGAGGTCCGTTCAATCCGAAGCCGGCTTGCTCCCCCTTTTCTCCCGCGCCATAATGAGCCTTTGAACATCCACGAGATCCTGAGCCCGCGCCACGGCCTCTTTGTTGGAGATGAGATCATCCAACCCGATGAAGTTGGCCTCGAGGGGGCCGAATCGACTGGTTTGCCTGCGGGACCAAGCCTCATCGAACGCGACGCCGCGAATATCGGCCAGGATGTCGACTCTCATCGGAGGATCGCCGAAGGTGATTCCTTTCCCCGACATGAAAAGTTGGGGCGTGAGCTCCTGGCAGGCGCAGCCGGCCTCCTCAAGGGCAGTCACCGCCCTGGCCGCGTTATCGGGACTGCGGCGGATGAGGATATCCAAATCCTTGGTGTTTCGGACGAAGCCATGGAAAGTGAAACTCCGCCGGCACGAGGCCGGCGGCATCTTAGAGGTTTAACGAAAGTTGTTTGGGTCCCTCCGCATGGGACCGCTGGTAACGAATGTATCGCTTGATAACGTCGGCTGTCACCGCGTCGCCCGTGGCGCGCAC
>JACRNU010000056.1 GCA_016234805.1 Elusimicrobiota bacterium
CAGGGCCAGGCCGTAGAGCATCTGCCCGCCGAAGGGCAGGCCGGAGAATATCTGGTGCGGGGTGGCGACGATGCGTCCCTTGAGGAGGTAGAGGTTCGGCAGGGCAAGGTGATAGTTCAGCGAGTCGTAGTAGATCTCCGGAGCGAGCGCGCAGAGCAGGTTCAAGACCCCTGCCACGGCCAGGAACATCAAGACCGCCCAGATCCAGGGCCGCTCCCAGGATGGCTGCCCTGCGGCCTCGGTCTCCTTCCCGGCCTCCGGCCAATGATGGCTGTCTGGATTGGCTGGCTTGTACGAGAGTCCCCAGGCCGCGGAGCAATGCTTGTTTTGTTGGGTTTGGCCAACTCCGCCGCGAGGTTAGGGTCCCGCAGTCAAACGGCCTGCCTACGGGAATGCTGCTCCCGCGCCCCGGCCCTTCATGCCCGGCGCAACCGCGTAGAGACCTGAGTAGTTACGTATTTTGTTAGAATGGGCAACGCGCGTGGTGACGGGATCTTTAAGGAGAAGCCATGAAAGGGAGCCGGGGAAGGAGCAGCAGTACGATGGTCGCGGGCTTGGGGTTGGCGGCGCTCGCCTTCCTGGCCGGATGCGCCGACGTGAGGGACCGCAGGAAGATCGTCATCGAGCCCGGGACCGACATGACGCGATACACGGTCTTCGGGGTCATGCCCTTCGCGGACGACGGCAAGGGCAGGGGCAAGGTCCTGGCCGAGGATATCGTCAAGGCGCTCGAGGCCCGCGGACTCAAGACCGTGGACTCGGAACTCCTGCAGAAGGAGTACCGCAAGGTGAAGGGCGATGCCTTCGGCCTGACGCTCTTCAGCCTCAGCACGCTGCGCAGGCAGACCAAGGCCGAAGTCCTGGTCACCGGTTCCGTGACGGCCAAGGCCTTCACCCTGCTGGCCCAGGAGCTTGAATCCGGCGACGTCCTCGTCAACGTCTCCATCGTGCGGCGGGCCGGGGCCATCCCGGACGCGGAGGTCCGGGAGACCATCATCAAGTACCTTGTCGGGGATGGGTTGAACGCTCCCCAGGCGTTCCCTAGCGCGGATGGACTCGGGTCGCCCTAGGAGCGCCTCCAGCCTCGTCCATCTTCAGGAAGAGGAAGCGAACCGGAAAGCCGTACTTCGCGGAGAGTTCCTTCTCGCGGGCCTGCAGATAGGCCTGCAGGCCGCGGTTGGCGCCCACGTCGAAGGAGAAGACGACCTCGTCGATGCGCCCGCCGATGGAGGACTCCAGGAGGCCGCGGTTCTTGGCGTAGGCTTCTAGCTTGGCCGCCACCTTGTCTTGGAGCACCTCCGCGAAGGGCAGGGGCACCCTGGCGGACTTGGCCTCGACCAGGGCCACCTTGCCCTCGGGCGAGCGCGCCACCACGTCGAGCTCCGTGATGTACATGCCTTCCGCGTCGAAGAGTTCCCGGCCGCTCTGCAGGATCTCCCAGCCCTGGCCCATGAAGTGGTCCACGGTGGCCAGCTCGAGCAGCAGGCCCACGTAGCGGCCGTAGGTCACGCCCTCGATGATCTTCTGGAGCTCCCTGCCGCGGTACTTCTTGCTCATCTCGTTGAGGTCTGCGCGCATCTCTTCGTCGGTCGAGGGCATCTTCGTCATCTCGTCGAGAAAGGCGATGCGGTAGCGCGTCAAGCCGGCCTTCTTGAGCTCGGCCTCGCGTGTGCGCAGGAAGGCCTTGATCTCGGCGTAGCCGCGGGTGTCGAAGACGAGGAGCACGTCCTGGAAGCGGCCGAGCTCGGCCTCTGCCTTGCCGCCCTGCGCGAACTGGTGGAGGGTCTCCTTGAGGTAGCGGTCCGTACGGCGGATGCCCTCGGCGATCTCGGACTTCGGGTTCTTGGCGTGGTGGAAGAAGACGCGGTGGGTGTGGATGGCGGTCTTGCGGCCGTGGATCGTCGCGACCCCGTCCACCCAGGTCAGGGTCTGCTCGAGATGCGTGTTGGTCTGCTCGGAGCCGCCTCCCAGGGCCTCCAAAGCCTTGACCTTGGCCCACACGTCGCCGTAGCTGTCCGCCATGACGTCGAGGCTCTCGCTGAGGTCGAGCCGGCCCGCGTACATGTCCACCAGCCGCCTGATCTTCCGGTAGTAATCCGCGGCGCGGCCGAGGAGCACGATCCCCTCGTTGTTGACGTCGAATGCGCCGGCGTCGACCACGGAGAGGGCCGGACTGCCGTTGTAGATGGTGTCGAGCGAGGCCGCGGCCTGGACCCCTGAGCGGTCCTTGGCCTGCGCTGCCTGCACTTCGGAGAGGTTCCTGGCCAGGGCGGCCAAGTTCCCGGAACGCTCTTCGCCGGTCTTGACGGAAGGGACCGCGGAGGGAGCCAGGGCCGTGACTTCCGTCAGGCCTGGCAGGGCCAGTGAGGGCAGGCCGCTTCCCGTCCCTAGCAGAGGCGGCACGTCCGCGCCAGTGACGCCGGGCGCGGTCAGGGAGGCTTCGGGGAGGGAGGGAGCGGCGAAAAAGGGCGTTCCAAAGGAGCCGGCCATGGCCGTGACAGCCGCGGCGCTCCCCAGGGGGGCCACCCCGGGCGTCAGGAGCGGGACCGCGCGGACCCGGACATTGGAGGCCGAGACCGGGCCGGTGATGGAGAGCAGGAGGACCGCCAGCCAACGGGATGGGTTGGTCATGAGGAGATTATAGCGGCCCTTCTTTCCGGGACGGCTAGGTCTTCAAGGCAGAAAAGGCCGGATAGGGGGCCCAGGGCGAATTGGGCACTAAGACAGGCGCTCGGGGCCGTCATTGGCCGGGGAGCGTCCGCTCATGGTATCAGGGGGCTGCGGGAGAGGGCGCCGGAGCCGGCGCAGGGACATCCGTCTGTCTCGTTGCCGGCTGGGAAAGGGGTGTCTCTATCTGCGAGGTCGTCGGCTGGGGGAACACGGGTACGAAGGGTCGTCCCTCTCGTGTAAAGGTCGGGACGCTGTCCGCTCCGTCCGGAGCGGGAGCGACGGGCACGGCAGGCGCGGTGGGAGAGGGCTCGGCAGGCGTTGCGGGCGCATGTTCTCCCGGCGCGGGCGGCGAGTCGGGGAGGGGCGCGGCAGGCAGGGCCGCGCGCAGGGCTGCAGCGATGGAAGCTGCCAGCGGCAACGAGAGCTTGTCGAGCTTCTCCGACAGGAGCGCAGGGGACGCCTTGAATTCGTAGATGTTCCGTGGCTCGGTCTTGTCGTCGACGAGGTCCGAACGGCTCCAGAGGAGCTTCATGGTGTTGGCGCGGTAGAGCCTGCTGAAAGCCTGGAGCGAGGGGTAGGAGTTGCCCTCGGCGTTGTTCATGAGTCCGTACTGGACGTTGACCTCGAGGATGAGGTGCCCGTCGAACTCGAGGACCTGGGAGTAGTCCCGGAGATTCCTGAGATCGAGCTGGCTCGCGAGGAAGTAGCGCTTCCGCCAATCGAGCACGTTCTCGGCCCGGTTGAACCGCTCGAAGACGTGGGCCGGGGCGCCCGCTGATTCCCAGGAGACCGGGATCCCGGGATACTCCGCCTTGCGCAGCTCGGCCGCGAGGGTCTCCCGGAAGACCGCGGCTCCGGGCCAGACGGTGTAGTACTGCCGCAGTTCGTTGGAGGCCTTGAGGTCTCCGTCGTCCTGGACGGACTGCATGAACTGCCCGACGCCGGGCAGTATCTTCGCGGCGGACTCGGCCTTGGTGTCCTGCTCCTGCGTCACCCACGGACCGGGCGCGATGTAGACGACGACCGCGGTGCGCTGGTCCGGCCGGACCGCGCCGGAGGGGATCGGAGCCTCATCGAGCGAGACGCACCCCGCCATCCCCAGGACCGCGATGGTCAGCGTCAGAGAGGCGCAGCGGGAAGGCTTCATGGTTGTGGCCGAAGAGCGGGAATATTATAATTCTTTGCATGAGGCATTCCTTGTGCTTGGGCATTCTGGCGACCTTGCTTTGCTGTGATACGGCCTGGGCCGGCGCTCCGGTCCGAAGGGCAAAAGACCGCCCCGCGGCCAGGGAGGTCTCTCTGAAGGACATCCGGGCGGAAGAGGCCGGCCGGGTCCGGGACTCGGCGATCCTGCGCCGCGCCGCTTACTCACGGGACGCCAAGACCCGGGCCGAGGCCTTTCGCGCCATGGGTCGAGTCCAGTCTCCGGCGTACCTGCGCTCCCTGGCCGTGGGCCTCTATGACCGCGACCGGTCGGTCCGGGCCGAGGCCGTGTTCGCCCTCGGGCAGACGGCCATGACCGATTCGCTGGGAGACGGTGACCGGGACAAGGTCTCCTCCTCCCTGGCCGGCCTGGCGAGGAAGGCCCCCGCGTCCCTGCGGCCCGAAGCGGCCGCGGCTCTCGGCAAGACGGGCGGCCGGGCCGCGGAGAGGACGCTGGCCGGCCTGCTGGCCTCGGCGGACAGTCGTCTGCGCGGAGAGGCTGCCCTGGCCCTGTTCCGCCTGAAGTTCCTCAAGCGCGTTCCGGATCATTCCACGGCCACGGTCTCGGCCCTGACCGCGCTCTTCAAGGATGCCGAGCCCGGGGTGCGATGGCGCGCGGTCTACGCTTTTTCCCGTTGGCCCGAGCCGCGCGCCGCCGGCGGCCTCGCGGCCGCGGCTGGAGACGAGGACCTTTGGACGCGGTTCTTCGCGGTGAGGGCCCTGGGCCAGCTGGGCGAGGCCGCGCCTGCGGAGGTCCTGGGCCAGGCCTCCAAGGACGGCCACCCCCTGGTCCGGGCCGAGGCGGTCAAGGCTTTGGGGATCGCCGGCAGGCCGGACCTCATCGCCCCGACGCTCTTCACCGATGATTCGCTCCACGTCCGCGCTGCCGCGGCCGAGGCAGCCGGGGCTTCCGGCAAGCTGGAAATGGCCGGCCGGGTCACGCCCCTGCTGTCCGAGGGCTCCCCCATGGTCCGGGCCTCGGCAGTGGAGGCCGCGGCCAAGGTCCTCAAAGACGCGGCTGTTCCCCTGCTTTCCAAGGAGCGGACCCACCCGAACTGGTGGGTGCGCTCGAAGGCGTACCTGGCGCTCGGGGGATTGGCCGGCGGGGAGGCCATGCTCAGGGAGGGGCTCAAGGACTCCGACCCCAGGATCGCGGCCGCCGCGCTCGAGGCTGTGGCGCGTTCCACCGCGTCGTTCTCGGACGTTGACCTCGCCGTTGTCCTGGCCGACCCCAAGGCTCCGCTGGAGGTCCTCGGCACCGCGGTGGATGCGGCCGGTGCCCGGAAGTCCGCGGCCTTCATCGAGCCCCTGGAGGAAGCCCTCAAGAATCCCGCGGTCGCGGAGTTCGACGAGCTGCGCCAGCAGGTCTACGAGACCCTCGAGGCCGTCGACCGCGCCCACCCCGAGGGCCGGTCCGGACCGCGCAGCGGCAAGCTCGCTCCCCGTTCCAGGCAGCACCCGCCCTTCTCCTCTCCCGGGGCCGATGCCGTGGTCGTCCTCGAGACCGAGAAGGGGGAGATCGAGCTCACCCTGGCGGGGAGCGACGCTCCCGCCCACGCCGCGAGCTTCGCCTCCCTGGTGAGCTCGGGGGCCTATGACGGCACGACCTGGCACCGGGTGGTGTCCGGGTTCGTCATCCAGGGCGGCGACCCCCGCGGCAGCGGCTGGGGCGACGCGGGCTACACCCTGCCCGACGAGATCAATCCCCTGGCCTTCGACCGCGGCACGGTGGGAATGCCCAACGCGGGCAAGGACACCGGAGGCAGCCAGCTCTTCATCACCCATGTCCCTGCCCCGCACCTCGACGGCCGCTACACCGTGTTCGGCCGGGTGACCCGCGGCATGGAGGTCGTGGACCGTATCGAGCCCGGCGACCGCATCACGCGGGCTTACCTGAAGACCCCCTGAGCCGTGCAGGACGGGTTCCTGGTCCCTGTTCTCCCTCGATTGCGCTATAATACCGCGGAAGGAGCCTGAGCACGGGACCGGAGACGAAGAAGAAGCCCGAGCATCGTCAGGGCGCTTTCGGGAGGCGGCGATGCAGGACGATCGCAAGCAGAAGGGATCCCCCTGCGACCGCCGAGAACTCCCATTCCTTGGGCTGAGAGTCGAACCCTCCCGTGGCGAGATGAACGAGGAAGAGGAGGAGCGTCATGGCGGCCAGGCAGCCCATCAGGGTCTTGACGAAGGAACGATAATGCCAAGACAAGAGCAGAGCATGAAGGGCCGCGAAGGGAGACATCGCCGAATCGAATCATACCATACCTTGGATTCCGTGCTCATGTGATTAGAGCCCATCCGAAACCCCCAAGTCATTTCGGAGGCCCGATTCTGGCCGTCCTCCTGATGGAGGGACTTTGTGTCGCTCCCGCCGCGGTCCAGGGACAAGGATCGCAGGCCGGGCGCGGCGCACGGGAGGCCGCCGCTCTCAAGGCTTTGATCCTGCGCGCCGTTTCGGCCGGCGAGGACCTTCCTGTGCCCACCATCATGGGCTCCGCCGCCCAGGACATGATGAACGCCGGCCGCCCGGGCGGCGATGATGTGGTCGAGTCGGACCCCTGGGGAAAGAAGCGCTTCCACGGCCCCGGATTCGCACGCGGCGGCGACGAAGACCTGAAGATGGCGGCCGGCATGGGCGTCGCGGGGTCGGTGATGGCGGCGGCTTCCGAGGTCATGACCAAAGCGATGCTTGCCGTGCAGGCGAAGGTCAACGTCCGGACCGGGACTTCCAAGGGGAACTTTGCCGATAATCTGGTGGGACTGCCGGCCGACACCCCCTCGCGGGCCTTGCGCAGCCTGTCCGGCCGCGGTCCCGACGGCACGACCCGCGTCTTTTATGTTCTCCGAGGTCTTGATGCGCAGGGGAAGCCCGGCCAGCCCGTCCGGCTGGTGTGGCGACAGACCCACGGCGACATTGTCTCGATCGCGAGCCGCTCGGTCTACTACGTCTCGGACGTCGACGGGAACCTTCTGGATGTCGTCGAGCAGGGGATACGCTTCCAGAGGCGCCCCGCCGCCCGCCTCAAGAACGATGACAAGGCCCTCGCGGAACGCTTCCGGCTGGAGAAGCGATTCTGGCTGGGAACGGACGCGGCGCCCTGGCCGCGCCAGGTCCTTGTCCCGGGCGTCAGGGCTGGGTGAGCCCGCGCTTGTCCTGGGAGATCAGGACCACTCCGGCCACGATGGCGAGCACCCCCAGCCACCTCATCGGCCCGACTTTCTCGCCGAGGGCGTAGCGCGCGATGAGAGTGGCGTAGATGTAGCTCATGGCCGTCAGAGGCTGGGCGTAGCTCAGGTCCGACCAGGAGAGGGCCGAGGTGTATAGGAAGAAGTATCCTGCCGCGAAGGACACTCCGATCCAGACCCATGGGTTGCGGAACATGCCCAGGATCTTCCAGGGCTCCGAGAGCCCGAAGGCGGAGACGTCTCCGAACTGCTTCATGCCCTTGCTGAGGAAGGCGTCCCCGCTGGCTGCGCAGAAAGTGGCGATGGCGATGACGAGGAGGGTTCTCATGGCGACAAGGATAGCCGAAGGAGTTCGGCGTGTCAATCGCGTCGTTAAGTGTCGTTAAGTACGCCGGTTGTAAATTTCCTAATATAGTGGGGATGAAGGCTTTGACGCGGATCGTTCGAGGAGCGCCGGCTGTCGGAGCCGGCTTTCTGCTGCTGGCCGGCCTTGCCGGGTGCATGGCTCGCCAAAGATTCGACACTTCTCCAGAAGTCGTGGAGCGGGCCTGGATCCTTCCCAGGGAGACCCAGGAGTCGGAATTCTGGAGATTTCTTCCTCTCAAGCTGCTCCCCGGCTACTCCGTCTTCTCGGTCAACGAGGCAGCGGGTCGCGCCGTGACGGGCTGGCGGGTCCTGGAAAGCTGTTCGGTCGGGGGGCCTGGCGGGCCTTTCGGCCCCTGCAAGAGGGCCAGGGCCAGCATCCGGCTCGACCGCTCGGAGCCGCGCCGCGTCTTGGTGGCCGTCCTGCAGCAGGAGGCCTTCGTCGTCTCGGTTCAAGATCGGGAAGTCCTGCGATGGCGCGATGCCGGCTCCAGCCCCTCGCTCGCGGACGGTATCATCTCCCTTCTCGGCAAGAACTGGTAGCGGAATCCTTTCCCGCCCCGATCAGCGAAAGCCATCCTCCCAGAGGGTTCTTGTGGCGCTGCCGCCATCGCAAGAGGTACGATATCGGCCTATGGAACAATCGCGGCCAACGGGCAGTCCCATGAGCGGAGTCCTCCACTCGTTGCTCGGGGTCCTCGGAGGCATGCTGATCGTCCTCGGCTTCCTGGGGCTGATGGCGGCCAACAGGGAGACCCCCATCCTCGGCGCGGGCATGCTCCCGGCCGGGGCGCTCCTGGTCCTGGCAAGGGCTGGAAGCAGGCGGGGCTGGAAGGGCTTTCCCTGGCTGCCCCTGCTGGCCGCGGTCCTGGTCGGCGCCCTGACCGTCGTCGTCTTCCTCAGGCACATGAGAGCCCGGGCGGATCGACATCCCGCGCCTCAAGCCTCTCTCCCCGCCGCAATCCCTGTATCCTCGGGACGCTGACGCTGCCGGACTGCTGCCCCGGCAACGGCGGTCTTCCTGCCCTTCCTTTCGGAGTCAGAACCGGACGAGTTCCCGGCTTCCCGGTCCGTGCAGGGCTGGATCTTGGTCCCGGTTCTGTCGTCTTGCCGCGTCCTGCACCTTGGGCTTGAGGTAGTCTTGGAGGCCTTGGGCAGTGACGCGTCCGGAGGCGTCGCGCGCCTCCCCGCCCAAGCCTTTCAGGAAATAGTAGGTGAACATGCCGTGCCCCTTGTCCTCCAGGGTGCTCGTGATCTGGTCCGATGCGGAGGCCGCGAAGATCGTGATGTTTCCGGCGGTGATGGGATCGGTGTCCACCTTGAGGACCAGCGGGCGGGCTCCTTTGGCCAGCACGGAACGGCCCCCGGCTCCGGAGAAGCAGGCGTCCGTGGCCACGACGACCTCCTTGGCCGGCAGGCCCGCCAGCTGCTCGTAAAGCCGCTTCGTGGGATAGGCCGTATCCTTTAGGAAGGCGGGGTCCCCATCCCAGGGCAGGAGGTAGGCCTCGCCTGTCCCGACATCCGGCGCACCGTGGCCCGAGAAGTAGAAGAAGACCCGGCTCCCAGACTGGACGTTTTTGGGAAGCCAGGATTCCAGGTATTTCTTCAGGGAGGAGTAGCTGGCCTCCTGGCCTGCGAGGTGGATGATGTTCCGGCGGGGGACTCCCATGGCGAGAAGGTGCTCGGTCATGGACTGCGCGTCCCGTTCCGCGAAATCCGCCTGCGGGATGCGCGCGTAGCGTTCGATCCCGACGACGATCGCGAAGGCGGACTCGTCGGACTTGGCGGTCATGCTCGGACGGAGGATGTCGGGGAGGATCGGCGCCGACGGCTTCTGGACAACGATCGGGATCCCCACGGTCTTGTTCTGCGCGAACTCGCGCAGCTTTTTCGAACCGGTGATGCCGGCGGCGAGCTGGGACTGCACGTCCCCGACGCACTTCCTCAGCCAGTCGGTGCCCCCGAACAGCATGGAGGTGTCCGTCGCGCCGCGGACGCGGTCGAGCTCGGCCCCGTTGGGAAGGAGGAAGACGACGGTCTCGTCGTATTTGCAGGACATGCCGGACTGTTCGTAGACGTCGTAGACGGCCACGAGGTCCACGCCGGCGGCCCAGGCCTCGGGGATGGACCCCGCGTGGACGACCTTGCCGAAATGACGCTGGAAAAACTCGAAATCCTGCTTGAGCCAATCGTCCGTCATCTTGCCTGCCAGGTTCCTGTGGCCCAGATCGACCGTTGCCTTCGTGTTCACGGACGCGACGAGGGCGATGCTCAAGTCCGGGTAGCCGGCCTGGGCCTGCGGCAGTCCCAGCCCGCTGAAGGGGTCCTGCCGCGAGGGCATGGACATTCCACCAGCGCAGCCGGAGAGGAAAGCGCTCGCGGTCAGGGCCGTCAGACATCCGCGGGTCGCGGTCTTCCAGGACGATTCAAGGGTCATGGCCGGATTTTATCAAAATTCTGTGGAGATGTCCGACAGGGCGTTCCCTGGCGGGTATCGCGTTCTGCGAAATGGCTGCGCGGGAAATATTCGAATTCCTAAAGGGTCGGCCGGGCGGCTTTGGGCCGCCACCCGGCGAAATGCTAGAATCGCGGCAGTCCAACATGATCAAGAAGCTTTTTGAGGCCCTTTTCGGCACCTCGAGCGAGCGCCACCTCAAGCGCTATAAGTCCGCGATGGAGCTGCTCAACGCCTTCTCCGCCCAGTTCGAGAAGCTCTCCGAGGAGGAGGTCCGGGCCAAGGTCTCGGAGCTCAGGACCCGGGTGGGTGAGCGCATGGAAGGCGTGCCGGAGCCGACCAAGGAAGAGGAGCTCGAGGTCTACAAGAAGCTCGAGAAGGAGGCCTTGGACGAGGTCCTTCCCGAGATGTTCGCCCTGGTGCGGGAGGCGGGCAAACGCACCATCGGCCTGCGCCACTACGACGTCCAGATGCTCGGGGGCATGGTCCTCCACGACGGCTCGCTCGCGGAGATGCGCACGGGCGAGGGCAAGACCCTGGTGGCCACGGCTCCGGTGGCCCTGAACGCGCTGACGGGCCGCGGAGTGCACGTGGTCACGGTCAACGACTACCTGGCCAAGCGCGACTCGGAGTGGATGGGCCCGGTCTACAGGTACCTGGGCCTGACCGCGGGCTTCGTCCAGCACGACATGCACAACGCGGAGCGCCACGCGGCCTACCGCTGCGACGTCACCTATGTCACGAACAACGAGGTGGGCTTCGACTACCTGCGCGACAACATGGTGGTGCACGCCGAAGACCGGGTGCTCAGGCCCCTGAACTACGCCATCGTCGACGAGGTGGACTCCATCCTCGTGGACGAGGCCCGGACCCCGCTCATCATCTCGGGCGCGGCCGAGAAGTCCACGGACCGCTACGCCCTCATCAACCGGATCATGCCGGTCATCGACGTCCGCAAGGTCACGGAGGAGGACGAGATCAAGGCGAAGTACTCCGGCGAGGACCTTGGGCTCGGGCACGACGCCATCATCGACGAGAAGAACCACTCCGCGGTCCTCACCGAGGGGGGCATCCAGAAGTGCGAGAAGCTCCTCAACCTCCAGAACCTCTACGACGACCTGGAGGGGGAGTGGGTCCACCACATCACCCAGGCCCTGCGGGCCCACCACCTCTACCACCGCGACGTGGACTACGTGGTCAAGGACGGCGAGGTCATCATCGTCGACGAGTTCACGGGCCGGCTCATGCCGGGCCGGCGCTGGTCCGAGGGGCTCCACCAGGCGGTCGAGGCCAAGGAGAACCTCCCGCCGCGGGAGGAGAACCAGACGCTGGCCACCATCACCTTCCAGAACTTCTTCAAGCTCTTCCGCAAGGTCGCGGGCATGACCGGCACCGCGATGACGGAGGCGGACGAGTTCTTCGAGATCTACAAGCTCGAGGTCTGCGAGATCCCGACCCACAACAAGATGGTCCGGCAGGACTTCCCGGACTTCGTCTACCGCACCGAGCGTGAGAAGTACAAGGCCGTCATCGGCGAGATTACGGAGCTCTGGAAGGGGGGGCAGCCCGTGCTGGTCGGCACCCGCTCCATCGAGAAGTCCGAGAAGATCGCGGCCATGCTGCGCAACATCGGCGTGCCTCACCAGGTCCTCAACGCCAAGTACCATGAGATGGAGGCGCAGATCATCGCGCAGGCCGGCCGCAAGGGCGCGGTGACCATCGCCACCAACATGGCCGGCCGCGGCACGGACATCCTGCTCGGCGGCACCCCCCAGGACCCGGAGGAGTACAAGGCCGTGGTCGCCCTGGGCGGCTTGCACATCCTGGGCACGGAGCGCCACGAGGCCCGGCGCATCGACAACCAGCTCCGCGGCCGGTGCGGCCGCCAGGGAGACCCCGGATCCTCGCGGTTCTACCTCGCGCTCGACGACGAGCTCATGCGGCTCTTCGGCGGGGAGCGCCTGGCCAACATCATGGAACGGCTCGGGATGCAGGAGGACGAGGTCATCGAGTCGCCGCTGGTCAGCCGGCAGATCGAGCAGGCCCAGCGCCGCGTCGAGACCCATAACTTCGACATCCGCAAGCAGCTCCAGGAATACGACAACGTGATGAACCGCCAGCGCCAGGTGGTCTACGGCCTGCGCAACGAGATCCTCGACGGAGCGTCGGTCGAGAAGCGCGTCCTCATGATGATCGAGGAAGAGGTTTCGGAGAAGCTCGACGCCTTCGCCCCGGAGAGCAAGTACCCGGAGAGCTGGGACGTCGGTTCCCTGCACGCCTACTTGAGCCGCACCTTCGGCATCGCCTTCAGCCCCAAGCCCGAGGAGCTGCGCACCCTCACGCAGGACAAGCTCCGGGACGAGCTCCTCGTGGAGGTCAAGGACATCTACGCCAAGCGCCCCGCGGAGTTCGAGGGCTATGATTTCCGCGAGATCGAGAAGATGGTCCTCCTCCAGATGATCGACCGGGCCTGGAAGAACCACCTATACGACCTCGACCATCTCAAGAAGTCCATCCACCTGCGCGCCTACGGGCAGAAGGACCCCAAGATCGAATATCAGAAGGAATCCTTCGCCATGTTCGAAGTCATGCTCGGCCGCATCCGCGAGCAGAGCGTCGAGTACGTCTTCAAGGTCCAGGCGCCGAGGATGCCGCCCCCGCCGCCGCAGGCCGCGGCCGTGAAGGAAGGCTCGGGGGACGCGTCAGGGGCAGGGGCTCCATCCTCCGGGAAGACTTCGTTGACCAAGCCTCCGGCGCCCAAGCCGAAGGCCGAGGTGCAGAGGATCGGCCGCAACGATCCCTGCTACTGCGGTTCCGGGAAGAAATACAAGAAGTGCCACGGCAGCTAGGTCCTATCCTTCTCTGCTTTTTTAGCGGAGCCCTGACCGCGCTCTCCCTTCCCAAGCCCGGACTGTGCCTTCTGGCTTGGATCAGCCTCGCCCCGCTCTTCGGGGTCTGGTTCCGGTGCGCCTCCTGGAGGTCTGCCCTGGCCGCGGGCCTGGCCGCGGGCGCCGGGTTCCACGGCGTCCTGCTGCACTGGATCTATCAGACCTGCATCTTCGCGCGCATCCCCGCGCCGGTCGCCGTGGGGGCCCTGGTGAGTCTGGCGCTTTTCCTTGGCCTCAACTGGGGGCTCATCGGCGTCCTGGGCTGGTGGCTCGCGCCAAGCCGGGCCCTGCGGCCCTGGGTGTGGGCCGCTGTCTGGACCTCGGTCACCGCGGCCTCGGTCTGGTGGACGCCGCGGCTGACCGTGGACCTCCTGTCCTACACGCAGTTCCAGTTCCCGTCCCTCATTCAGGTCGGAGCGCTCGCGGGTCCGCACGCCTTGGGGTTCATCGTGCTCGCGGCCAATGCCGTGCTCCGGGACGCCTGGGAGGAGGAGGGAAGGTCCGTGGTCAACGCGGCCGCGGTCCTGGCCCTGCTGGCCGGGGTCTGGGTTTATGGTTCCTTCGAATTGGTCCGAAGGGAGGAGTTCTTAAGAAGAACGGCTTCACCTTCGGCGGGGAACGCCCCGCCGAAGGTGAGACTCGAGCTCGTCCAGCCCGCCATCGACCAGTACCGCAAGTGGGACGAGCGTTTCGAGTCCGAGATCAAGGCGGTCTACGAGGACCTCCTGTCCCGGCCGAGGACCGTCAAGCCGGACCTCGTGGTCTGGCCGGAATCCGCGCTCCCCTGGATGGTGGACGAGGGGACCGAGCCGCCGCTGGTCTCGGACTGGGCTCGCAAGCTCGGGGCCCCTCAGATCGTGGGAGTGGTCTCGCAGGGCTTGGACGGCCTCAGGCGCTGCTCCGCCCTTTTGGTCGGGGCGGACGGCCGGGTGGCCGGGACCTACCACAAGCGCCAGCTCGTGCCCTTCGGCGAGTGGGTGCCGTTCAAGTTCCTGGCGGACCACATCGGCATCCTCAACCAGATGGGGGATCTGGTCCCTGGTCAGGCGCGCCAGGATCTGCTCCGGACCCCGCTCGGGACTACCGCTGTGGGCATCTGCTACGAGGCGACATTCCCCCGCTGGAACAGGGCGGACGTGGGACGCGGGGCCGTGGCGGTCGTCAACGTCACCAACGACGGCTGGTACAAGGACACCTGGGGCCCGCATCTCCACTTCGGCTCGAACTTCTTCCGCGCCATCGAGAACCGGGTCAGCGTGGTGCGCTGCGGCAACACCGGCATCTCGGGGGTCATCGACCCCTGGGGGTTCGTGACCGCGAGCCTTGCCTTGAACGAGCGAGGCCGGCTCGACGCGGAGGTGCCACTGGAAGACCCCTTCCCGCGGCGCTCGCCCTACAGCCGCTTCGGCGACTGGTTCGGCGCGTGCTGTTCCGCCCTGGTCCTGGCCCTGGCCGGCCTGCGGCTGGCTTCGCGAAAGGCATGACCGGGACGGCCAAGTCTCCGCGCTTCGTCTTCTCTCCCAAGTACGTCGTGGACATCGGAGACCATGTGTTCCCCACGCGGAAATTCGCCCTGGCCGCGGCCCTGCTCGCCGGCGCGGGTGAGTTCGTGGAGCCCGAGCCCGCCTCGCGGGAGGACCTGCTCCTGGCCCACGATGCGGGGTGGGTGGACAAGGTGCTCTCGGGCCGCATGGCTCTGGCGGACGAGACCCTCATGGAGATGCCGTTCTCTCCGGAGGTCTCCCTGGCTCACCGCCTGCAGGCCGGAGGCACGATCCTGGCAGCGGAGGACGCGCTCGAGCGCGGGGTGGGCCTGCATGTGGGAGGGGGAAGCCACCACGCGTTCGCGGATCACGCCGAGGGCTTCTGCGTGCTCAACGACATCGCATGCGCCATCGCCAAGCTGCTGGGTGACGGACGAATCAAGCGTGTGGCCGTGGTGGACCTCGATGTGCACCAGGGCAACGGCACCGCGGCCATCTTCCGCGGCCGGCCCGAGGTCTTCACCTTCTCGATGCACCAGGAGAGCATCTACCCGTTCCCGAAGGAACGCGGGACCCTGGACGTCGGCCTTCCGGATGGGACCAAAGACGACGAGTACCTCCGTGCGTTGGAACGGCATCTGCCCAGGGTCTTCGAGCATGGGGCCGACCTTGTCGTTTACCAGGCGGGCGTCGATGTGGCTGAGGGCGACCTTCTGGGGGGATTGAGGCTGACGGACGAAGGGATCCTCAAGAGGGACGAACTGATCTGCGCCTCCTGCCGCAGGCGCACGACACCCCTCGTCGTCACCTTGGGCGGCGGCTACAGCGCGGACGTGGACCGGACCGCGCGTCTGCACGCCGCGACCCTTCGGATGGCGGCGCGGTCCGGCATTGGTTTGATATCATACCGTTGGAACCAAGGACATATTGTCGAAGGAGGCGTCATGGCTGAGCAGCAGGTGGGAGCAGTGGATCATTTCTTCAGCAACATCAGCGTGAGCATGATCAAGCTCACCGAGCCGGTCAAGGTGGGGGACAAGCTCCGCATCAAGGGCAAGGCGGGAGAACTGGTCCACGCGGTGTCTTCCATGCAGATCAACCGCGTGCCTGCGCAGGAAGGCAAGGCCGGAGACGTCATCAGCCTCAAGGTGGAGCAGAAGGTCCGCCCGGGCGACCTGGTCTTCAAGGTCGTCGATCCCGCCCCGGCCGGATGACGACGAAGGTCCCGCTGACCGACCGGGCCGGCGTGGAGAAGGCCGTGGCCGCGCTCCAGGAGAAGCTCGCTGAGGGCGATCCCACGGACGAGGCCCTCAAGGCCGAGTGCGAGGCCGCTCTCACGGACCTGCGCGCGGCCTACCGCGCCAGCCCGGCCGCCTTCTCCAAAGAGACCATCGAGGCTCTGCGCGAGCTCAGGGACCTGCTGGCCGGTTGAACCATGTTCAAGGGAGCGGCGGAGGACCTTTACAGGAAGACGGTCGAGGAGCTGGGCAGGGAGCGGGAGAAGCTCGACCGCCTGGCCAAGCTCCTGGACCTGCCGACCCTGCGCAAGGAAGTCGAGGTCCGGGAGGCCGAGACCGCGACCCCGGGATTCTGGAGCGACTCCCACCGGGCCAAGAAGAAGTCCAAGGAGCTCAACCACTTTAAGAGCAAGCTCAAGGGCTGGGAGAAGGCCTCCCGGACCGCGGACGATCTCAAGGCGCACCTGGACCTCGCCTCGGAGTGCGGAGACGGCGGCGAGCTCGCGGAGGCCCGCAAGGGCCTCGGGACCCTCGCGAAGCTCGTGCACGAGATGGACACGAGCCTCAAGCTCTCGGGTGAGCTCGACTCCTGCGACGCCATCATCAGCTTCCACGCCGGGGCCGGCGGGACCGAGGCCTGCGACTGGAACGAGATGCTCCTGCGCATGTACACGCGCTGGGCCCAGGGCAGGGGCTTCGAGTTCCAGCTGACCGACATGCTCAAGGGAGAAGGCGCCGGGATCAAGAGCGCGACCGCCTTCGTGCGCGGGGACAACGCCTACGGGTGCCTCAAGGGCGAGATGGGGGTGCACCGGCTGGTGCGCATCTCCCCGTTCGACGCCAACAAGCGGCGGCACACCTCCTTCGCCTCCATCGACGTGCTCGCGGACATCGAAGACGACATCGACATCCAGCTCGGGGAGGGCGACGTCAGGTTCGAGACCTTCCGCTCCGGCGGCGCCGGCGGGCAGAACGTCAACAAGGTCGAGACCGCGGTCCGGCTCGTCCACCTCCCCACGGGCCTGGTGGTCACCTGCCAGACCGAGCGCAGCCAGCTCCAGAACCGGGTCAACGCCACCAAGCTCCTCAAGGCCAAGCTCTACGAGATCGAGCTCGACAAGAAGCGGTCGGCCATGGAGAAGCACTACGGCGACATGGGCGACATCTCGTGGGGCAACCAGATACGGTCCTATGTCTTCATGCCCTACCAGATGGTCAAGGACCTGCGCACGGGACAGCAGACTTCGCAGGTGGACTCCGTGATGGACGGGGACCTCGACCCCTTCGTGGACGCCTACCTGGACTGGCTGGCCGCGGGCAAGCCGCCCAGGGTCAAGGACTCCAAAGAGGACTGACTACAGCCGTCGCGGCCGGATGGTCCAGAGGGTGGAGGCCTTTGTCCCGGAATCCCGGACCTCGAACCGGACCGACCCTGATTCCAGAGTCTCCTGCTCCGTGACCCTGAGGGGGACTTCCCCTGTCCCGAGGGGGATGAGGTCCAAGCCGCCGGGCGGGACCTGGATCGCGCCGATCCCGGCCGGGAAGCGCTCGATGAAGAGGGCCAGGGCCGCGGTTACGGCGGCGGGCCCCGGTACCGTGAGTCTGCCCCAGCACAGGGGGACGTCCGACACATTCACCGTTTGCCGGCGGACCATCTCGGCCTCGAGTTCCTTGCGAAAGGCGTCCCGGTCCGCGGGGGCGCCGGTCTTCTGTCCCAGGACCCCGACCTCGATCTCCGCGGCGAGGCTCAGGGCTGCGTCCACACCGGAAGCCCGCTCCTCGATCGGTGGGGGGCCTTGGCGGCGGGACTCCTCGAAGTCCTCGTCGGTCCAACCGTAGCGCGTGCGGTAGAACTCCTCCAGGGAGGAAGCCGCCCATTCGCCCACGGCGAAGCGCGGGGCTGGATGACCCGAGAGAAGCTCGGCGCGGAATGCCTCGCGCGAGGACGGCGGGAAGGTCCCCGTCACGTCCGCGCACGGCGGCGGGCCTCCCTCGCGGACCTCCTGGTAGGCCCCGGCCACGCTCTGCAAGTTGTTGTCCCAGACATATAGGATGCATCCGGGACTCTGGTCCGGATCAGTCATGTCCCAGATGGTCGAAGAGGCCGGGCTGTTCTTTCGCCAAGTCCTGGAGGATGTCCTGCGCCCACTTCCCGAGTTCGGGCGTGCTCTTGGTGTTCCTGAGGGGTTTCCCGGAGGCGTCCGTGGTCCATCCGTTCGTGGCGCGAGCGGAGTTGTTGAATTCCTCGAGGAACCTGTCCACTCCGAAGCGCTTTGCGATCTGGGGATGCTTCTTCTCGATGTTCAGGGCGAAGAGGTCGTACTCGAGCAGGTGGAAATAGGCCTTCCCGTCCTTGACCCCGAACGGGTCGAGGCTCGCCAGGCGTCCCTGGATCTCCGGCGGCAGGCGGCTGATGTCGATGTTGTGGACCTGCTGGAGCTCGTTGTAGGCCTTGGTGCCTACCTGCCATTCGTGGACCATCCCGGTCGCGGGGTCGAGCACGTCGAGATGGATGCGCGGGTAGTTGGGCTGCTTGGTGTTCGGCTGGATGTCGCAGCCCGGGCAGGCGGCCTTCATCTGCGCCACCAGCTGAGGCGGTGTGTCCCTGGGGTAGGTGATGCTCTTGACCCGGAGCGCGCCCGCGTTCTCGGGCTTGAGCATCTCGATGACGACCCGCTGGACCTCCCCGAAGGAGTCGACGCTGATGCGGCCACGGCTCATGTCGGTCATCTTGTTCAAGGTGTCGTAATTCTTGCCTTCCCCGTTTTTCCGGGTGAACTTCTCGTCCACGCCGGCTTTGAAGTCCCTGAGCTGGGGCTCGATGAGGCCGTCCGGGTGCTGGCCCTTGGTGACGCTGGAGACCTCGCCTTTGGCGATGCCCGTCCTGCGCAGGATGCCCTCCGCGGCCACGCGCTGGTTGTCCCGCGTCCGCTTGGCGATCTCGAAGGCCTGGGTGACCGCCGTTTCGCTGACTTCGACCTTGATGATCTTTCCCGTGGAGTCCCGCCGGACCTTCACCAAGCCGGGGTTGTCCAGGATGTCGTGCCTGCCCGGCTGCGTCGAAGCGGTCTCTGCCGGCGGGACGCCGACCACATCCGCCTCCATGAGCGCGCGGATCTGCTCCGGGGTGAAGCCGGCCTGCTTGAGGATGCGGGCCTTGCGCAGGATGTGGTTCGTGGTGTAGTTCCCGACCGAGGCGGGCTGGCCGTTCTTGCCAGGCTCGCCGAGGCCGACCTCATGGGCCTGGTTGAGAGCCTTCACCTGGGCCTCGTTCACGCCTGTCTTGAGCACCCTTTCGGCGAGCGCCGCGCGCGTGACGAGCTCGTGGGGCTGGACGCCCGGCTTCTCATTGAGGTTCGGCGCCCCCCCCTTGCGCCTGGAGGCCATGATCCCGGCGAAATAGGGCACGGTCGCGGCCGTGAAATTGTTGAGCGACTGATAGAAGGCGAGCTCGGCGTCGGGCCCGCCCTTGCCGAAGAGGTTCACCGCCGCGTCGACGATGCCTCCCTGGCCGAGGGTGGTCTCGGCCGCGCCGTGGATGCCCAGCGCGCCCATCGTGGTCTGAAAGCCCGTGTTCCAGATGCCGGTCAGCGCGCTCTGAGGCGCGGTGAGCTGGCCCATGACGACCCTGGGGACGCCGCCCGCGGTGGCGGACCACACCGGCCCGACCTTGGGAACGCCGTTGACGACCCACGCCCGGGGCGCGCCGATGTTGCCCAGCGGGCCGTACACGGCCAGGCCCTTGCCGGTCTGGAGGCCGAGGTTGGTGAACGCGGAGGCCCCTCCCCACAGCATCTTCTCCGCCCACGAATCCGAAGCCACGGCTTGACGGGCCATGACGTTGGGGGCCTCGAAGACGTAGCTTTGGCCGTGCTTCTTCATCTCCAGGGCGATGTCCTCTTCGCTCATGCCGAGGCGGCGCCAGCTCGCCACCAGGGGATTCATGGCGGCGTTGGCGACCACGGATTCCTTGAGGTTCTCCTTGAAGGCCACGCGGAACGCCCGCTGTTCTTCCAATTGCTGCTTGTAGCGCCGGGCCACGCCCGGGTCGGCGTTCTGCTCAAGGGCGGTTCCGATAGCGTCCTCCATCCCGGTGGCCATGAAGTCGTCGGCCTCGGCCGCGGCGTACATGACGGCCCCGATGGCCACGCCCCCGAAAGCCACGATGGTCTCCCCCGCCTTGTCCACCGAGTCCCAGACGACCTTGAAGACCGTGGGCCCGTCGTGGGTCTGTTTCCAGTCCCCGACGATGAGATCGCCTTCCCGCTTGAACTTCCCATTCTCGTCGGAGAGGAACTGGACGAAGTCCTGCCTCTCGAATTGCCGGGCTCCCAGGAGGTTGTTCAAGGTCGGGCCCCAGTCCGTCCCGAAGATGTAGTTGTCCACGCTCACGCGCCATTTGGGCAGATAGACCTCGGTCGGGCTCACGATGTGGCGCAGGGGCATGCTCCCCCTGGAACCGTCGGCGCGCATGCCGAACACGGTCAGGCCGTGGGGCACGCTCTTGCCCTTGTTCACCCTGCCGGAGCCCCAGGGGTTGGAGCCGTACCCGCTGAACTCCCTGTACGAGGCATAGTATCGGTGGACCGGCTTGCGGTCCTTGTCCACGAAGGTGACGAGATAGGGGGCCTTGCCTTGGTCCTGGGCGTTGAGCACGACCACGGGGTCGAGACCCTGAAGGGCGGCCTGATCCACGGCCTCGTCGAGGAAGGCGACCAGCGCGTCCGGGTTGCCGCCGACATCGTCGGCGCCCCAGAAGCCGATGGCGATCACCTCGGGCTGATAGCGCGCGTAGGCTCGGCGCATCTGCTCCACGAATCCCTTGAGGGTCTCGAGCCGGACCTGGCGAGGCAGGCCCTTGAGGGGGCCGAGCTCGATCTGGAAGGTGATGGGGCGCTCCGGCTTGTCGATGTCCGTCTGCAGCTCGTAGAGTCCCGGGCCGATGAGGACCGGCCCCGAGCCCTTTCCGGGGTCCTCGGCGTCGGCGGCCTCCCACTGCACCTCGCCCACGAGCAGGGTCTTCTGGATGCTGGTCTTGCGGTCCGTCACCCGGTGCACCCAATGGGGGGCGTACTCCTGGAGCTTGGCCACGACGCGCTCGATGTGCCGGGCGTGTTCCGGGTCCCGGGCGCTGTAGGACTCGCCCGTCTCCGGGTCGTAGATCCAGCCGCTGGGCTTGAGCCGCCCGACGAACCACTCGTCGCTCCTGAGGACCTTGCCGTCAGGGCCGAGGGCCGCGGTCTCCAGGGCGGCCGTCTCGCCCTTGTCGTCGAAGTGGACGGTGGCGCGGAGCTGTTCCTTCCCGGACGCCGGGTCGATCTGCGAGGTCCGGCGCGCCAGGAGGCGGCGGTCAGCCTTGTCGAGGAGCTCGACGATCCTCTGGCGGGTCCTGATTTTGCCCTCCTGGTCCTGGTCGGCCTTGTCGTACATGCGCCGGGTGCGCCTGATCCTGCCGTTGCCGAGGTCCACTTCCTCGTCCTCGGAGTCCACCAGCTCGAACGTGTTCCGGCCCGCCGTCGTGACCTTGCCCTTGGCGAGCCTGCCGGTCTCGTCGAACTCGCCCTCCTCGGTCACCGCCGCGTACCCGCCCTCCTCCTTCTCCAGGTAGATGTCGCGCTGTTTGATCGCGCCTTGGGGGTCGAGCGTGTAGGTGACGGGCACCGTCACCCCGCCCGGCCCGGTCTCGGAGGTCCAGAACTTGGTCATCTTCACGGTCCCGCGGCCGTCCTTGTAGTTCCAGTTGGCGGTGTACTCGAGCCCGACATGGGGCGCGCCGCCGATGTCCCGGGTCCTCTTGACGAGCGAGCGTTCCTCGGGGTTGAAGCGGGGGAGGGTGTCGGGATGGATGCCGAGGGTGCGGCTGTCCACCCGGGCGCCGTCCGGCAGGGCGGCCAGATTATCGCGCAGCCAGATGGTGTACTGGGCGGACATGCCCTTCATCATGGAGTAGGTCTCCATGAACTGCCGATGCTTGTCGCGGAACTCGGCCAGGGCCTTGACAGCGGGGTCCTCCGCGGCCTCCTCGGGAGACATCTCCGCGAACAGCGCTCCCTTGGCCGCCACCGCCTTGACGAGGGAGTCCAGCTCCTTGGCGTTCTTGGACCCGTCGAGCTGGCGGCGGACTTCGACCAGCCAGGCTTCGCGCGAAAGAGGATCGGCCAGTCTGTCGCCGCCCTCGATCAGTTCCTGGACCGCGGGTGGGAGGTCGGAGAACCCCTGCGTGCTTCCCGAGTCTCCCTGCCACAGCAGGCGCAGGGAGAGGTCCACCTGCTCCTTGAGCATGGCATCGCGCTGAAGCCTGGCCGCCCCCGCGGCCGTGAAGCCGTCCCACCAGGAGGGCTGGGGGGCGTCAGGATCCGTTCCGGCCTGTCCCTTGGGCTGGAGACCCGGCGGGGGCTTCAAGCCGCGCATCAGGGCGTGGACCTGGGATAGGTTCGGGTCGGTGGTGAGCTCGAAGAGCTTCTGGTCGAAGCGCTCCACCGACCCCTCCTGGTGGAGCCACTTCTGCATACCCGGGTCCGCGTTATCCCTCAGCTTGCTCATGCCGGCGAGGAGGTCACGGAGCATCTCGGGGTCCTTGCGCGACATCGCTCCCACGTCGGCCTGGTTCATGTTCTCGAAGAGGAGCGCGAGGTCCTTGGCCGCTGTCCGCCGGTCCTCGGCGTCCTTGCTCCCGATGCGGCGGCCGATGCGGTCGAGCAGGGCCTTCATGGCGGACATGTCCGCGCCCAACGCCTCAGGAGCGGACTGGGACGCGGCCTGGAACTTGCGCCACAGGGCCACGATCTCGGCCGTGGTCAGGCGGCGGCCGTCCGCGCCAGGGTCCGTTGACACGAAGTCCGGGCTGTCCGTCCCCGTCGCCCAGGCGGCCTTCTCGGCGCTGAAGAGCAGGGGATGGGTCCGGTCCATGTCGGCGTTGCGCAGGGCCACGAATTCGGACCAGCGCATCTCCTTGAACAGTTCCGGGTTCTTGGTGGCATTGGGCCGGTAGAAATCAGGGACCACCTTGGCCCGCAGCGTCATGAGGTCCGCCAGGAGGGACGGGTCGCCCTTGGCCCGCGCCTCGAGGGTCGCGAGGTCCTTGTCCAGGTCGAGCGAGAGGTGCTCGTTGTAGTTCGGGCCGGCCGTCTCCGCGGCGAGGCGTGTCTTGAAGGCCGCGGCGTCCGCCTCGAGCGAACCAGCCGTGGCCGCGGGGCCGGCAGCCAGGCTCAGAAGCGACGCCAGGATCGCGGAAACGACGGTCGGGGCGCAGGCCGAGGGCGGGTTCCGCATGGGGTCCTCCGGCATAACCGTATTAATGCCTTAAGAGGATAGGCCCGGCCACTTGATTTGTCAAGGCCCAACACAGGTGCCTTCTGGTCAGGGATGCCGGAAGGGGCGGGCCGGCGTCCGGTCAGCAGCCGATGGCCCGGGAGATGACCAGGCGCTGGATCTCGGAGGTGCCTTCCCCGATCTGGAGCAGGCGTTGGTCCCGGTAGAAGCGCTCCACGTCGAACTCCTTCATCAGGCCGTACCCGCCGTGTATCTGAACCGCCTCGTTGGCCACCCACTGCGCGACCTCGGAGCAATAGAGCTTGGCCATGGCGGATTCCTTGCCGAAGGCGAGCCCCTTGTCCCTGAGCCAGCAGGCGCGGTAGAGGAACCACCGGGCGTGCTCGATCCTGACGGCCATGTCCGCGAGCTTGAAGGCCGTGGCCTGGAACTTGGCCAGGGGCTTGCCGAACTGCCGGCGCTGCTGGGCGTAGGACAGGGCCGCCTCGTATGCGCCCTGGCTGCAGCCCAGGCCCATGGCCGCGATGCTCAGCCGCCCCGAGTCCAGGGTCTTGAGCATCTGCTTGGAGCCTTCTCCCCGCTTGCCCAGCATGGCGGAATCGGGCACCTTCACGTTCGTGAAGTAGAGCTCCGAGGTGTTGGAGGCCCGCCACATGAGCTTCTTGTGCATGGTCTTGGTCGTGAACCCCGGGGTCCCGGGCTCCACGATGAAGCAGGAGAACTCGGGGGCGCCGTCCGGGCCCTTGCCGCTCACGGTCTGCACGATGATGCCCGAGGTGATGGGGGTCGAGCCGTTGGTGATGAAGATCTTGGAGCCGTTGATGACCCAGCCGTCGGCGGTTTTCTCGGCCTTGGTCTTGGAGCTCCTGGAGTCGGACCCGGCGTCAGGCTCGGTCAGGCCGAAGGCGAAAAGCGCCTCTCCTGCCGCGAGCTTGGGCAGGTACTTCTTCTTCTGCTCCTCGGTCCCGAAATAAAGGAGGGGGGCGATGCCCAGGGAGACCCCGGCCGCGACCGTGGCCGCGTGGGAGCCGTCCACGCGGGAGAGCTCCTCCACCGCCAGTATATAGGAAAGGTAGTCCAGGCCCTGGCCGCCGTACTGCTCCGGCACGATGATCCCGAAGATGCCGAGCTCGCCCATCTGCCTGGTCAGCTCGACCGAGAACTCCTCATGCTCCTCGAGCTCGTGCGCTGCGGGCTTGAGCTTGGTCTCCGCCCACTTGCGGACCGTGTCCCGGATCAGCTGCTGTTCTTCGCTCAGGGAAAAGTCCATCTTGGTCTCCTTCAGCGCGGCTTCCATGGCCCAATCATAGCGCATGGGTCTTGACAAATCAAATAACCGGGTCTACACTTGCGTTAGGCCAACCCCCACCGGAATCCCGGGGCCTAGTGACGCGCGATTCTTTCCCGGGACGGGGATTGAGCCGCGCGTCGTGTGTTTTGGAGGAAGATGCCATGAAACGAATCGCCCTCGCCCTTGTCGCACTCGCTTGCGCGGTGGTCGCGGTCAAAGCGGAGGAAACTGCGGCGGCCCCCAAGCCTCGCTGCCCCGGCCTCAACGACTTGACTGCGGGGATCATGATCGCAGAGGGGCGTGAACTCAAGGACGCCCTGTGCGTTCCGGAAGTGTGGGATTACCTTGAGCACCAGTCGGGACAGAAGGCCGAGTTCGAGAGGCTCCGGCCCATGGCGGGCAGGCAGAAGCAGTTCCTCAAGGGGATCGTGGACAAGCTCGAGGCCGTGGACAAGCAGGAACAGGCCGTGGAGGCCGCGGTCAAGAAACTCGAAGAGGCTTCGAAGGTCGTGCAGAACCCGGGAGAACAGGACCCGGTCAAGAAGAAAGACGCCGTCCAGGGCCTCTTGGACAAGGAAGGGGCCGCCCTGCACGCGGATTTCCGCGACGCCAAGCGGGTCAAGCTCGCGGCCGACCCCAAGACGCTGATCGGAGGCAAGCTCTACGCCGCCTACGTCGACGAGATGTTCAAGCTGGCCACGGCAGACAAGCTCGGCGACCAGGAGAACATCGTCAAGAAGCATCTTCCCAAGGCCTTCACGGGGAAGGGGGAGATGGCCGCGGACGATTGGGACTACGGGAAGGCCGTGGAAAAGAAGAGCTTCAATTGGTGGCACATGGAGTGCCTCTGGTGGACGGACAAATCGAATTGCGAGAGGAAGGAAGTCTCTGAGCGGCCGGCCTTCTGCTCCATCGACCGGGCTCAGGGAGCCCGTCTCGAGGCTCTTTTCAAGAGGGCGCGCGCCGCGGTCAACGCGGGCGCCAAGGTCGTCGGAGACACGGGAAAGCCTCTCGCCGAGATGGTGCAGGGGCTGGACATGCGGGGCCAGGAGAAAGAGAAGCTCGCCTTGACGGATTCTTTCAAGAAGAAGATCGAAGGCGCGCAAGCGTCGTGGCTCGACAAGGCGGCGAAAGACGCGGGCGTGGACCCGGACAAGATGGGCGATCTGACCGCGCAGGTCGTGGGCGGAGGCGAGGTGGCCAAGGTGGTCCGGACCGACGCCGGCGGCACGAAGGAATTCCTCGAATACGTGGACAAGGGCGGCAAGGTCGTTGCCAGGGCTGAGATCCCGAAGAACGCGGCCGAGGTTGACGCGGCTTTCGAGGGCGCCGCCAAGACCGTGGAGCAGTCCCTGTCCAAGGACGAGACGCTCAAGGGCAAGCTCCAGGCTGTCAAGGCCGCGGTCAAGGGAGAGGAGGCGACCCAAAAGACTGGCGTCGGTGGGTCGGTCGACGATCCGATGGGTACCGCTGCCGCGGCGTGCGACAATCCTCTTGAGACCTACAACAGCGAGAAGGAGTCCAAGATCAAGGAGAAGGCCGCGGACCGCGTCAAGAACAGGAAGGATGCCCGCGGAGCCCGGGACAAGGAAGTCGAGAAGCTCCAGATAGCGAGGGACACCGCGCTCGCGGGCTGCGATAAGGCCTATCGGGAGCGCCTGGCGAACCACTCCATGGACGCTGCCAGCGGATGGGGCGGGGCCAAGGACGACCTGGCTGCGGAGACCAAGGCTGCCAACGAGGCTCTCGAAGCGTGTCGTCGCGACGCGCGCAAAACTTATGGCGAGGGCCTGGAGAGAGAGGACAAGGCCCTCCAGGCGGCGCTTAAAGCCAATGCGGAGACGCTGCAGAAGGATGAGGAGCAGCGGGCCAAGGACGCGCTGAAGAACGACGTCAGCGGCCAGTATGACAAGTTCATCAAGGAGCGCCTGGCTCTGCGGGCGCCTGCGATCAAGTCCAACCCCGTCCTCTTCTTCGGAGAGGGGAACCTGCCGAAGACCGAGGCTCGGCGCAAGAAGGTCGTGGAGGAGTACATGACCAAGCGCTGGTCAGGGGACAAGCCCCAGGCCATGGACGAGTGCCGGGCATACCTCCGGGACGTCAACGGCCAAAGGCGGGACCTTGAGGAGGGTTGGGATGTCTTCCTCAAGGAGGACTTCGTCAAGACCATGGTTCCCGAGAACATCCGGCGGCAGGGGATTCTCGATCCCGTGCTCAGGCGGGTGACGAGCAGGCCGAGCGTGCCCGACGACAAGCCCTTGGATGCGGCTCCGACGGAATATGACGAGAACGGCGAGCCCGTGAAGAAGGCTCAATAGGGGGCTGCTATGAGCGAAAAGAACAGGGACGGACTCCGGGATTGCGATCTGGCCAGGTTCAGCGACCGCGTCGTGGCCTTCAGCCTTGACGCTGGACTGTTCGTCGTCGCTTATTACCTGAGCTTCATGCTGGCGTTCCAGGATCTGCCGTCCGCCAATACGGCAGCGCTGTGGGCCGCCCTGTGGACCGGGGGGTTCCTCGTCTACCAGGCCTTCTGCTCGTGCGAGGGGCGAACGTCCCTGGGCAAGAAGCTCCTCGGCCTGAGAGTGGTGGGGCTCGATGGCGAGCCGCTCTCCCTGGGAAGCGCCATCCTGCGGGCGACCGCGTATCCGGTCAGCTCCTTCATGGGGCTGGGATTCCTATGGTCGTTCTTCAGCCCTGAGAGGCAGTGCTGGCACGACCTGGTGGCCGGCAGCGTGGTGGTGGCGCGCGGGGAACGGTCATTCCCCGGCAGGGTCCTGGTCCGCGCCGGCGCCCTGGCCTGCTTGACCGTGGTGGCCGGAGCCTGGATGTGGAACACGGTCTGGGCCACGCGCTACTACCGGATCATGGACCTGGCGTACGCCCGCATAGGCATGTCCGAGGTCGCGCAGCTGCAGAAAGCCTACTTCCAGGTCAAGGGGCGCTACGCCACCAGCCTCGTCTCCCTGTCCAACGTCTCCGGGGATCCCGAGGCCTTCCTGCAGGACATGGCCGCGCTCTTCGACCTCAATGCGGGGTTCGAGATCAGGACCACCCCGAAGGGGTACACGGTCCACGCTCGGGCCAAGGACATCCGCCGCACGCCCATGACGATCTCCGGGCCGTAGGCCGGCGCTATTCGAGGGGCGATCAACGGCCCCCCCCGTACCGGCGGGGGGGGGCTTTTCTTTTTGGGAACTATGGGCTCTGGGCGGGGTCCATTTGATATACTCATTTTCCTTTTAAGTTAAGGACTCCGCGGGAACCATGGCAAACCCCAAGGCGAAGCAGCAGGGACGGACGCAGGCCTCCGCGAGCGCGGGGACCGCGGAGCTCTTCGCCCACAAGGTCGTGGTGTGGTGGCTTCCGCTCATCTACCTGCTCATCTCCTCGGCTTTCTACCTCAGGACCTACGATTCCGCCCAGGTCAAGATCACCCTGATGCAGATGGGCGGCCTGGCCCTGGCGACCTTCTGGGTCGTGCGCCTCATGGAGGCCGGCAAGTCCGCCTTCAGCAAGGAAGACCTGGTATGCCTCTCCCCGTTCATCGCCTACCTGCTGGTGGGCGTCTTCTCGTTCCTCCACGCGCCTTACCACATGGCGAGCGTGGACTTCTTCCTCAGGCACTGCTTCTTCATGATCGCGGCCCTGATCGCCATCTACGAGCTCGAGTCCGCGGCCGTGGACAGGCTCACCCGGATCCTCATCCTGGCGGCCTGGGTCGCGGTGGGCTACGGGTTCTTCCAGCTCGTGGACACGAACTTCTTCCCCGGAGGGGTCGGCAAGGGCATCGACCCTTTCATCTGGCGGGGCGCTTTCGGCAACCGCGTCTTCTCGACCTATGGGAACCCGAACTTCTTCGCGGATTTCCTCGTCATCATGTTCCCGATCCTGCTGACGCAGTATTTCAAGACCCGCAAGACGAGCCTGATCCTCCTCATGGGCCTGCTTTTGGTGGACCTGGTGGCGACCGGGACCAAGGGCGCGTGGCTCGGGTTCGCCATGGTCTCCTTCCTCTTCGGGGTGATCGCCTTCGTGTATTTCCCGCTGCTCATCAAGCCCTACCGCAAGTTCATCCTGGCCGCGGTCGCCATCGGCACCCTCGGGTTCGGCGGCTTCGTGGCCAGCGACCTTCGGACCCGAGTGGTCTCGATCAACTTCCGGCTCTTCACCTGGGAGGCCACCTGGGAGATGATCATGACCCAGCCCCTGCTGGGCACCGGGGTCGGGAGCTTCCCGCCCATCTACCCGGCGTTCAGGCGTCCCCCCATCTTCCACATCGAGATGAAGCACAATACCGAGACGGACCACTCGGAGAACGAGTACATCGAGCAGCTCTTCGACAACGGCATCCTGGGCTTCGGGGTCTTCATCTGGCTCGTCCTGAGCAGCCTGGTCGTGGGCTTCCGCGCTTTGGGGCAGCTGACCACGAGCCTCGCGAACAGGGATGGGACGCCCCACCCGCGGGCCTATGACCTCATCGGCTACATGGTCGCCTTCATGGGCATGCTGGGGCACAACTGCTTCGACGTGAGCCTGCGCTTCGTCTCATCCGGGGTGTACCTGGGCCTGCTGTCGGGCATGATCGTCAACCTCTCCCGCGGCAAGGCCCTCTACGAGCTGCACACGGCGCCGGGCAAGGCGCCGGAGGGAGCGCCTGCCGCGGCTAAAGGGAGGCGGGACGATGGCGGGCCGGCCCCCGCCGACCTTCTGAGCGAGTTCCTCATCTGGCCCAGCCGCATCGCGGCGTGGGGCGCGTTGTCCTACGCCATCTGGCTGGCCTTCAGGGAGTTCGGCGGGCTCCAGGGGCCGCTCGCCCAGCTGCGCATGGGCGGCGAGGTGCTTCAGTGGTGGATCTCGTGGGGGGTCTTCGCCGGGTGCGTGCTGAGCGTGAGCTTCATCCTGGCCCGGTTGGCGTACCTCTCCGAGCGGCCGTGGGTGCCCCTGGTCATCCTGGGCATGCTCTTCCCCATGCGCATCTTCTGGGGCTACTTCAAGGCCGACGTGCACCACAACATCGCCATCTACTTCTCGAAGGAGCGCCAGTGGGACCGAGCCCTGGAGCACTACCGCCTGGTCACGGACTTGAA
>JACRNU010000034.1 GCA_016234805.1 Elusimicrobiota bacterium
CTCGCGGATGAGCCCACCGGCGCGCTCGACGCCAAGAACGGCCGGGCCGTGATGGACCTGCTGGCCCAGCGCGCGAGGGAGACGGGGGCCGCGGTCGTGGTGGTCACGCACGACAGCAGGATCTCCCAGTTCATGGACCGCGTCGTGACCATGGAGGACGGCAGGTTGTTGGCGGGTTTGGCGGTCTAAGATCGAGATGACAGGATGGAGAAAGCTATGACCGAGCTTAAGCGAGCCCTTGGCTTCGCCAAGGACGGATCGGGAAGGAAGAGCCTGTACGATCCAGGAAATGGTTGTGACCGAGCCATAAGGCGAGGAAATGCCGCCTCCATAAGCCGTTGGAAAGCGGCCGTCGATAGCCGTAGGAGGCAACCATGAAGGTGAACAGGACGTTCGCGGCGATGCTCGCGGCCGGGACCGTCACCATGGTGTGCGCCGGCCTGGTCTGGTCCAACAGGGAGAACGCTCCGGCCCTTGCGGGCGCGCCCCAGGCCATGATCGCGGCCACGGGCAGGATCGAGTGCCGCAGGGAGGCCTCGGTGCGCTCCAAGGTCCACGGCAGGGTGCGCCGGTTCGCCCGGATCGAGGGCGATTGGACCAGGGAGGGGGAGGCCGTGGCCTTCCTCGACGACGGCGCCGAGCGCGCCGCGAAGGGCGAGGCAGAAGCCGAGGTCTTCAAGACCTGCGCGTTTTTCGGCCGCGTCAAGGTCCTGCACGAGAAGGGCGTGGCCTCGGCCCAGGAGCTTGACGACGCGGACGCGGGCCTGCGCCTGGCCGCGGCCAGGCTGGAGAGGGCCCGCGCGGCCCTCGACGACCGCGTGGTCCGCGCGCCCTTCGACGGCCGCATCCTTAAGACCTACCTCGAGAACGGCGAGACCGCCGACCCCTCGTCGCCCCTGCCCCTCTTCATGATCGGAGACGACCGCAGCCTCAAGGTGACGGCCGAGGTCGACGAGCTCGACATCGGCCGCCTTGTGGAGGGCAGGTCCGCGCAGGTCCTGCCCGACGCCTACCCCGGGGAGTCCTTCCCGGGCAAGGTGGTCAAGGTCGGCCGCATGCTCGGCAGGAAGAGCATCTCCTCCGAGGACCCGGCCGAGCGCATGGACGCCAAGGTCCTCGAGGTCGAGGTCGAGCTGGCGCCGTCGGAGCGTCTCAAGCGCGGCTTGAGCGTCCAGGTCCGGATCCACCCCAAGACCACATGAAGGCCGGTGTTGAAGGACGCCAACATTTGCGGTATCATGAGGGCGTCATGAGTTCCCCGGCCCCTTCCGACGCCGCCCTGGCGGAGTTCCTGTCCCCGGCCACCAAGGCCCTGCTGGACTTCATCTACGACGGGGTCTATGTCGTGGACAACGACCGGAAGATCCTGTTCTGGAACCGGGCCGCCGAGCGCCTGACCGGGTACAAGGCCGTCGACGTCCTGGGCCGCTGCTGCCGGCACGGCATCCTCAACCATGTCGACGAGAACGGTCGTCTCCTGTGCAACGAGGAGTGCCCTCTCACCGAGGTCATCAAGTCCGGCCAACGGGACGAGCGCAAGGTCTTTCCCATGCACAAGTCCGGGCACCGGTTCCCGACCGTGACGCACGCCGCGCCCATCAAGGACGCGTCGGCCAGGATCATCGGCGCCATCGAGGTGTTCCGGGACATCTCGGCCGAGGAGCGCCACGCGGCTTTGCAGGAGAAGTTCGAGAAGCTCATCCGGCAGTACGTGTCCAGGACGACCTACGAGTCGGTGCTCGACGCCGCGGCCAAGGACGTCGCCCCGCGCGCCGCCACCAAGGACCTCACGGTCCTGTTCCTCGACGTGGTCGCGTTCACCTCCCTTGTCGAGAAGCAGCCCGTGGGCCGCATCGTGGAGATGCTCAACCAGCTCTTCTCCCTGTGCACGCACGTGATCCAGCGGCATTCGGGGGACGTCGACAAGTTCATCGGCGACTGCGTCATGGCGGTCTTCGTGGACGCCCAGGACGCGGTGGACGCGGCCCGGGAGATGCTCGACAACGCCATGCCTTCGCTCAATAGGGCTCTCTCGCCCAAGGGCCTGCCCGAGGTCCAGGTGCGCATCGGCATCAACAGCGGCCGGCTCATCCAGGGCGACATCGGGTCGAGCGAGCGCAAGGACATGACCGTCATCGGCGACGTGGTGAACACCGCGGCCCGCGTCCGGGTCGCGGCCGAGCCAGGGGGGTTCCTCATCGCGGAATCCACCTATGCCAGGCTCGTCAAGCCCGGGGAGTTCGTCTTCTGCAAGGAGATCTCGCTCAAGGGCAAGGATCAGCCGGTCCGCCTGTTCATGCCCAAGGAGTGCCTGAGGTCAGGGTCTTGAGATCAAGGACCCGAGCTACCGCTCCCAATCCGCCGGGTCGACGCCGGCCTGCCTGAGAATCTCCCGCAACAGCGGGACCCCGACATCCTGGTCGTGCGGGTTGGGGATCCTGACCTTCAAGGCGCCTTTGACCATGAACGCGTGCTTGCTGCCGCTCCAAGGCCCCGAGAATCCTAGAAGCCGGAATTTGCGGATGAGTTCCCTGCGCTTGAGAGGCCTAAGCACGGACGGTATGGGGAAGGCTCAAGGTCTTGCCTTGGATGGCGGGAAGCCGATCTCGATCGCGAAGCTTCAGCACGATCCAATCCTCCAGCACCTCTTGGAGGACGCGCCTGCAATGATCCAGATTCTTGTCGTTGGCCCATACTCCTTGGAATCCGTGGATCTTGCCGAAAAAGGTCCCGTCCTCGAGCATTTTATAAGAAGCCCGGGACATCGCGAGTTGGATATAGGAAGTCAAGCCCATGCCATGATTCTAACAGGGATTATCGGGAAATTCAAGCCGATTGACAAGAGAGGGTCAGGGCAGGGGCTCGCGGGAGGCCTGGAGGGAGTTCTTCCTGCCTCCGTCGGAGAACTTGAGCAGGACCTTGGTCCGGAAGCCCTCCTCCACGCGCACGAAGCGCTCCCTGGGCTGGAACTCCTCGGCCGCGGCCTCGGGCTCGCCCGCGGGGCTCATGTTCCAGGCCTCGAAGCGCAGCAGGCGGTTGCCAGGGGCGAGCTTGCCCTGCCAGCGCCGCTCCGAGGAGCGAGGTCCTGCCTGGGTCTGTCCGGCGAGCTCGTTGTCCACGAAGACCTTCACAAAACCCACGGTGTCGGCCTCGGCGCTCTCTACGACCTCGGAGGCCGTGAGCTCGAAGTTGGCGTCGACCACGGCTTTTGGAGCCGCGGCCGCGGGCGGCCGGACGACCTGCTGCTGGGCGCAGGACGCGAGGAGCGCCAGCGCCGCCAGAAGGGGTAGGTTCCTCATTGGGCCTTGAGGCGGAGGGTATACTTGTCCCGGACGTTGTTCTGGCCGGGGTCGGAGGCTGCGAGCCTAAGATAGTAGGTCCCGGGCTCGAGCTGCTGCTGGAAGGACGCCGCCTCCCCGGCCCTCGCGGAAGAGGAGGCGAACAGCTCCTTGTACTCCTGGTCGAAGAGGGTCAGCATGAACTTGATGTTGAGGACGCCCGTGACCTCGGTCGAGACCTGGGCGCTCTGATAGACGTTGAACTCGTACCAGTCCACGTCGCCCTTGGGCGCCATGGTGCCGTCCAGGGATTCGCCGACCTTGACGGGCTGGGCGACGGGCGTGGAGTCGTTGAGCTCGAACTCGAGGCCCGGCTGGAACGGGGTGAGGGTCTTGGCTAGGGAGTAGGTCTTGCGCGAGTCCGAGGCGCGGCGGGACTTCTCTGAGACCACGGCGTAGTAGGTGCCGCTGGAGACGCCCAGGCCCGTCATGGTCTCCGGGGATTCCTTGCCCGAGTTGTCGATGGTGAGCAGGGTGTTCCCGAGGTCGTCGGTCACGAGCAGGGAGAGGTCCATGCCCTTGAGGGGGGAGAGGCTCAGGCCCAGGATCCGCCGCTCCGGGGCGTCGATGACGATCCGGTACCAGTCCGCGTCCCCGGAAGGCGAGACCGTGCCGGAGATGGAGTCCCCGCTGAAGGGCGTGGCATCGAGCCTTTGGTCGTTGGGCTCGAACTCTGTCGTGCCACCGTAGGGCAGGAGCTCGGTGAGGATCTCGTAGGGCGCCATGGCGCTGGCCGCCCGGGACTTGGAGCGCAGGCGCATCAGGTACTGGACCGGGCCGCGGAGGCCGAAGTTCCTGAGGATCTCGGGCTCGCCCGGACCGGCGGAGTCGACCTCCTTGACCTTGTAGAAGTTGGCGGTGTCGTAGACCTCGAGCACGCCGTCGACGCCCGGCACCTCGCTGACGTCCATGTTGAGGGAGAATAGGCCTTCGCGGTCCACGGTGATCCGGAACCAGTCTTCCTCGAGCTGGTCGGTCGTGGCCGAGAGGAGGTTGCGTGCCGGGAAGAAGTGTCCCCGGGTCACGCCGCCGACCGTGAGAGCGCTGGCGGTCAGGGCCGTGTCATTGGGCTCGGACTCGTTGTCCCGCCCCGGGTCGAGCTTGAGCTCGAGGCCGTATTCCTGGGAGGGGTTGTTGGCTTTGGGGTTTTTGTTGGAGACCGCGAGGTAGTAGAAGCCCGGGACGACGCCCAGGTCCAGTCCCTCCTCGTCGCCCCCGGTGCCGGTCTCGTCGTAGCGCTTGAGCTCAACACGGTCCTTGTCCTGCCAGCTCACCACGAAGTCCACGTCCTTGATGCCTCCGAGGCGGAAGGAAAGCACTCCTTCCCTGTCCGCGTCGACCTTGTAGACATCCACGTCCCTGGGCGAGGCGATGGCGCCGTGGATGGTCTTGCCGGGCTTGACCAGGGTGGCTGAGGTGAAGTGGTCGTTGGGCTCACCCTCCTTGAGCTTGCCGCAAGCGCAAAGGGAGAAGACGGCCAGGGCCAGGGCAAGGGAGCGTTTCATCGCCATGATTCTATCTATTGGGACGCGGGACTATCAAACTGGCGGGTCGGGCGGTGGCGGTAGGCCTCCTTCAAGAAGGCCATCCAGGCCGGGGCGGCCGCGTTGCCGCCGGTCCGGCCGTAGCCGAGCGGGACGCGCATGTCGTCGTGTCCGACCCAGACCGCGGCCGCGATGTCCGGGGTCGCTCCGGCGAACCACGCGTCGCGGTAATCGTTGGTCGTGCCGGTCTTGCCGATCGCGGGCATGGTGAAGCCCGCGGCCGCAGCGGCCGCGTGGGCCGTGCCGCCAGGCAGGAAGACGCCGGTCATGAGTCCGCGCATGGTCGAGCAGACCGCTTCGGACAGGATCCGCCGCGGCGGCGCCGGGGGGCCTCCCGGCCGCAGGACCGCGCCATTGCGGTCCTCGATGGACTCGATGAAATAGGGCTCGACCGTCATCCCCCCGTTGGCGAGCGCCGCGTAGGCCCGCGACACCGTGACCGGGGAGAGGTCCCCGGTCCCCAGGGCCAGCGAGAGGTTGCGGGGGAACTTCGCCGCGGGCTGGCCGGTCGCTTCCGAGAGCAGCTTGATCACCCCGTCGATGTCCGCCTTCTGGAGCAGTTGGATGGCCACGGAATTGAGGGATTTGGCCAGGGCTTCCCGCAGAGCGATCTTGCCGAAGTACTTGTTGCCGTAGTTCGCCGGCTCCCACCGCCTGCCTCCCTCGAGCTTGAAGGAGAGCCTCTTGTCGTCGTAGACGTCGTCCGGGGAAGCCCGGCCGGACTCGAAGGCCTGGGCGAAGATGAAGGGCTTGACCGAGGACCCGATGGGCCGCGTGATGTCCGTTGCGCGGTTGAGCTGGTTGCTGAAAGCGAAGCCCCTGCCCCCGACCAGGGCCAGGAGGGCTCCGTCCGAGGGACGCAGGGCCACCAGGGCGCCCTCCACCGGAGGCTTCTTCACCTCTGCCTGATCTGCGGGGGCCTGGCCCCCCGAGGGCTTCAGGCTGCCTTTCCCGGAAGGGGAGGTGGAAAGGGCCACGGCGTCCTCGGCGCGCAGCCCGGCGGCGAGCGCGGACTGGGCCGCGGCCTGGAGGTCGAGGTCGAAGGTGGTCTTGACCCGAAGCCCGCCCTTGATGATGCGCTCCTTGGAGAACTGCTTCTCGAGGCTGCGCCGCACGACCTCGACCAGGTAGGGGGACTTGTTGACGTTCATCTTCCAGAAGGAGGTCTCGGGGTTCCTGAAGCGGGCCTCCGAGTCCTTCCAGAAATCCTCGGCTGTCCGCCCGGCCGTGGTGGCGGGCACGAAGCCGAGCTTGACCATGCGCGAGAGCACGGTCCGCAATCGCGCGGCCGCGAGCTCCTGATTGTCGAAGGGCGAGTAGCGGCGGGGATTAGGGATGAGGGCCACGAGGAGGGCGGACTCCGCGAGGTCGAGGTCCCGGGCGGGCTTGCCGAAGTAGAACCGCGCCGCGGACTCTACCCCGAAGCAGCCATGCCCGAAGTAGGCGAAATCGAGGTACATGAGGAGGATCTGGTCCTTGGTGAACTTGGACTCGAGCTTGCGCGCGCAGAAGGCCTCGAAGATCTTGCGTCCGTAGGTCTTCCTGCGCGTGGTGAACATGACCTTGGCGAGCTGCTGGGTCAGAGTCGAGCCGCCCTGTCTGATGGACAGGTGCTGGAGGTTCACCACCATGGCCCGGCCGATGGCGCGGAAGTTGACGCCATGGTGCTCGTAGAAGGAGCCGTCCTCGGACGCGACCAGGGCCTTCTTTAGGAAGCCGGGAAGCTCGTCGGGGTCGCGGGCGTAGATCCCCTTCTCTGATGAGAACTCGCCGATGAGCCGTCTCCGGGCGTCGAGGATGCGGGTCGGCTCGGCCGAGAGGGAGAGCTTCGAGGCCAGGTAGGGGATCTCGAAGGATTCGTCTTCCTCGAGGAGATACTCCTCCCGGCCGGGGTTGGTGATGTTGAGCCAGTACTGGTCCATCTTGGCCGTGATGGAGCGCTCTAGACTGAGGTAGCTGACCCACGCGTACGAGGATAGGGCCAGCGGCCCGAGGAGCGCCAATCCAACGAGGAGCAGCAGCCAGCGCGCAAGGCGGAGCGCCTGGGTCGCTTTGGGCACTCTAGAGCACCAGGTAGAGGCGTTCGAAGAGGAGGCAGGCCAGGAACCAGGCAGGGGCGTAATCCAGCCTGACGAGGCCCGCGACGGCCCAGCGCTTTCCCCGGTAGGAGGGCTCCCAGGGGGCCTCTCCCAGGAGCTTCCTGAGGGCGAGCCCGGAGAGGAGCTCCATGGCGAGCACGATGAGCACGTAGACCGAGATCCTCAGGGGGAGGATGACCCCCTCGAGCCGCGGGTGGAGCGCGGAGAGGAAGACCGGGATGAGGGAATAGACCGGGAGCATCCAAAGGTAGGAATACCCCATCATCCGGGAGCTCCGGGTCTTGCGGAAATCCGAGAGCGCGGTGAAGACGACCTCCATGGCCGTGCCCATGCAGGCGAACAGGAGCATCTTGAGCGGGAGGCCCACCCGGTCAGGCCTCCTTGGCCCGGAAGGACTTGAGGAAGCGGACGAAGACCTTCCTGAGGTCCACGTAGAGCTCCTCAGCCGAGGAGAGCCTGATGACGAAGTAGCTCTCCCCTGACTCGATGACGGCCACGAAGTGGTGGATCGCCAGGGTGACGGAAGGAGACAGTTCCGACGGGACGGAACGCTTCTCCCACACCTCGAAGGTCCGGGCGAGGCCCTTGCCGACCGCGAAGCGCTTGACCGGGGTGGATTCCCGCCGGGTCAGCTTGTCGGACCTTCGGAGGTTCTCGATGGCGGTCTTGGCCGGGATGAACCCGGGACGGGAGGCGTCCACGAAGTGGACGTCGATGCCGGTGCGGTAGGCGCCCGCGCGGTCGTCCGGGCCGAGGAGATGGACGGCGGACCCGGAGAGCTCCTCCTCCTCGAACGCGGCCCAGTCGGCCGGAGCCTCGCAGGAGAATCTCTCCGACGCAGGCGCGTAGCCGGCGAAGTCGTCCTGACCGGAAGCGGGCCGCCCCGCGGCCAGCGCCAGCACGAGGATGAGCCCTCTCACGGGCTGCCTCCGGCGCGGAAGCGCTTCTCGGCCCCGATCAGCTCACCGGCCACGAGGCGGGAACGCGGCAGGTCGGAGAGCGCTTTTTCCAAGGCCCGGCAGCCTCCGGGGTCCCCTTCAGGAGCCCCCTCGGGCCGGGCGCGCGCTGCGGCCGCCGACGGGTTGCGGTCGATGAAGGCGAGGGCCTCATCGAGCTGCTTGGAGTCGATGATGCCTGCTGACTTGAGGGCCTGGGCCTGGTAGCGGCGGGGGTCCGTGGGCTTGGGTCCGGCCCCGGGGGCGCCGCTTTTGCAGGCAATCAGCGCGGTCCGGGCGGAGCGCTCTGCCCCGGCCGACCCTGCCTGGTACGGGTCGATGACGCCCGCCATGCCCGCGGAGAGCGTGTGGAGCAGGTGGTCCCTGAATTCGGACGGGTTCTGGACCCACTGGCGGTAGGTCGCGCGGGTCTCCCGGTCGAGGAACTCGTCCGTGCCGAGCGACCGGTCGATCTTGGAGTAGAGCATCATCTGGCTGGTCCGGGTGAAGAGCGCGGTGATGAAGGGCTCGGCGTTCTGGCCGCGGCGGCTGAGGTCCATCTCGAGCAGGAGGGCCAGGAGCGTGCCCGCCTGCTGCTCCGGGGTGAAGGTCCCGCGGCGGGACCCGTCCTCGAACCCGAGGGATTCGCCCCAATCCGAACGGGTCGTCTTCTCCGTGGAGTTCTCGCGGTTCATGGCCGAAAGCCCGGGGACTGGGAGGCCCATATCGCGGTAGGCGTCGGGGGACTGCGTCAGCAGGACCTCGGAGCCCTTGAAGAAGAGCTTGGATTCCTCGAACACGACCGGGTTCGGGCTCAGGACGATGGAGGCCGGCCGGCCCGAGACTTCCTCGAAGCCGGCCCTGACCCCCCGTCCGGTCCTCGCTGGATCGATGACGATGTTGGGCAGGACCGTCATGACGAGGCTCAAGGTCCTGTCCCGCGCGAAGGCCGGAGCATTGTCCGAGACGATCTTGAGGATGGCCCGGACCTGGCGGCTGTACGGGGCGTCCTCCAGGAATTTCACGAACTGCTCGGTGCTCACGGCCGCGACGAGCGCGGTCAAGGACTGCTCCACCTGCGAGTGCGCCCTGGTCTCGGGCGCCGTCGGCGGAAGAGGGGGTGGCGCGATCTTCGGGGCCGGCTGGGGCCGCGAGGGACGCATCAGATGATCGTATATCTCGGGAGTCATCCCTGCCGGAATGCCGGAAACGGACCCAGCGGCCGGAGAGACCGCCTGAGGGGGAGCTGTCGGCTGCGCCGCAGGCGGCGAGGCAGGAGGCGTCGCAGGAGGCGTCGCAGGAGGCGTCGGCACCGCTGGAGCGGGTGCTTGGCGGAGCGCCAGGGGCGTCATGAGCGGAAGGAAGACGGGCGCGGCCGGCGCGGGGATTGGCGCCGCCGGGGGCGGCGCCGGAGCCGGTTCCAGGGGCGTCTGCGAAGACGGTCTGGTCAGGTCGAGCACCGGCGGTTCGGGAGCGTTCGGGTCCGCTGCCGCGGTCCGCGGGAGCCGCTCCAGCGGCTCTCCCGCAGCCGAAGCGAGGGGTTCGGAGGCCTCTCTTGCGGGACCCGCGGCCTGGGGGCCGGCGGAGGGCGCGGGTTCATCTGCTTCCTCGAATAATCCCTGCGCCAGGGGAGCCCGCGGCAGCGGGGCTTCCGCGTTCATCGCGTCGAGCTCGTCGCGGTTGAAGTAGCTCTTGAAATCCTTGCGCGTATCGTAGCTGAGGTAGAACCAGTTCTCCCGCACGGTCTTCCTGATGGACTCCCGCTCCTCGGGCGTGAGCTTCTTCTCTCCCCTGCTGCGGCTGAGGATGAGGTTGAGGGTGAGCAGGGTCTTGAGGCGTTGGTTCCTGACGAGCTTTTCGAGCACGTAAGGCATGTCCGCGGTCGTGACGGGCTGGCTGGAGCCGGGAGCCCAGACCGTGCCGTCGTTCTTGACCGTGTAGGAGCTCTTGAAAAGCAGGCCGAACTCGCGGTTGGAGACGGGATTCTGATTGATGTCGTAGGGGCCGGAGCGGCGATCCGCGGCCGCGGAATGCCCCGCGCCGCAGACCAGCAGCGAGGCCAGCAGAAGCTCCATCATGGTGATCTCATGGTGTCAGACGTTAAGGTGTGAAGTCTTCGTTTCTTAACGTCTGACACCAGTATATACTATCATACGCGTTCCGATGGAATCTCCCGCCGAGAAGGCCGCCCGCCTCGTGTTCCCCGGCTTCAAGGCGGGCTGGGACGATCCCGAGGATGCCCTGCGCCTGGTGGACCTTGGGGTCGGCGGGTTCTGCGTGTACGGCGGGACCGTATCCGAAGTGGCGGAATTCTCCCGCAGGACCCAGGAGCGCGCGCGGTCGCCGCTGCTGCTCTGCGCCGACTACGAGGACGGCTTGGCCTCCCATGTGGGCGGGGGCACGGCTTTCCCCTCCAACATGGGGCTGGGCGCGGCCAACGACGAGTCCCTCGCCTTCGAGAAAGGGAGGATCACGGCCCTGGAATCCCGCAGCCTCGGGATCGGCTGGGTGCTGGCTCCGGTGGTGGACCTCGCGACCCAGGCGGGAAGTCCCATCGTCAATGTCCGGTCCTTCGGCACGGACCTCGCGGTCGTCAGCCGCATGGCCCGGGCCGCCATGAAGGGCCTGGCGGCCGGAGGCGCTCTCTCCTGCCTCAAGCATTTCCCGGGACACGGCGACTCGGACCTGGATTCCCACCTCGACCTGCCCCTGGTGGAGGCGCGGCGCGAGGTGCTCGTCGGCCGCGAGCTGGCTCCCTACGAAGCGCTCAAGCACGACGCGGATTCCGTCATGGTGGGGCACCTGGCGGTGCCGGCTCTGGCCGGGGACCGGAACACGCCCGCCACGCTCTCCTCGGCCGTGGTCTCGGGAGAGCTGAGGGGTAGGATCGGGTTCGAGGGGCTCGTGTCCACCGACGCGCTCAGCATGCACGCGGTGACGAAGCGCTTCCCCGAGGCTGAGGCCGCTGTCGCGGCCCTCCTGGCCGGGTGCGACATCCTGCTCGTGCCCGAGGATCCCCGCAAGCTGGTCTACGACCTCATGCGGCGGGCCGACGCGGACCCCGCGGTGGCCGCGGCCTCGAAAGCGGCGCACGGCAGGCTTGAGGCGGCCATGAAGACCCTTGCGGGCCGCTGGACCTCGTGCGGGCCGCTCGACCACGCAGCCGTTGGTTGCGCGATCCACGCTGAAGCCGCGGCTAGGATGGCTGAGCGGTGCCTGGCCTGGGGGCGGCCCATGGAAGGGGTCCTGCCCAGGCAGTTCGCCTACTTCGAGCCGGACGAAGGGTTCCCGGAGGAGCTCCAGGGCGCGGCCTTCCTCGATGAGATGAAGTCCCTCGGCTTCGAGATCGCGCTCAAAACGGACGCGCCCACGGTCGAGGTGCTGGTGGCCGGGATCTTCGTCTCCCCCCGGGCTTACAGCGGGCGCATCAGCTACGGGCCGGAGGAGCTGCGCCGTCTCTCGGCGGCCGCGTCCCGGGCGGGCAAGGTCGTGGCCGTGGCGTTCGGCAGTCCCTGGGCGCTCGACAGCGTCCCTCCCACCGCGTCCTCGCTGGCCGCCTTCTCCTCCGGGCCTGACGCCCAGCGGGCCGCGGCCCGCGCCCTAGCCCGCAAGATCACGGTGTCGGGCAGCATGCCTGTCGCGCTCAAGGGGTGAAACCGATGGAACCGCAGACCTGGTTCTCCAACCCGACCATGCTCAATGTCTGGGACTACGCCGTGCTCTTCGTCTTCCTCGCGGCCATGTTCGGCCTCGGGTACTGGCACGGCCGCAAGGAGGAGAGCACGGCCGACTTCTTCCTGGGCCGCGGGAGCATCCCCTGGTGGGCGGCCTGCATGTCCTTCGTGGCGACCGAGATCTCCGCCATGACCATCATCGGGGTCCCGGCCATCGGGTTCCGCGAGAACTGGAACTATGCCCAGTTCTTCATAGGCTCTGCGGCATCGCGCGTGGTCATCGCCTTCCTTTTCATCCCGGCTTTCTATAGCTTCAACTGCACCACGATCTACGAGTTCCTCAAGCACCGATTCGGCTCCCAGACCCAGTACGCGGCTACAACCTTTTTCTTCGTGACGCGGGTGCTCGCCTCGAGCGTGCGCCTCATGGCCGCCTGCGTGGCGGTCGCGGTGCTCATCGGGTGGGACAAGGTCCCGGTCATCGCCCTCTTCGTGGTCGTGGGCGCCCTCTACATCGGCCACGGGGGCATCAAGGCCGTGGTCTGGACCAACGTGGTGCAGGCAGTGGCTTTCCTCGCGGCGGGGATCGCGACCCTGATCTACCTCCTCGCGAACATCGAAGGCGGGCTTTCCGCCGTGGCCGCGGCCGCGGGTGCGGCCGGCAAGCTCCAGGTCTTCAACTGGGGGCCTTCCGTGTCCGAGCCCGGTTTCCTCAAGAAGTTCTTCTCGGACCCGAACATCATCTGGGTGGCCATCCTCAACGGCTTCTTCGGCTCCATGGCCGCCTTCGGCACGGACCACGAGATGATGCAGCGGCTGCTCACCGTTGAGACCCGCAAGGCCAGCCAGCGCACGATGCTCCTGAGCATGGTCGGAAGCTTCGTGGTGCTGATGGTCTTCCTCTCCGTGGGCACGACCCTGTTCGTCTTCTACCAGCAGCATCCGGCCCTGCCCTTGCCGGCCGCGCTCGACAAGATCTACCCGCACTTCACCACCAGCGTGATGCCCGCGTTCATGCGCGGGCTGGTGCTCTCCGCGGTCATCCTCGCGTCCATCGACTCGCCGCTCTCGTCTTTGACCGCGGCCTTCGTCACGGACATCTACAAGCCTCTCATCAAGAGCGACGGCGACGAGGCCCACTACTTGAGGCTCTCCCGGATCTCCATCTGCTGTTTCGCGGTCCTGCTCGGCGTGCTGGCCTACCTGTTCAGCCACGTGGACAAGATGCTGTGGGTGGCCTTCAAGATCGGGGGCGTGACCTACGGCTCTTTGCTGGGCGTGTTCCTGCTGGGCCTGCTCACCAAGAGGCCCGCCAACAGAGCCAACATCGTTGCCATGACAGCCATGGCCGTGATCAACGGGACCCTGCTCTACCTCTCCGAGATCAAGGTCTTCCCCCTGGGCTGGAGCTGGCTCGTGATCCTGGGGACCTTAGGGACCTTCGGCCTGGCCTGGGTCCTCGGCCCGCTGCTGGATCGGGACGCGAAGCCCGCAGCGGACTAAGGCCTCCTCAAGCGCAGCTCGTGCCAGGCGAGGAGGGCCTCGGCCGGCAGGGGAAAGTCCATCCGTGGCCGACCGTCCCGCCCTCCGTCGTAGGCCGCCGTCTCCCGGAACGGGGAGTCGGCGAGCAGGTTCGCCCATTCCTCCCTCGACCATAGCCGCATCGGATGCGTGGTCCGGAGCCTCCTTCCCTTCTCCGGGCCGCTCAGGACCTCGATCGTGGAAACCTGCGTCTCGATCCGCGACCCGGGGTCGAAGGAGAGGGCGTCCCAGGCGATCCTGGCCCTCACGCCTGCGTTCCCGCTCTCCCAGCGATTCGCGGCCGTGCGGGCGTAGCGCCGATAGGGCATCAGGTTCCGGAGATCCAGTTGGACAAGGTACCGCGCGCCGGGCTTCAGATGACGGGCGACGCAGGCGAGGTGGGATAAGGCCGCTTCCCGCGTGGCCAGATAGCCGAAGCTGTTGATAGGACAGACGGCACCGTCAAAGCTCCTCCTCAACTCGAAGTCCGCCATGTCGGCTCGGACCGTCTCGAAGGCGGGCAGCCCCATATCGCGCATCCGCTTCCGTGCCCGCCGGAGCATGTCCGCAGAGATATCCACGCCGACGACCTCGACCCCCCGCTTCGCGAAGCCGGGGAAGATCCGCCCCGAGCCGCAGGCGGGCTCGAGGACGGTCCGGACCCGCCGGCCCATCCTCTCCAGGAGCCAGTCGACCTCGGGCTGGACGTCCCAGGAGAAGAGGAGGTCATAGTAGAATGCGCCGTCGCGATAGAGAGCAAGGCCGGCGCGCGCGAGTCTCATAACTCTGGAGATTCTAGCACGCATCGCTCCTCCGCGCATGCCTTAGGGGTTGGGGAGCGCCGAGTTCAGCCTCCTGACCGGTCGCGGCCTGATCGCCGACTCTCGGTTATCGGACCAGCGCGTCTGACGGGATGGATTCGGCCTGCGCAGGTTCCTCTTTGGGGAAGGGCAAACCGGTCGCGGGATCGATGGGGCCGAACCGGTCGAGCACGGCCAGGGTGTTCATGGCAGCCTCTCGGGCCTGGACCACGCGAGACTTCCAGGTCGGGGCGTATTCCACGAATTCCATGGCAGTATCCACGAGCTTTTCCACGCCGGCTTTGTCGTTGTCCGCGGCTGAGAGCTGCATCCGCTCCAGGAGCCCCGGCACGAACTGACGGGCCAGGAGCTCACCGTGCGAGCGCAGGCGCTCCAGGAAGCGGAAACGCGCGCTGGAATTGAGGAGGCGCTGGGACTCCTGGCGGGCATGCGCGAGGATGGCCAAGGCGGCTTCCGGCTCCTCTGCCCGGGCCGCGTCGCGCAGCATCCTGGCGAGGTATTCCTGAGGCTGGCGCATGGGGTCGAGCGGGATATCCGAGACAGGCTCGAGCTTCGGGTCCGTCTTCTCCGGTTCCGGCTGGCTATCGGCGATCGAGCCGAGCTTGGAGAGGACCTCGGCCGCGTAGAATCTCCCCGGGTCAGCCTCGTCTTTGGCTTTCGCGGCGGAGAGGCGCTTGGCCAGGAGCGCGGCCTTGGGCGAAGCCGGGGAGGAGAGGTCTTTGGCTGCCAGCGAGACCATGACCGGCGGCACGGATGGGTCGTTGGCGGAAATGACCGTCAGTCCCGCAGGGTCCTTCATGGCGATGACAGGGCCCTGCTCGATGAGTCCCCTGAGGGCCAGCAGGATGCCGGCCTTGGCGACTTCGGGGTCAGGGGCCGCCGCGATCTCTGGCAGGCTTGAGAGCCAGGAGTAGAGGCCGTAGGCGTTCGAGAAGGTCTGGGCGCCTGAGTCGAGGCCGCCTTCCCATGGTGGAAGCGGCACGCCCTCGCCAGAAACGCCGGGCGCGGGCAGTCCGCCTCCCAGGATGGGTACGGAGCCGTCGAAGAGCGAGCCAAGGGCCGGGGCTTGGTCGTTGGCCGGCGCTGAAGGCGCAGCGGACAGATTCGCGGCTTCCAGCAGGCCCAGGGGAACAGCGGCTTCGAGGGAGGAGGGAATGACTCCGGGAACGGCTGAGGGCAGTGCGCCGGGAACCGCCGCGGCTGGGACAAGCGCTGGCGCGTAGGCCGCGGGAAGCGTGGGAATGACCGATCCGGTCAGGGAGACTCCCGGAAGACCGATCAGTGACGGGGCCGGGGACAAAGCGAAGGATGGGGTGACCCTGGTCATGGCGGAGGGGGCCGGCGCCGCGGAGATGCCGGTGAACGCCGAAGGCCTGAGCTGGTAGACGGTGGGCCGGAACTGCATTGTCCAGCCGGAGTCGGCGCCTGCGAGCAGGATCATGGAGACGAGAAAGGAGTGTCGCATATGAATATCCTATGAAGATGCGGCTCTGTGGCGCGTGGGCTCAAAGGGAAGGTTCTCGGCCGGCTTTCGTCCCATCAGCGGGTGGGACCTTTGATGCGTCGTTGCCTGTGGCGCGCCGCTATCGGCAGGTCACCCAGTCAGCGGGCAGGCGATAGACCGCGACCGCGTTGGAGCAGAACACGGCTTTCCAGTGCTTGCGGGGGATGGCCCGCTTGTAGGCTTCGAGGTAGGACTTCATGTCGTTGAGCGGCCAGTCCGTGCCGAACAACATTTTAGAAGGGTCCTCGATCCAGCCGAAGGACCAGCGGATGGGTTTGACCACGTACTCCTCGACGTTCTTGGGGTCCAGCGTGGAGAGATTCCCGACCAGGAGGGCCGAGGCCTCGACGTAGACGTTGGGGTTCTTGTAGACGATCTCGGTGGCGGTCTCGATCCAGGGGTTGCCGAGGTGGGCGATGACGAAGCGCACGTCGCGGTTGGCGACCGCGACCTCGTCGATGGCCATCGGGTCGGCGTACTTGACCAGGGCGTCCTTCTCGCTGGTGTCCCCGGTGTGAAAGACGACCGGGACATTGTACCGGGCCGCGAGCCGGTACACGGGGCCGTAGGCCGGGTCCGAGGCGTAGCGCGGGATGTAGCCGAGGTAGATCTTGACGCAGCCGTAGCGGCCGGACTCGAGGCCCTTTTCGATGCGCTCGAGGTCCACGCGCTCGCCCACGCCCGCGCAGTGGATGACGTGCCGGCTCCTCAGGTCAGGGGAACGGTCGTCTTTCCACATCTCCATGCTGACGGAAGCGACGATGCCGGCCTCCTTGCGCTGCTTGAGGTAGTCCTCGAGCGCGTACGCGCCGCCGAAGATGGGAGCGGGCTTCTCTCCGAAATTCGTGTGCGTGTGGACGTCCACCACTGGGAACTGGTCGGCCTTGCCGGCCGCCATGGCCGGGAGGGGGAAGGATAGGCAGGCGAAGCACAATGCGATCGCGAAGGGGGGTTTCATGGGGTCTCCTCAGCCATCCGGGGAACTCCGAAGACGGTGCGCATCCAGGTCTCGCCCACGACATAGGCTGGGTCTTCGACGCTGGACTTGATCGGCGCGTAGCGGGACATGGACTGGAAGAAGCCCCAGGCCGCGGAATCCTTCTTGATGTGCGCGAGCATCTCTCCGGATCCGGCGTTCCTCACGAATCGGACGGCCGAGAGGAACAGGGCTTTCCCCGCGCCCTTGACGGGGTGTTCGGCTCGCGTGGCGATGTAGGCCAGGTAGAAGGGCCCGGCCAGCGTCACCTCCACGCCCGTCCTGTCCTCGAGGTAGCGGTCCGTGACGAGCATGAACCCCGCCACGCGGCTCGCATCGTCGAGGGCGAGGAAGAGCTCGCTGCGGCTCTGGCTGATGCCGGACTCGATGTCAGCCAGCCAGCGGTCCCACTTCTTCTCGAGGCAGATCGCCTTGATCTCCGCCATGATCTCGTTGCGGGGCCGTTGGCGCGACAGGTCCGCCAGGGTCGTGATGCGCCCCAGCTGCCCCTCGGGAATGGCGCTGGCAGCAGGGGCGCGGCCGGCCAGCCACCAGGAGGCCGCGGACAGGGAGGTCGCAAGGCCCCCCAGGACGTGGAAGGCCGCGGCCGAAGGCCTGGCCGCGCCGTTGGCGATGACCGAGAAATGGTCGAAGAGCCAGCCCAGGGGGAAGAAGCCGGCCGCGGCGAAGGCAAAGCCAGCCGCGGCCGCCAGGCCGAGGATGGCGCCGCGCAGCCTGGCAGGCGACTCGAGCTTGATGAGCGTCTCGCTCTGGACGAGCGTGCCGCCGAAGGCGATGCCGAACGGCACGATGGCCAGCAGGGCGGGCAGGATCCCGGGCAGGGAGAACGCCCATGCGCCGAGGAGGCTCAAGGAGGAGAACGCGGCCCACACGCGGGTGGACCGGATGAAGGAGGCGCGGTCCGCGAGGCCGGAGGCGCCGGCCTGCCGCTCCTGGCTGCGCTGGGTCAGCTTCTCGCTCAGCCAGGTCCCGATAAAGCCTCCCACGCAGAAGAGGCCGGTGAGCCAGCCCATGATGCCTGCCGCGGCCTGGGGCGTGGGAGCCGCGGTCAAGCTGAAGGCCGGGCCGAGCATGAGGTAGAGCCACAGGCTCACCGCGGTGGAGAGGCCGAAGATGCCGGCCGCCCAGCGGAGCGAGGGATTTCCCTTCAGCTCGACAAGGGCTTCGCGCAGGCCGGCCGACCCGGAGGCTCGCGCCGAGGGAGGGGGCCGGACCGTGGCCGCGGCGATGAAGGCGCCCAGGCCCAGGATGCCGCCGAACACGGCCAGGGCCGGGCCGAAGCCTCCGAACGCGATGGCCTGCCCGATGAGGAAGGGACCGGCCACGCCTACGATCTCGATGGCCCGCTGCTTCCAGGCCCCGAACTTGTTGACCGCCTTGATGTTGATGCCGTAGAGCGCGGTGGCCGCGCTCCCTTCGGCCACGCGGTTGGCGCCGGTCAGGAGGTAGTCCGCCGCGAACAGGACGCCCAGCACGGGAAGGCTCAGGGACCCGGCGGCGAAGAGGGCCCCGAGGACCGCGGCTCCGGCGGAGCGGACCACGAGCCCGGCCACGTAGACCTTCCTGATGCCGAAGCGGTCCACGGCGGGTCCTCCGAGGATGCTGCCCAGAGCCAGGGCCGCGGCCGAGCCCGCGCAGATGACAGCGGTGGAGAGGAAGCTCCCGGAGATCGACTGGGCGATGAAGGGGATGATGAAAGCCCCGGTCTCGATCCAGAGCTCCGCGGCCACGACGCTGCCCAGCACGCCGAGGAAGGTCCTGCGGACTTTCGTCGAGCCGGTCCCGGCCGGGCCGCTGTCAGGGCGGACGGCATCGATGCCCGGGGCCGCGGCAGGACGGCCGGACTCATGCTCCGATGACGGGGCCAGCCTCTGCGCTGGCGCTTCGTCGACGCCTTCCGGCACGGCATCGATGCCGCGGGAGACCTTTTCGAACCCGCGTTCCAAAGCGTGCCGCCAGACGCGGTCCTCGACCGAGGACGCGCTTTCGGAGGAAGGCTCCTCTGTCCGTGCTGGAGTCCCAGGCTTCAGTATTCCGTGATCGGCCGGCAGGGGAAAGGCGGAGCGCAGGACTTCCGCGGCAGTCGCGTCCCGAGGTCCGAGGAGAGGGCTCTCTGGAGCGCTGGGCAGGAGGCCTGCCGGGATTTCAGGGGCAGCCGCGCCGCTGTTCAGGAGGAGAGGAGCTCCCGCGACAGGCGCCACCAAGGGAGCTGTCTGAATGGTGAGCGGCAGGCTGGTCGGAAAAGAGAAGGTCCGCGAGCCCAAGCCGGACGCCGGGAGGACGGCGGACCGGACGCCTGAGCCGGCCTGCCGCACCGCGGCGATGGTGTTCGCCGAGAGCGGCGAGCTCTGGAGGATGAGCGCCGCGGCTGTGATGACTGCGATGCCGGAGCGGGCAAGGCGTGTCGTGGTCATTCTTCTTACAAAAAAGAATTATAGGGCAAGGTGGATTTTAAAAGATGAGTCGTTCGGCCTATCAGTGCCGCCGCATTGGACCTATCAGGAGGAGATATCGATGCCCTATCCGCGGACTACCGGCCCCGGACCAAATTTCCGAGGCTGGCCCGGAGGTGCTCTCGGAGGCGCTGGGCCCGCAGTTCGATGAGCTCAGCGGTCGGATGCCCGTCCTCTGGGATGAAGCAGCGATCCGGGTCGCAGGGTCGCGGCTCCGGGTCCGTGATGGCCTCGAGCCCCAGGGAGGCGAAGACCTCCCGGAACCGGCCGTCTTGGAGGTGGAACAGGAGACGGGTCTTCCGGGGAAGGGCCGGGCCGAGGACCATGCGTTCCAGAATCCCGCGCAGTCTGGACTTGTTGTGGAACCGGGTGAAGAATCGGCGTTCCAGGCGATAGAGGTCTAGGCCGAGGGCTTTCATCAGCCTTGACCATCGGGGATGCTCCAGCTCGAAGGAGAGAAGCCGCGAGATGTCGAAGTAGACGAGGTCGTCCTCGTTGAGGAAGTGGCAGACCACGACGGCCGGATGGAACCGGTCGATCATCTCCGCGGCTAGGATGAGGCTCGATTCGAGGTTGTACCCGGGGATCCCGAGGTTCCAGACGCGCGCGTTGAGGCCTTCTTTCCTGAGCCCGAGTTCCAGCCTCCGGTCCAGGGTCTCCGAATCCTTCAAGCCGTTGCCGAACACGTAGGAATCCCCGAGGACCATCACCACGGCGCGGCCCGAACGCCATGGGGGCCCCCTGAAGCCTTCGTTGTTGAGATGAGTCAGCTCTCCGGGCCAGGCGGGGTTCTCGGACCCCGACAGCTGGACGGAGTCTGGATGGAACCTCAGTATCCCCGAAGGCGACAGGTAGCCGGACTCGCGGCGGACCGGGATGCCCCGGTCGGGCGCGCAGGACGAGGCGAGCAGTCCCAGGAGGCAGAGGGCGATGGCGCGGCCCATGGCGCCATGATACCATGCATCGGTGATGCGTGTCAGACCCGTCTCGCCCGGACCCGAGGCGCTCCCGGGGTCCACGGCATGCCGTCGGTCCGAAGCGGGGCGTTGACAGACCTTGGAGAGGGGGTCTATACTCTCCGTGATGGAGCACTGCAAGTACTGCGGCTGCCTCGGGCTCTTCTTCGGCCTCGACAAGGCGGGCCTGTGCGCGAACTGCCGGCACATGGCTTCGCTCGAGATCGGCTTGCGCTGCCAGGCCCTGCGGGACGCCAACAGGAAGGTCGAGACCACGCTCAACCCGCAGTCCAAGATCGCGGGCCTCGACATCGTGGTCGAGAACCTGCAGGCCTTGAGGAAATACGAGGAGCGCGGCATCCCCACCGTCGAGGGCTCGCCCGCGGCCCTGCTGGGGGAGGCCCGGCGCAGGCAGATCGAGCTCATCCTCGAGACCGCGCGGTCCGAGAGGGGTGACCTCCTGGCCCAGGTCGAGAAGGTCGCCGACCTCGAGGCCAAGCGCCGGCTCTACTCCGCGTTCCTCCTGCGGATCACCGAGTATCGCGGGAAGCTCGACGACCCGGCGCCCCTCGACGAGCTCCGCCGGCAGATCCACCGCGCGGTCCACCAGGTCCAGCTCGACGCCGTCATCCGCGGGGCGGTGGAGGCGGACCTCGGCGGCCGGCGGGAGGAGGCCCTGAAGCGCTATCGGGAGGCGGCCGAGTTCCTGCGCAAGGCGGACGTGGACGACGAGTTCCGCGCGGGCCAGATGCTCAAGCTCAACGCCAAGATCAGGAAGCTCGGCGCCAAGCCTCCCAAGCCCGGCGGCGTGAGCTAGCGGTACAGGAGGAAGGCCCGGCGCTGGCTCTTGAAGGCCTTGGGACCGGTGTCGAAGAGCTTGATGAGCTTGGCCGCCGGAGCTTTGGACTCGTAGAGCTCCTTGAAGGAGTCGGTGCCGACCATGCGCTTGGCCTCGTCCCAGCGGAAGGCGAACTCCGGGTGCAGGTCGCGCAGGGCCGCGGCCAGGTGGGCGAAGACCTCCAGGGGCCTGAGCTTGTCCCGGTCCGTGATGGTCATCCTGATCCCCTCGCACCGCGAGCCTGCGAACACGCTCTTGGTCGGGGTGTAGGCCTGGAGGGCGAAGGAGACGCCCGCGGGCTTGGCGGCCTTGAGGCGCTTGAGCACCTCGCCTGACTTGAGCCAGGGCGCTCCGATCCAGCGGAACGGGTAGGGGGTGCCGCGGCCCACGGAGAGGTTGGCCGCCTCGAAGCACGCGACCCCCGGGTAGAGGGTGGCGGCGCCCAGGTCGGGCATGTTGGGCGAGGGAGGCGTCCACGGCAGGCCGGTCTCGTCGAACCACATGGAGCGTTTCCAGCCCAGCATCTTGACCACGCTCAGGGCCGGGTGGTTGACCTCGCGATTGTGGAGGAGAGCCGTCTCCCCGGCGGTCAGGCCGTGGCGCACGGGCACCGCGAAGTAGGCCGTGGGCGTGACCTGGCGCAGGGAGAGGTCCTCGAGGACCGGTCCCTCGATGACCTGCCCGGTGATGGGGTTGGGCCGGTCGAGCACGACGAAGGGGACCTCCGCTTTGGCGGCCTCCTCGAGGGCCATGCCCATGGTCGCCAGATAGGTGTAGAACCGCGCGCCGATGTCCTGGATGTCGAAGACCAGGGCGTCGAGGTCCTTGAGGTCCGCGGGCTGGGGGCGCATGCCTTTGATGCCGCCCGAGTAAAGGCTGATGATGGGGATCTCCCGGCCCTTGACAAGCAGGGTCGTGGAGCTGACCGAGTGTTCCTCGCTCATGCCCGTGAACCCGTGCTCCGGGGAGAAGAGCTTGGCCAGGGTCACGCCGGGAGCGTTGGCCAGGACGTCCACCGTGGTCCGCCCCGCCTGGTCCCTGCCGGTCTGGTTCGTGATGAGGCCCACGCGCTTGCCCTGGAGCTCGGCGAAGCCGGATCTCTCCAGCATGTCGAGGCCGGTGGAGACCGGCGCGGGAAAGGCGGCAGGGGCGAGGGCCAGGAGCAGGGACGCGAGCGCGAGGTTCATGGGGAGAGTATAGGAAATGCGGCCCATGGTTTCCCTCTCCCCTGCGCGAATGGGTATGCTAGGCACCATGTCCCTGTCCCGACTCTTGTTCCTCGTCTGCATCGCGCTGGCCATCGTCCTGCCCGTCCGCTACTGGGTCGTGGAGCCCATCTACATCGCCACCCCTTCCATGGAGCCCCGTCTCCCGGTCGGCGGGCACGTCTGGATGGACAAGGTCACCCTGCGGCTGCGGTCTCCGCGGAAGGGGGAGATCATCGTGTTCCGCTCCCCGGTGGGCGACGAGCATGAGCTCGTCAAGCGCGTCATCGCGGTCCCGGGCGACACCGTGGAACTCAGGGAGAAGTCGCTCTATCTCAACGACCAGCCGGTCTACGAAAGCTACGTGAAGCACACCCGGAAGGACGAGAAGCTCCAGGGCGACGACATCGGGCCCCTCAAGGTCCCGGAAGGCGCGCTCTTCGTGCTGGGCGACAATCGCGACGAGTCCAAGGACTGCTCGGTCTGGGCCGATCCCTCGACGGGCGAGCCCGTGCGTTTCCTGCCCCTGAAGAACGTCCGCGGCCTCGTGCGCGGGTTCTACTGAAGGGCTTGACAGGCCCCTGCCAAGAGGGCTAGTGTTGAAGCACTGATATGGTGGAGACCCTGGAGTTCCTCATCCGCCAGGCCGCCGAGTCCCCGCACCGCAGCCGCAAGGCTCTTTTCAAGGAGCTCCTGCGGTCCGAGGTGTTCCTGCTCAACATCGGGACCCCGGTCCAGGAGGCCAGGGAGGTGAAGCTGGCCGCGGACTCCGACCCCTTCATGGCCTGGGCGGACAAGGACCCCGAGCTCGGCGGCGCGTGGGTGCCGGTTGCTGGCCCGCGGCCTCGAAGCGCCGGAAGACCAGGCCTTCCTGTGGATGGGCTTCGAATCCTCCCAGATATTCAATCTCCTCCTGGGCGTGGAGTGCTTCGCGGGGGTCAAGCTCTTCGTCACCCCGTCGTGCTTCGTGACCCTGGGCTGGACCGAGGTCAAGGGGCTCTCCCAAAAGCGGGTCCCCGAGGCTCCTGAGCGCTACGAAGGCCCGACCGTGAAGCTCACCCTGCCCGCGGGCGTCAAGGTCACCCGCGGCAGTCTCGACGAGACCGACGACAGCATCCTGTGCGTCCCCGATGCCGGGCGTTTCCGGCCGGAGGATATCCGCAAGCTCGTGCGGCTCGAGCTCGGCGAGGACGCGGGGTGGATGCCGTGCCGGCACTTCCTCCAGCTGCTGCGCTTCCTCTGGGGCAAGGGAGCCCAGGACTCGGACGAGTACCTCGGGAGACTCCTGGAGTCCCTCATCGGCTTCGAGATGTACGGCGAGGCCGAGTCGCTCTGCCGCTGGATGGGGTCCCGCAGGAACGAGGAGCACTCCTGGAAGCGGCTCGCCCACATCCTCGCCAAGACCGGCCGGTTCCGGGATTGCGCCCGCCTCTGCGGCCTCGGCATCGAGAAGTATCCGGGGGACCGCTTCTTCCCGGTCTGCGGGGCCGGGGCCTTGCTCGACGCCGGGCTCAAGGACGAGGCCCGCGCGATGATCTCCGCGGGCCTCGAGAGGTTCCACGGGGACGAGGACCTCGAGAGCCTGTCCCTGCGGGCCTCGAGAGGTTCCACGGGGACGAGGACCTCGAGAGCCTGTCCCTGCGACTCTGTAGGAGATTTTAGCACGCTTTACTCCTCCGCGCATGCCTTGGTGGCCTGGGAACGCCGAGTTCGGCCTTCGGGCCGCATGCCTGGGCGGTGCCGAGACCGCCGCAACGCCTGGGCGCGACCCATCCGGGGAGCTTCGCCCGTCTCCTGGGAGACCGCCGGTGCGGCCGGCGGCAACGCCGCCGGGACTCGCGCCCTCAGGCCGCGGCCCAGTCCGACTGCGGACCCTCGTCGACGCCTTCCCACAGTTCCACCCTCGGGTCCACCTGCGTTTCCTCGGCCGTCGCCCGCGGCGGGGATCGTGCAGGCGCCGTTTTCGGAAAGTCCCTGGGCAGCGAGAGATGCGCCAAGATGCGATCCAGTTCCCTATCGTCCGTGATGACTGCCACGGGGCGCATCTGGCCGCCGCAGGAAGGACAAAGGACGGGATCGATCTCAAAGACCTTGCGCATGCAGGCAGCCCAAGTCCGGGCTGCCGCGCTCACGGCCTTGCGGACCGTGTTCGAGACGGCCGAGAGCACCGCAGGAAGCCGGAGAGCGCCAGCCAGGAGGTCCTGATAGGGGACGCCCTGCCTGGCCGCGTGGGTGATCCATGGCCTCAAGCGGTGCCTGGGTCCCAGGGCACCGGCATAGCGTATCAGGTGGAGACGCGGCGGCGCGATGATCCGGGAGAAGCACCTGAGGAACTCAACCGCCTCCCACTCCAGGACAGCGGGCTCGCCGGGGCGGGTCTTGGGCGGGCGATATCGGACCAACCCGGCCTCCGGCAGGTAGGTCAGCCTCTTGAGGGAGATGGCCGGCCGCAGGCAATAGCGGATGAGGCGCTCCAAGGCCGGCCGGTCGTCCGCCGCCACGCACACGCTTGCGTCAAGCGAGAATCCTCCATGCGATCGTGAGAGCATCTCCCGGGCGGATTCCCCGGGGACAGCGCCGAGCCGGACCACGCGTCGCAGGATGCTCCGGCGCAGGCGCTCGCAGAGATCCGCTATCTCGGCAGGGGATGGTTCAGGCGCCGGGATGAACTGGAGCTTCCCGGTCACGCCGAGGCCCTCCCGCAAAGCGAAGACCCCGTCGGAGACCACCGCGTGCAGATGGACGTGCAGATTCGCTTTCCCCCCGAACCGCTGTACGACCAGGATCTGAGCCGGCGCGCATAGG
>JACRNU010000021.1 GCA_016234805.1 Elusimicrobiota bacterium
GCGCATCGAGGACGGCCGCATCCAGGCGCGCACCCTCGGCGAGTACATGACCGAGATCTACGACCGCCACTGAAAGCGCTCGGGTCCCATCCAACTGTCCGATCCTGCGGGTATTCGGTCGAAGACGGCAGGAGCTCTAGCGGCAGCCGACAAGTCTCATTGCCGCCGGATGACCTTGAAGTAGAGCATTCGTTCCTGAGCGGCCAGGCGGGTCAGGACGGACTCGAAGCACTCCTGGAAGATTTCCTTCGAGTAGTCCGAACGCCAGGGGGCCAAGTCGACGAAGACCTGTATGCCGCCCTGCAGGTGCGCGTCTCCGCGGATGCCCCCGCCGCAGCTGATGGAGGGAGAGGAGGAAAGGTCCATCCGGCGCTCCCTCGGCATATAATACGGCAGCATGTACTCGACATCCACTATGCCGTCCGGGATGCCCTCGATAGCCACGTCGCAGGTGGCGAGAGGCTCGTTGCCGTTGGTCTGGGAAAAGCGGTTCGAGCAGGTCTTCATGTCGGCAAAGATCGTCTTCATCGGCGTCGAGAAAAGCTCCTGGACCTGGTAAGGGACCTGGGGACTGCCCTTGGCCGCAGACCGGCTCTCTTTGACCATTTGCCAGGCCGAGGCGAAACCCTCCGAGAGCGTCATGTCCGGCTTTGAGGCCGCGCGTTCCGCGTCCTGAGCGAGTGGACCGCACGTCAGCGCCGCGACAAACTGGAGCGTCTGGGTTGAGCCTCCGGCGGGGAGCAGTAGGACAACAAGAAACAGGACGACGAAGGCGACCTTTGTAGCTTTCATGAAAGCATCGTACCAAAAGCTTCCGACGGCTCACTTGGGTCCCGAGGGCCGGAAAAGGACAAAAAACGACCCATCTCCTCATGGGACTTCAAGTCCCCGGGAGGCCTAGGCCGTGGACCCATGGTCATTATATCCCCCACTTGCATTAGCAGCGCATGAGCTTTATACTTTGAGGGAGGTTATGCCATGATCTCCCGGCTCCTCCTGTCAGGCTTGTTATTGGTCTGCGTTGCCGCGGCTGCGCCGCGCGCCGCCGCCTCGCCGTCACCCGATGCCCCGGGGCAGGAAAAGGACAAGAAGGACCACGAACCCAAAGCCCCGAAGAAACAGGACCCCACCCCCGCTTCTCCCTCGGGCGATGGGGCAGGGATCCAGTCTTCAGCAAGCTCCGCTTCTGACCCGACACCGGCTCCGCCTCCGACAGCCCCGCCGGCTCCGGCCCCGACAGCCCCGCCGGCTCCGGCCCCGACAACCTCGCCGACTCCGGCCCCGGTCCCGACCCAGACCAGCCCAGGAACCTCTCCCGGATCAGCGGAGATGCTTCAGATGATCAAGGCCGCCAAGACTGCCATGGGAGGCGCGGCCATGCCTCCGGAACAAGCGCAGATGCTCGACAACCTCGAGAAGATGCTCCAGTCCGGAGCGGTGGACCCGGACGCGATGATGAAGTCCCTGGCCAACGGACCCTTTGCTCAGATGGGCCTGCCGCCCTCCATGCTGGGAAAGGTCAACCCCTCTGGCCATGGGGGGGCCTCCCCCTCCATGCCGGCAGGCTCCCTGCCGATGATCCCACCCCCCGCGTTCTCAGTGCCGGGCACCCTGGGAACGCTCCAAGGGCAGGGGGCGGGGAGCCTCCCTCAATCCGACGACCCGAGGATATCCCTGCTCGAGGCCAGCCGAAAGCTCGAACAGAACCCTGATGATTTCATAGCCAGGGCAGACCGGGCCGAGGCCCTCAATCGTCTCGGAGATTTCGCCGCGGCCGAGGCCGAGGCCAACAAGGCCCTGGCTCTCCAGCCCAGGCTCGTCAAGGCGCTCAACGCGCGCGCCTACGCCTACAACAAGAGAGGACAGTTCTCGCTGGCCCTGCAGGACGCGGAGATGGCCCTCACGCTCGAACCCAAGAGCGCCATGGCTCACCTGAACAAAGCCATGGCCTTCGAAGGCCTGGGCCGGGTCCGGGAGGCCCTCCTGGAATACGAGACCGCTTCCCGCCTGGACCCTGCTTTCATGCCGCTCTACCGCGACGCGGTCGCCCGCCACGGCATCGGCGCGGCTCCAGCCCAGTCCCAAGCCCAGGCGGCCCCGGCCGCGGACAAGGGCATGTTCCCCCTCAAGGACGTCCTGCCCGCGGCCATCATCATCCTCGCGTGCCTGGGGGCGTGGAAATACTTCTCCTCCAGGCCCGTCGCCCAACAGCCGGCGGCCGCGCCCAGGGCCCCGGCCGCCGCACCCCAGACCGCTGGAGCCTTGCCGGGCAGCGGCGAGACCCCGGCCGTCATCGCCGGCGCTTACCGTGTGGACCGGCTCCTCGCCGAAGGCGGGATGGGAGTGGTGTACGAAGGCATGGACATCGCCCTGCAGAGGAAGGTCGCGATCAAAAGGATGCGCGGAGATTTCGCCGCTGGGTCCGGCCATGCCGAGGCCTTTCTCGCCGAGGCCAGGCTCGTGGCTTCGCTCAAGCATCCCAACATCGTGGAGATCTACGCGGTCCAGCAGGAGCAGGGGGTGCTCTACCTCGTCTTTGAATTCGTCTCAGGCAGGCCGCTCGACCAGCTGCTCGCCTCCAAGAAGCGCCTGGAGTTGACGGAAACCCTCCACCTCCTGGGGCAGATCACGGCCGGCCTCGAATGCGCCCACGGCAAGAACATCATCCACCGGGACCTCAAGCCCGCCAATGTCCTGATCTCCAACGAAGGGACCGCCAAGATCACGGATTTCGGCATCGCCCACCGAGCCCGGATGGCGGACTCCCGCTCCACCCGGACCAACGCGGCGGGAACGCCCCATTACATGGCGCCGGAGCAGGAGTCCGGCACGGTCTCGTTCGAGTCGGACACCTATGCTCTCGGCGTGATGGCCTACGAGTTCCTGACCGGATGCCTGCCGTTCCCCGGCCCGGACTTCGTAGCGCAAAAGCTGGCCATGCGCATGGAGCCTCCGACCGTGCGGGTCCCGGGCCTGCCGCCCCACGTCAACTCGGCCCTGGCCAAGGCGCTCGACCCCAGGCCCGAAGCGCGCTTCCACCGGGCCTCGGACCTGATCCGGGCGCTCAACGAAGAGGAAGGCGGACTCGGCGCCTCGGGCCTGATGATCCCCTCGGCCTGAACTCAGCCTACTTCTTGTGGCACTTCGGGCAGCCGCCCATGGCCTTGAAGGCTTTCTTGCCGTCATGGCAGGAGCCGCACGATTTGGCGGCGTACATGTCCTTCATGAGCTCGCCCTTTCCGGAGACCTTCTGGGCGAAGAGAGGCTTGTCCCCGCCGTGGCAGTCATCGCACTTGGCCTTCTCGCCGTGCAGCTTGTGCGGGAAGTTGACCACAGCCTGCTTGCCGACCTTCTCCATCTTGATGAATTCCGGCCCGGCGGCGCCCGCGGCCGCGGAGGCCGGGGCGGCCTCTTCCTTCTTCGCCTCAGGAGCGGCTTCCTTCTTCGCCGTCGCCTCGGCCTTCTTATGGCACTTCGCGCAGCCGCCCATGGCCTTGAAGGCTTTCTTGCCGTCGTGGCAGGCGCCGCAGGACTTGCCGGCGTACATGTCCTTCATGGGTTCGCCCTTGCCGGTGATCTTCTGGGCGAAGAGAGGCTTGTCCCCGCCGTGGCAGTCATCGCACTTGGCCTTCTCGCCGTGAAGCTTGTGAGGGAAGTTGACCGGCTGCTGCTTGCCGACCTTCTCCATCTTGATGAACTCCGGCCCGGACGTTTCCTCTCCGGCGGAGACGCCCTTCACCATCATGCCGCCCACCACGAACGCGGCGACCAGCATCCCGAACAACGCCGTTCTGCGCATTTCTATTCCTCCGTGATTGAATCCCGGCCCTGGTCCCAGGGTCCTATTGCGGCAGAATGATACCAAAGACCGGGCCGCAACGCTATATGATGACCGTCATGTCCGCTGATGACCCTCATCAGACCCCGCCTTGGCGCTGAACGGGCCTTTGCGATCAGCAGCGTCCGTGTGGTACCATGGTGCCGTGGAATTCATCGCCGACCTTCACATCCATTCGTACCTCTCCCGCGCGTGCAGCAAGGACCTCAGGCCCGAGGCCCTGCACCGCTGGTGCCAGCTCAAGGGAATCTCGGTGCTGGGCACCGGGGACTTCACCCACCCCAAGTGGATCGCGGAGCTCCGTGAGAAGCTCGTCCCCGCGGAGGAGGGGCTCTTCCGGCTCTCGGATGGCCTCGCGGGCAAGGAAGACGAAAGCGTGCCCGCGTCTTGCCGGGGCGGAGTCCGGTTCATGCTCGAAGGAGAGGTGAGCTGCATCTACAAGAAGAACGGCCGGGTCCGCAAAGCCCACCACCTCATCTTCGCGCCCTCGTTCGAGGCTGCGGAGCGCGTCAGCTCCCGGCTCGAAGCCATCGGGAACATCAGGTCCGACGGCAGGCCCATCCTCGGCTTGGATTCCAAGGACCTGCTCTCCATCGTGCTCGAGGCCGGAGACGGCGCGGCCCTGGTGCCGGCGCATGCCTGGACGCCGCACTTCTCGGTCTTCGGGTCGCAGTCCGGGTTCGATTCGCTCGAGGAATGCTTCGAGGACCTGACCCCCCGCATCTTCGCCATCGAGACCGGCCTGTCCTCCGATCCGCCCATGAACTGGAGGATCTCGGCCTTGGACCGCCTCTCCCTCATCTCCAACTCCGACGCCCACTCCCCGGAGAAGCTCGGCCGGGAGGCCAACCTCTTCGACTGCCCCCTCTCCTACCCCGGCATCCTCGACAGCCTCAAGCGCACGGGCCCGGGCAGGCTGGTCAAGACCCTCGAGTTCTTCCCGGAAGAGGGCAAGTACCACGCGGACGGCCACCGCGACTGCGGGGTGCGCTGGTCCCCGCCAGAGACGCTCTCCCACAAGGGGCTCTGTTCGGCGTGCGGCAAGCCCGTCACCGTGGGGGTTCTCAACCGCGTGGAGAAGCTCGCGGACAGGACCGAGGGGACCCGCCCCAAGGCCGCGGCCGGGTTCGAGCACCTCGTCCCCCTCAAGGAGATCCTCGGCCAGGTCCTCGATGTCGGCCCTGCCAGCGGCAAGGTCGGACGCGCCTATGACGGGCTGCTGGCCCTCTTCGGAAGCGAGCTGAAGATCCTCCGCTCCGTCGCCGTCGGCGACCTTGAAGCCGCCGGGCACCCTGTCCTGGCCCGGGCCATCGGCCGGATGAGGCAGGGCCAGGCCGAAGTCCTGGCCGGGTACGACGGAGTCTACGGAACGATCACCCTGACGGGCTCCTAAGGCTGAATCCTTTTTCATCCTCCGTCATCTCAAGTGCGGAAACGACAGGAGGACTGACATGGATCTGAGCGCCTACTTCGACGGCACGGACGGATACGGCATCCTGGCCACCGCGGACTCGCGCGGCCGGGCGGATGCCGCGATCTACGCCAAGCCGCATTTCTTCGACGACAAGAAGGTCGGCTTCATCATGGCCGACCGCCTGACCCATAAGAACCTGCAGTCCAACCCCCACGCCGCCTATCTCTTCATCGAAGCCGGGGGCGACTATAAGCTGATCTCCCGGATGGCCCTGTCGGCAGGACCCAAGAGCCCGTAGGCCATCTGCCGTCGGGAAACACTCCCGAAAGGCTCATCAAGAGCCGGGCCCGGGTAGTGTAGAATCATCCGGATGCGGCGCTCTTTGCTGCTGTCTCTCTGCGTTCTCCTGGCCGGCCAGGCTTTCCCCATGCCTGCCTGGGCCTCGGTCGTCGCCCTCTCCGGCAAGGCCGGAACAGCCATGCCCTCCCTGCCGGCGGGCCCCATCCTGCCCGGGACTCCTGGGGATCATGGAGGCTTCCCCTCGAATAGCGTTCTTGGAGCCCCCGCCAGCCTGGCTCAGCCCAGCCTGCCAGGACTAGGGTCCGACCTCCCAATGATCGGAGGAGTCCTTCCGATCGAGACGCACAGCGCCCCAGCCCATCTCCTGTCAACAGTCCTCGCAGTGGATGCTCCCGCGTCCCCGGCTTCATGGGACTCCTTTGAATCGGTCCGAAGCAGGGTCCTGGCCAGCCCCCTTGAAGACCTGGAGAAACTGCCGATGGAAGAAGGCCGCGCCATGGCGGCCAAGGTGTTCGAGCTCGCTCCTGAAGCCCTGGTATTGGGGCTCGACAGCGCAGGTCAGCCCCTGGCCGCGCTTCGGCTCCCCGGACCAAACCGGCGGACCATGACCCGCGGCCTGGCGCAAGGGCGCCAAGTCGTCGAACTCGCGGGTCGCGTGTCTTTGGCCTCTCCCCCGGCCGCAGAGGATCAAGCCGGCAAGCGCGTCATCCGGGGCCTTTCCCTGGCCCGGGTCATCTCGAACTCGGCCTACATGCTGCAGGCCATCGCCTTCCCCATGATGGCCATGGCCGCGGTGGGAGCACCGTCCTTCGCAGCCATCGGCGTGGCAGTATCCGCAGCGGGCATCCTCCTGGCGTTCGCCAACGGCGCGCTCGCGGACAAGCTCTCCCCCAGGAGCATCATGGTCGGCGGCTCGGTCCTAGCCGCTGGAGCCGCGGCTGCCATGGCCTCGGCTGCCGCGGCCGGAGCCTTGAATCTCTGGACTCTGGGAGGCCTGGCCGTGGCCTTGAACGGCCTGCTCCAGGCCGTGGTCGTGGGAGAGAGCTCCGTGGCGGTCCAGGCGGTCCACGGCGATCCCAAGAGGATCCAGGCCGTGGTTTCGCGTTTCGACCTCATCTTCTCCGCGGCTGGAGTGGCTGCCTCGCTCGCCGGCGGGTTCGCAGTGGCGGCCATCGGTCCGGCGTGGGCCTTCGCCATCTTCGCCGCGGCCCAGCTCGCGGCAGGCTTCGTCTATTTCCGGACTGTCCCGGGCGCGGACGTTCTCCTTCCGCCCGGCACCGCATCCCCCTCTCCTGCCTCCGGCCCAGGCCTGGGAGAGACCTTCTCCATCCTCAGGCGCAGCCCCTACCTTTTGACCCTGCTGGGCCTGGTGCTGGCTGCCGCGGCCCTGATCTTTCCGCTCCAGGCGACCCTGCTTCCCATGATCGTGCAGGGCCCCTTGAAGGGATCAGCCGCCCTGCTCGGCCTGGTCAATGCCGCGATCTATGCCGGGATCCTGGCAGGGAGCGTGTTCAACTCCCTGTGGTCCGAACGCTTCGACAATGCGACCCTGTTGAAGGCCGGCAGCCTCGCGTTCGCGGGCCTGGGGATCCTGCTGGCAGCCCCCTTCTCGGTCGCGGTCCTGCTGGGCACGGTGGCCGCGATATTCCTCCTGCAGACCGTGGGATTCAATGTCCTGCGCTCGCTCTACCTGGGCCGTGCCCAGCAGGCCCACCCCAGGCACTTGGGCCGGCTCATCAGCCTGTTCTCCGCCGGATTCGGCCTGGCCATGGCCTCCGGGACCTGGCTGGCAGGCCAAGCCATGGCATGGCTGGGCTACCCTGGCATGCTCTACCTGCTGGCTGTCCCGTTCGGCCTGGCCGCGATCCTCTACGCGTTCGCTCCTTATCTCCTGAACAAGGCCGAAAGCCGCAGTTCCCGATCAGCCAAACAGTAGGCCTCGACCTTGACCAGAATAGGCCGGAAGACCCCTGCCTGATAGGACGAAATCCTGCCTCTTCTTAGCCCCCCTGGCCCATCCTCTCCCGACGGGAACGTTGATATAATGCTTCCATGTTGATTTCAGCGACCTTGAAAATATTGTTCGCCTCCACCCTTCACGCGGGCGGAGTCATCATCCAGACCCGTTCCCTCGCCCCGGCATCGCAGGTCGCGCCCGTCCTTCTGCCTTCCATGCCTGGCGGTTCCCTGGGCAGGGGCTTGGACAGCAGGCCCCTGATGGACCTCCGGTCCGGGCTCCCAGGCCTCCAGGCGCCGGCAGTCATGCCCGCTCGGGAAGCCCTGCCTTCAGCGGTCCCGACCCTTTCCGTCTCTGGCCCAGCCGCGCCCGCTTCCATCCCGCAGGCCATGCCGGCAAACCCAGCAGCGCCTGAAGACGCTTCAGCAGCCAAGGCTGTGGAGACCCTGAAGCAGGCCGCGGCAGAGGACCGGCTCGAATCCTCCCTGCCGGCCTTCTTCGACCGCTCCCTGCCGGGCAGCGAAGCCGAATCCGTCCGGCTCGACTATGCCCGTTTCCTCGGCGAAGTGGGGTTCCGCGACTACCCTTCCGCCATCAACGCGAACCTGTCCAAGCCCGGGGTCACGGACCTCCAGCGCAAGGTGCTCGAGTTCAACTCGAAGCGCTACCGCGTCATGAACGCGGCCCGCGGCCTCGCCTCAGAGGTCATGGCGGACGTGGCGGAGCAGGGCTACTCCCCGGAGGCGCTCGAGAACGCGACGGAACTCGCCGCGCGGCTCCTGAGCCTCCAGCCTCTCGACCCGCCGTCGAGCCTTCCCGCGGACATCGCCCGCAAGGACAAGGAATCCATCCGCAAGTGGCTGGTCGCGGTCACGGTGCAGAAGCTCACCTCCCACCTCGGGCAGGTGGTCTCGGACCTGACCAAAGCCGCCGTGTCCCCCGAGCTCCTCAAGGCCGGGGCAGCGGACCTATCCTCCGGACGCAAGGACTCCCCCGCGGCCCGAGAAGTGGCCCGTCGTGTCGGCCGCATCAAGGAGCTGGCCGAGATCCTCCTGGTCGCCTCCTACACCGACGCGGAAGCAGGCCAGACCCGCTACGCGGGCCGCGCCCTGGCCGCATCCCTGGTCCGCTATTCGCGGGTCAACGGCCTGCCCCACGTCGAGGAGGCGCTCCGGAAGAAGGCCTCGGAGCGGGGCCTTCACCTCGAGAATTTCATCGGCGACACCCTCGTCCTGCCGGACCGGTACTCTTCCACGGGCTTAAAAAGCATCAAGCTCCACACCGGCGACTTCCTAGGCGAGCGCAGCGGCGGCCATGAAGCGGCTGAGATCACCTTCGGCGTGCGCCCCCCGCTCAAGCTCTGGTGGAAAGCCTTCCGGTCCAGGCTCCTCGGCCACCCGCTCGGTCTCTGGGCGAACCCCAAGGAGGGGATCAAGCTCAAGCCCGGACAGCCCATCCGGAACCGCCTCAAGCAGCTCCTGGCCGGCTTCCAGCACTGGCTGGCCAACAGGCGCTACCTGCACAACGGCTATTCGCACGTGGGCATGGCCGAACTCGAAGAGTCCGACGGCGTGGTCCTGGCCTGGGCGCTCGACAACTACCCCAACGCCGGAGAGGGCGGCATCCGCAAGATCGGCATCGCCGAAGAGTTCGCCCAGCACGGGCCGTTCGTCAAGCTCGGGGTGGCGCACCTCGACGCGGAAAAAGTCTGGGACGCCTTCCATGCCCAGACAGCCAAGACCGGGTATAAAGACGAGGTCTACAAGTCCGGAAACGACCCCTGGCCCTCGCTGATCACGCCCGAGGACCACCAGGCCCTGCTCGCCATCCCCCGCTCAGACGCGGCCCGCCTGCTGGCCGAGCTCTCCCGCCGCGCCGCGGCAGCGATCGAAGAGCTCATGATCCGCCTGGGAACGGGCTTCGCCTACGGCTTCGTCAACGAGATCTGGCGCGCCTACTGCAGTTCGACCATGATGCTCGGCTTTCGCATGGGCGGCCAGTTCGAGATCCAGGAAGGGCTCGACCACTTCCACCCCCTGGTCCTCCTCATGAAGAAGCTGGGCCTGCCGGGCGCCAAGGACCAGAACACGGACGGCCGCATCATCTGGCCGGGCAGCCTCTTCATCGACCCCAAGATCGCGAGCCACCAGGTCGCGGACTACACCGAATACCGCGAGGTCGGCAAGGTGACCAACCCCTACACGGTCCCGGCCTACGTGGAGATGGACCCGTCCCTGACCCAGGACATCATGGCCCTGGCCAGGCTCTCGGGAGGCGAGATCGCGCCGGACAAGGACGTCATCTCGGCCGCGATCATCAACCACCTCGACAACCGGGCCCAGAAGTCCCGGGCCAAGAACGGCTACGCGACCGGCGCGGCGCCCGCGACCGGGTACTCGGCCGGGCTCGAGGGGCTCCTCGGCGACATCAGCGGCGAGTAGCGCGTCAGGAGCGGCCGAAGGCCTCTTCGAAGGCGTCCAGGAACTCCTGGGCGCGCTGGAATCGGGCCCCCGGGTCGCGGGCAAAGGCCTTTTCCATGAACGCGTCGACCTTGGGACCGAGCCCGGGCACGACCAGGCTGAGCGGCCGGTAATCGAGGCGCTCCTTCTGGGTGAGGTGCTCGGGGCCCGGGAACGGAAGCTCGCCGGCCACCATGTGGTACAGGGATGCGGCCAGGGCGTAGAAATCACCGGGCTGGCGCTCCAGGCCCAGGTGCTGTTCCGGAGACATGTAGGCCATGGTCCCGCAGACCGCCCCGGGCGTGATCCGGGAGAGCGTCACCTGGGCCTGCCGCGCGATGCCGAAGTCCATCACCTTGACGACTCCCGCTGAGGACAGCATGATGTTGGCGGGCTTGAGGTCCCGGTGCAGGACCCTGCGGCCGTGGGCGAAGGCCAGGGCCGAGCAGGTCTCGCGGATGATGCTCCGGCACGCCTCGACCGGGATGCTCCCCTCGCGGTCGATGAGGTCCCGGACCGTGATGCCGTCGATGAACTCGAAGACGAGGCAGAGGTCCTGGGCCGTGTCGATGACCGAGTGGATCTGGACGATGTTGGGGTGCTGGAGGGCCGCCACGATGCGGGCCTCCTTCAGGAACGCCTCCTTGCCCACGCTGTCGGCCCGGATCTCCGGCCGCATCCTCTTGAGAGCCACCTTGCGCTGGAGCACGCGGTCGAGGCCCTCGTAGATCTCCCCCATCCCGCCTTCGGCGATGAGGCGGACGATCTCCACGTCCCCGATGACCCGCCCTTTGGCCGCGACCTGGGAAGCCTCTTCGGCGGGGACCTGCTCCGGAGGGACGGGGCGGGCCGGGCCGGCAGGCCGGTCTTCAGCGGCGCCGCGGGCGCGGAGCCGGAGCGCCAGGCCCGCCATCAAGGCGAGCAGAAGCAGCGCGCCGATGATGACCAGGCCGGTCCCGCTCAGAGCTTGGCCTCCCTGACCTTCCGGGCCTGCTCGCGGCGGAACGCACACAGCCTGCGCTTGAGCGCCGGATCATGGAGGGCCAGCATCTGGGCCGCCAGGAGGGCCGCGTTGGCGGCCCCGCCGTCTCCGATGGCCAGGGTCCCCACCGGGATGCCCTTGGGCATCTGCACGATGGACAGGAGAGAATCGAGACCCTGCAGGGCCTTGGACTGGATGGGCACTCCCAGGACCGGGAGCAGGGTCTGGGCCGCGGCCACCCCGGCCAGGTGCGCGGCCCCGCCGGCCCCGGCGATGATGACCCGCACCCCGCGATCTTCCGCGGCCGCGATGAACTCGGTCAACAGGTCCGGCGTGCGGTGCGCGGAAATGACGCGCTTCTCATGCGGGATGCCGAGCTCGGAGAGCATCCGGCAGGCGTGCTTCATGGTCTCCCAGTCGGAGGAACTGCCCATGATCACAGCGACGCTCGGAGGGCGCCTCGGCGGTGTTCTGCCGCTCTTCATAGTATCTACCTTTTGCCGGTCGGCGCGGGCTTCTTCGCCGGGACCGCCCGGGGCTTGGACGCGCCGATGTCCTTCCTGAACTGCATGCCCTTGAACTTGATCCCGTCCACCGCGGCATAGGCCTTGAGCCGGGCCGCGGCGAAGTCGCCTTCGAGAGCGGTCACGCCCATCACGCGGCCGCCCTTGGTGACCCATCTCCCCGCTGACCTGGCGGTCCCTGAATGGAAGACCTTCAGGCCGCTGTCCCGGAGCAGTTCCAGGCCCGTGATGGGACGGTCCGTCTGAGGCTTCTCCGGATACCCCGGGGAGGCGAGGACCACGCATACGCACGACTTGCCCGAGGTCTTGACCGGGCCGGGAGAGAGGTTCGCTCCCGCGCAGGCAAGGAAAAGCTCGAGGAGGTCTTCTTCGACCAGAGGCAGGACCGCCTGGGCCTCGGGGTCGCCGAAACGGCAGTTGAACTCGAGGGTCTTGGGCCCGTCGGAGGTGAGCATGAGCCCGGCGTAGAGGACCCCCCGATAATCCAGCCCGTCCTTGCGCAGTCCTTCCACGGCGCGGGCCAGGACCTCGTTCTCGATCTTCCGCGCCAGGGCAGGGGCCACCGGCACCGGGGAGAAGGCGCCCATGCCGCCGGTGTTGGGTCCGGCGTCGCCGTCGGAGAGGCGCTTGTGGTCGCGCGCGAACGGCAGGAGCTTGTAGGTCCGGCCGTCGACCAGGGCCATGACGGAGAGCTCCGGGCCTTTCAGGCGCTCCTCGAACACGACCGTGCCCCCGGCGTCCCCAAGCATGCGCTTCTCCATGAAGTCCGTGACCGCGGCCGAAGCTTCGGCCGAGTCCGCGCACACCCGCACGCCCTTGCCCTGGGCCAGGCCGTCGGCCTTGACGACCAGGGGGAACCGGGAGGACCGCAGGGCCGCCTTGGCGAGCGCCGCGTCCGAGAAGACCTGATGCTTGGCGGTCGGGATGCGGTGGCGCGCCATGAAGTCCTTGGCAAAGGACTTCGAGGTCTCGAGCCTCGCCGCGTCCTTGTCGGGGCCGAACACCCTCACCCGGCCGGCGCGCAGGCCGTCGGCCACCCCGGCTTCGAGCGGAGCCTCGGGGCCGACCACCACGAGATCCACCCCCTTTTCCCGGCAGAAGGCCAGGACCGCGGCGGGGTCCAGCATGTCGACCTTGACCCGCTCGGCGAGCCCATCCATGGCGTCCGAGCCCGGGGCGCAGAAGAGCCTCCCCAAGCTGGGCGAGGAGTAGAGCTTCCAGGCCAGGGCGTGTTCGCGCCCTCCGGCGCCGAGCAGCAGGACGCGCCAGGATCCGCTTCTAACCATTCTTCATGGCCTTCCTGTAGTCCGAGGTAGGCGTGGGGTAGGCGCCCGTGAAGCAGGCGCTGCAGAAGCCCGCGGGGTCGCCGCCGCCGGCCGCGGCCAGCATGGCTTCGCGGCTCAGGTAGTGCAAAGAGTCCACTTCGAGGAATTTCCCGATCTCGGCCAGGGTGTGGCGGTTGGCGATCAACTCCCCGGACCGCGGGGTGTCGATGCCGTAATAGCACGGAGACATGATCGGGGGGCTTGAGATCGCCATGTGGATCTCCTTGACCCCGGCTTCGCGCAGGCCCCGGGTGATCTTGCGCGAGGTCGTCCCGCGCACGATCGAGTCGTCGATGAGCACGATCCTGCGTCCCCTGAGGACCTCGGGCACGGGCGCGAGCTTGAGCTGGGCCGCCACCTCCCTGAGCTCCTGCGTGGGCCTGATGAAGGTGCGGCTGACGTAGTGGCTGCGCACGAGCGCCATCTCGAAGGGGATCTTGGACTCGTCGGAGAAGCCCAGAGCGGCCGGCAGGCCCGAGTCCGGCACCGGCACGACCATGTCGGCCTTGACCCCGCGCATCTCGCGGGCCAGGGCCCGGCCGAGCTCCCGGCGAACGGACTGCACGTTCCTGCCGAACAGGAGGGAATCGGGCCTGGCGAAATAGACCTGCTCGAAGACGCACCGTGCCGGCTCCGCCGGGGTCTTGAACGGCTTGAAGGACCGGAGGTTCCCGGCCTCGATGACCACCACCTCGCCCGGCTCGATCTCCCGGATCGTCTTGGCCCGGACCAGGTTCAAGGCCGTGGTCTCGGAAGCCACGACATAGGACCCGTCGAGCCTGCCCAGGGTCATGGGCCTGAACCCGTGGGGGTCGCGCGCCGCGATGAGCTTGTCGGGCGTCAGCACAAGGAGGCAGTAGGACCCCTCGAGCTGCTTCAAGGCGTCGATGAGGACCTCCTCGATCGTCCCGGCCCGGCGCGCCAGCAGGTGCACGATGGCCTCGGAGTCCGTGGAGGACTGGAAGATCGCGCCCTTGGCCTCGAGCCTGGCGCGGATCTCGAGGGCGTTCGTCAGGTTGCCGTTGTGCGCGACCGCGACCGGACCGTGGCTGCAGTTGAAGACGAGCGGCTGGGCGTTCTTGATGTGGCTGGCGCCGGTCGTGGAGTAGCGCACGTGCCCCACGGCCGCCCGTCCCGGCAGGCAGGCCAGGGCCTGGCGGGTGAAGACCTCGGACACCAGCCCCATGCCGACGTGCGAGGAGAGCTGTCCCTTGTGGGCCGTGACGATGCCGGCCGACTCCTGGCCCCGATGCTGGAGCGCGAAGAGGCCGAGGTAGGAGAGGTCCGCGGCCTCAGGGTGGTCGGAGATCCCGAAGATTCCGCACATGTGTCACTTGCCTCCCTTACGGGGAGGCAAGTAGCGTGGGGGCATATGTCGTTTCATTAGGATTGACAATATTTCACCGCGTTCCTGAACATCTCCAGCCCGATCCCTTCCTTCATGAAGGTCTGGCGGGTCCAGTTCGGGTGGTGGTGGCGGACCGTGAAGCGCTCGGGATGGGGCATGAGGCCCAGGCAGTTGCCCTCGGGGTTGGTCAGGCCCGCGATGTTGAAGACCGAGCCGTTGGGGTTGTGCGGGTAGCCGAGGAGCTTGCCGTCGTCGGAGACGTACTGAAGCGCGATGGACTTGTTCTTCTTGAGCTCCTCGAGGTGCCGGGGAGACTTGAGGACAAGCTTGCCCTCGCCGTGCGCCACCGGCAGCTCGATCATCTCCGGCAGGCCCTGGGTCCAGAGGCACATGCTCTGGGTGTTGAGCCGCAGGTGCACCCACCGGGCCTCGAACCGGCCCGAGTCGTTGGCCGTGAAGCTCGCGGTCTGCTCCGCCGCCCCCGAGAAGGGCAGCAGGCCCGCCTTGACCAGGGCCTGGAAGCCGTTGCAGATGCCGATGACCGGCCGGCCGAGGCGCACGAAGTTCCGAATCTCCTTCATGTAGAGCTTCACCTGGTTGGCCAGGATCTTGCCCGCGGCCACGTCGTCCCCGTAGGAGAATCCGCCGGGGATGGCCACGATGGAGAACTCCATGAGCCGGACCTTGGCCGCCCTGAAATCCGAGATGGAGACGAGTTCGGGTTCCCCCCCCACGACCTTGAAGGCCAGCGCGGTCTCCATGTCGCAGTTGGTGCCGGGCGCGCGCAGGACGAGGACCTTGGGACGCTTGCCGCGCAGGACCGGCTTGGAGGACATCATTTCAGCAGCTCCGGAAGGGTCTTCTGCCAGGCGGCCTTGAGCTCCACCAGCAGGGTCTCGAGCACGACCGAGCCGTCGAGCCCGGAGACCTTGATGAGCGGGTTGGCCGTGGTCGAGCCGATCCGCCGCGCGGGCACGCCCTTCAAGGCGCGCATCACGGCCAGGTCGTCCTTGGGGCTGACCTCGAGGAGGATGCGGCTCGGGCTCTCGGAGAAGAGGATCGTCTCGTCGGAAAGCATGGCGGGGCTCGTCAGGATCTGGTCGAGCTCGATGGAGGCCCCGAACTCCCCGGAGAAGGCCATCTCGGACAGCGCCACGCCCAGGCCGCCGTCGGAGAGGTCGTGCGCGGAGAGCACCAGCTTCTTCGAGATGGCCTCCGCGACCGCCTTGAAGGACCGGGCCGCGGCCTTGGGGTCGGGCTTGGGCACTTCCCCGCTGCACCCCTCCATCTGCGAGAGCAGCGAGCCTCCGGTCTCGTCCTTGGTCACGCCCACCAGGAACAGGGAGTTGCCGGGCCCCTTGAAGTCCATGGTCAGGGAATGGGTGATGTCCGGCACCGGCGCCACCGCGGTGATGAGCAGGGTGCCCGGGATGGCCAGCTCCCGGCCCTTCTCGTCGCGCGACTGGTTGTAGAGGCTGTCCTTGCCCGAGATGAAGGGGATGCCGTAGCCCTTGGCCGCGTCGTGGCAGCCCAGGGCCGCCCGGACCAGGCCGCCGAGCTGCTCCGGGACCTCGGGGCTCGCCCAGCAGAAATTGTCGAGGAAGGAGGCCTTGGAGATGTCGGCTCCCGCGCAGAGCAGGTTGCGCAGGGCCTCGTCCGCGCAGCACAGGGCCATCCAGTACGGGTCCACCCTCCCGTAGGAAGGGTTGAGGCCGTGGCCGACCGCGAAGCCGGACCGGTCCTCCCAATCGCCCGTGGCGGCCACGGGCCAGATGACGCAGGCGTCGCCCGGGCCGTCGTGCCGCTGGCCCTGGAGGGGCTTGATGACCGTGCCGGCCTGCACCTCGTGGTCGTACTGCCGGATGACCCACTCGCGGCTGCACACGTTGAGGTGGGCCAGCATCCTCGTCAGGATCGAGCCGAGGCGGCCGCGGACCGCCGGCCCGCCCCTGGCCCCGCAGGGCCCCCTCTTGGGCTTGGACCCTTCGGTCCAAACCGCCCGGCGCTCCACCCGGGGCATCCCGTCGTGAAGGAAACCCATGTCGAGGTCCGCGACCCGGGCGCCCTTGTGTGTCACCACGAGGCGCCCGGTCTTCGTGAACTCCCCGAGGACGGAGCAGCCCGTGCCCTCGGCGTGGAACAGGCGCTCGAGCTCGGGGTAGCTCTTCGGCGGCACGGCCAGCACCATGCGCTCCTGGGCCTCCGAAAGCCAGATCTCCCAGGGCTCGAGGTCCGAACACTTGAGCGGAGCCTTCTCGAGCTCCACGCGGGCCCCGCAGTCCCTGGCCAGCTCGCCGATGGCGGAGGAGAAGCCCCCGGCCCCGCAGTCCGTCACCCCGCGGTAGAGCCTGCGGTCTCGGGCGACCATCAGGGCGTCGAGGACCCGCTTCTCGTTCAAGGGGTGGCCGATCTGGACCGCGGCGCGGTCGGTCTCCCCATCCATCGTCGTGGAGGAGAAGGTCGCGCCGTGCAGTCCGTCGCGGCCCGTGGGCCCCCCGACGGCCACGATGAGGTCCCCGGGCTTGACCTCCTTGCGCACGGCCCAGGTCGGGAGGATGCCCACCGTGCCGCAGAAGACGAGCGGGTTCAAGCGGTAGTCGTCGTCGAACCACAGCCCGCCGCCAGCGGTGGGGATGCCCATGCGGTTGCCGTAGTCGCGCACGCCCGCGACCACGCCGCGCAGGGTCCGGACCGGATGCAGGGCCCCCTCCGGGAGCTCGCCGGAGTAGTCCGGCCGGGCCAGGCAGAAGGTGTCGGTGTTGAGGACCGGCTTGGCGCCCAGGCCCGCGCCGAGCACGTCGCGGATGACGCCTCCGATGCCGGTCTCGGCCCCGCCGTAGGGCTCGACCGCGCAGGGGTGGTTGTGGGTCTCGACCTTGACGGCCAGGGCCCAACGGCCGCCCTTGCCGAACTGGACGATGCCCGCGTTGTCCTTGAAGACCGAGAGGCACCAGGGGCTGGAGAGCTCCTTGGTGGCCTTGACGATCGTCTCAGCGAAGAGGCTGCGGAAGACCCGGGACTTCTTGCCGTCCGAATAGCGGACGGGCCCGTTGAAGGTCTTGTGCTTGCAGTGCTCCGACCAGGTCTGGGCGATCGTCTCCACCTCGCCGCGCGAGGGTTCCCGGCCCGCCTTCTTGAAATGGGCCCGGATGGCCTCGAGCTCGACGTCGTTGAGCGACCAGCCGAGCTTCGCATTGAGCTCCTTGAGCTCCTTGGGAGGCAGAGTCGTGAACCGCAGCCCTTCATCCGCGGGCGCCTGGCCGCGGGCCGCCGGGACCACGGGAGCGGTCGTCGCGCGCTTGCCGTTCGGAGCCGCGGCAGGGCGGCGCTCAGTCATAGGCCTCGGTCACGGTGAAGGTGTGGATGACGGGGTTGGCGAAGGTCCGGCGCACGACCCGCTCGAGGACGTTCCGGGTGGTCTTGCCGAGGATGCGGTACGCCGTGCCGCAGCGCACGCGCTCCGGTTCCGGCAGGCCCAGCTCGGCGATGGCCCGCCGCACGGATTCGCCGGTCGGGTCGGTCACCGTGGGCTTGAGCCAGACCTCGACCCGCCAGTGGTTCATGCCGTCGAGCACCGGAGGCGTGTTGAGGACCTTGAACTCATGGGTGACGCCGTCGCTCAGGAGCTCCCTGGCCGCCTGCTGGAGGTGCGACTGATTGAGCGTCCCGCAGATCTCGTAGACGGTGCTCATGCGCACGGAGCGGGCCGCCGGGAACCCCGCGTGCTGCAGCTGGGCGAGCGCGGCTTGCCCCGCGGCGTCCGCGAAATCAGGCCTCAGGCGGACCTCGATCAAGTTGGTGGTGCCGGTCGCGATCAAGCTCATTGCGTGACCATCCTTAGCGCGTCCCGGTACAACCGGGTCGTGCGCTCGACGACGTCATGCGGCAGGGGAGGAGCCGGGGGCCGCTTGTCCCACCCCGACTTCTCCAGGTAATCGCGGATGAACTGCTTGTCGAAATTGACGGGCGAGGGGCCGGGCTTCCAGGCCTTCGCGTCCCAGAACCGGGAGGAGTCAGGGGTGACGATCTCGTCGATGGCGATGAAGCGTCCGTCCAGGGTCCCGAACTCGAACTTGGTGTCCGCGAGGATCAGCCCGCAAGCCGCCAACCGGCGGCTTGCGAACTCATAAAGAGACAAGCTGAGTCGCTCTAATTCCTCTGCTGTTTCCTTCCCAACCAGGGCCGCGAGGGCGTCCCTGGTGATGTTCTCGTCGTGACCGGTGTCCGCCTTGGTCGAAGGAGTGAAGATGGGCTCCGGCAGCTTCGAGGACTCCTGAAGTCCCGCGGGAAGCCGCTGTCCGCACACCACGCCGGTCTTCTGGTATTCCTTCCAGCCCGAGCCGGAGAGGTACCCACGGACCACGCACTCGACGTCCGCGCGCTTGGCGCGCCGGACCAGCATGCTCCTGCCCTCGAACTTGCCTGCTTCCAAGCCCGCGAGTCCAGGATGCCTTTTACAGACATCCTTCCAATCGGCCGTGATGAGATGGTTGGGCACCACTCCCTTGGTGTGCTCGAACCACCAGGCAGCCATCTGCGTCAGGATCTTTCCCTTGTCCGGGATGGGCGTGGGAAGGATGCAATCAAAAGCGGAAACGCGGTCCGTGGCGACGAGCAGGAGTTCGCTCCCTAGGTCATAGACGTCGCGGACCTTTCCTTGGCGGAAGAGCTTGAGGTTCGGCATGGTATCGATCGCAGACTTCACTGTGCCTCCTTCATCAAACGCTTCATCCCCCACTAACGCCTGCGCGCCTCCCCCTGGGGAGAGGCTTGCAGTCACTCCCACTCGATGGTCGCCGGGGGCTTGGAGCTGATATCGTAGACCACCCGGTTGACGCCCTTGACCTCGCTGATGATGCGGCTCGACATCTTCTGCAGAAGATCGTACGGCAGCCTCGTCCAGTCCGCGGTCATGCCGTCCACGCTGTCCACGCACCGCAGGGCCACGGTGTTCTCGTAGGTGCGCTCGTCGCCCATGACGCCCACGGACTTGACCGGCAGGAGCACCGCGAAAGCCTGCCACGACTTGGACTGCCAGCCCGAGGACCGCAGTTCCTGGCGCATGATGGCGTCGGCCCGGCGCAGGACCGCGAGCCTCTCCGGGGTGACCGCTCCCAGGATCCTGATGGCCAGGCCCGGGCCCGGAAAGGGGTGCGCTCCGAGGATGTCCGGAGAGATGCGCATCTCACGGCCGAGCGCCCGCACCTCGTCCTTGAAGCACATGCGCAGGGGCTCCACGAGCCTCAGCTTCATGCGCTTAGGGAGCCCGCCCACGTTGTGGTGGCTCTTGATGACCGCGGACGGCCCCTTGACCGAGACCGATTCGATGACGTCGGGGTAGAGCGTGCCCTGGGCCAGGAAATCGCCCTTGACCTTCTTGGCCTCGGCGTCGAAGACGTCGATGAAGGTCCGGCCGATGATCTTGCGCTTGCGCTCCGGGTCCGTGACTCCTGCGAGGCGCTTGAGGAAGACCGCAGCTGCGTCAGCGACCTTGAGCGAAAGCCCGAGGGTCTTGGCCAAGCCGCGGACTTTCTCGAGGTCGCCCTCGCGCAGGAGCCCGGTGTCCACGAACACGCAGTGCAGGCGCCGCCCGATGGCGCGGTGGACCAGGGCAGCCGCGACCGAGCTGTCCACCCCGCCGGAAAGGGCGAGGATGACCCTGCCGTTTCCGACCTCACGCCGGATGTCCGCCACGCTCCGCTCGAGGAAGGAGGCCATGGTCCAGCGCTCCGAGAGCTTGCAGATGCGGCGGCTGAAATTCTCGAGGATCCTCGCGCCCTCGGGAGTATGCGCGACCTCGGGGTGGAACTGCACCCCGTAGAGGCGCTTGACGTCGTCGGCGATGGCGGCCAGGGGCGCGGTGTCGGTCCTGGCCACGGCCTTGAAGCCGTTGCCTCCCAGGCCCTTGGCCGAGTCGCCGTGGCTCATCCACACCTGCATCGTCTTCGGCAGGCCATCGAAAAGCGGGGTCCCGCCGGTGACTTTCAGCCTCGCAAAACCGTACTCCCGCCGCCGCGCCGGGGCCACGCGGCCCCCGTGCAGGGTCGCAAGCAGCTGCATCCCGTAGCAGATGCCCAGCACCGGCAGGCCGAGACGGAATACCGCCGGGTCAGGCCTGGGGCTGCCCTGCCGGTGCACGGAGTCCGGGCCGCCTGAGAGGATGATGCCCTTGGGCGAGCCCTTCAGGATGCGCTCGACTGAGGCGTCAAAAGGAAGGATCTCGCAGTAGACCTGGAGCTCCCGGAGCCGGCGCGCGATGAGCTGAGTGTACTGGCTTCCGAAGTCCAGGATGAGGACGCTGTCCCTGTTCATCCCTTGCCCATACCGATGCGCTGGGCTTTCTGGAAAAGCTTGCCTTCGGTCTGGATGGCCGGGGCGATGACGACCTCGGTGAGCTGGAACTCGCGGATGGTCTCGGCGCCGACCGAGCCCATGCAGGTCCGCAGGGCCCCGACGAGGTTCTGCGTGCCGTCGTCCGTGCGGGAGGGACCAAAGAGGATCTCCTCGAGGGTGCCCGTGACTCCCACGTGGATGCGCGTCCCGCGCGGGAGGTTGGCGTGCGGGGTGGCCATGCCCCAGTGGTAGCCCTGGCCCGGGGCCTCCTTGGTGCGCGCGAAGGCCGAGCCGACCATGACGCCGTCCGAGCCGCACGCGATGGCCTTGCAGATGTCGCCGCCGGTGCTCATGCCGCCGTCCGTGATGATGGGAACGTAGCGGCCGCTCTTCTTGAAGTAGAAATCCCGCGCCGCGGCGCAGTCCACCGTGGCCGTGACCTGGGGCACTCCCAGGCCCAGCACGCCGCGGGTGGTGCAGGCCGCTCCCGGTCCCACGCCGACCAGCAGGCCCGCGATGCCCGTCTCCATGAGCTCGACCGCCACGCCGTAGGTCACGCAGTTGCCGGCCACGACCGGGACCTTCATGGACTTGCAGAACTTGGCCAGGTCGAGGACCTTGTACTTGGTGGACTTGTGCCGCGCCGTGATCACGGTGGACTGCACGAAGAAGAGGTCGCAGCCCGCCTCGGCCGCCACAGGGCCCCACTTCTCGGCGTTCTGGGGGATGGTGGAGACCGCGCAGGGCACGCCCGCCTCCTTGATCTCGCAGACGCGCTTGCCGATGAGCTTTTCGCGCACCGGCTCGCGGTAGAGCTCCTGCACGAGATGGGTCGCCTTCTCCGGGCCCGCGCTCGCGATCTGGGCGACGATCTCGCGAGGCTTGTCGTAGCGGGTGTTGATGCCGTCGAGGTTGAGGACCCCGAGGCCGCCCGATCTGCCCATGGCGATGGCGAACTGGACGTCCACGACCCCGTCCATGGCCGAGGCCATGAAGGGTATCTGGAGCTTGGTCCTGCCGATGGCGAGACTGGTGTCGGTCTCGTCCGGGTTGCCGGTCACGTCCCCCGGGACCAAGGCGATCTCGTCGAATCCGTACGCCCTACGGGCCTCTCGGTCTCGGCCGATGAAGAACGCCATCGCTGTCCCCCCGGGATACGTAGTATTACGACATTGCCCGAATAAACTTTACAAAATTTGGAAGCATCGGGCAAACATCCGGGCCGCGCCAAAGGCAGGTCCCGCCCCTGCTCAAGAGCCCTGGCCCTTGACTGAATCCGTCGAGAAGTCCTATTATATTCGAATATGCGCATATATGAGCGTATCTAAGCCGGGCCCATGACCCTCGACGAAACCCTCCGCGTCCTCAACCTCCTCGCTGAACCGAACCGCCTGCGCCTGCTCATCGCCCTCTCCCAGCGCAGGCTCTGCGTGTGCGAACTCTCGGCCGCCCTCCATCTCAGGCAGACCGTGGTCTCCCAGCACCTGCGGGTCCTGCGCGACAACGGCCTGGTCATCAACCGCAAGGACGGGCTCTGGGTCGAGTACGAGATGTCCCCGGACGCGCTCCAGCGGCCTTCCGGCAAGCTGCTCCGCTCCGTGCTGGCCGAAGCCGGCAGGGATGAGGCCGTGTCCGTGGACCTCAAGTCCGTGGCCGAGGTGGACCGACAGGCGGTATGCCGCAAGCCCAAAGGCACATGAAGATGATCAAGAAATGGAAGGGCATCCCCAGGCTCGAGGTCCGCTGGAATCCCTCCATCGACGACTCGAAGTGCTCCGGCTGCGGCAAGTGCGTCGCGTTCTGCAGCCACAAGGTCTACAGGTTCGACGAGCGGGAGAAGAGGTCCCGAGTCGCCCTGCCGTTCGAGTGCACGGTCGGCTGCTCCTCCTGCATGGGCGTGTGCGAGAAAGGGGCGATCTCGTTTCCCCATATCTCCACCCTGACCGACCTGCTCAAGACCCGGAATCCCAACTGGCCCAAGCCCGCGTGAACCCCAAGACGCCGTCCGACCAGTCTCCGCTCAAGGTCCTCTTCCTCTGCACCGGCAATTCCTGCCGCAGCCAGATGGCCGAAGGCTGGGCCAGGGCCCTCAAGGCCGGCCCCATCGAAGCCTATTCCGCGGGCGTGGAGCCCGAGGGGGTCCACCCGCTGGCCGTCAAGGTCATGGCCGAAGCCGGGGTGGACATCTCGAGCCAGAGGTCCAAGCACGTCCGGGTCCTCAAGGACTTCCATTACGATTTCGTGGTCACGGTCTGCGACAATGCCCGGCAGGCCTGCCCCCATTTTCCCATCAAGACCAAGATCGTCCACGCCGGGTTCGAGGACCCGGCCGAGGCCAAGGGCACGGAAGAGGAAAGGCTCGCCGTGTTCCGCCGCGTGCGAGACCAGATCCGCGCTTTCATCGGAGACATGCCGGACAACCTGACCAGAAAGGGCCCCCCATGACCGACGAGCACGCCATAGCGTCGCGGCTCTCCTTCCTGGACCGCTGGCTGACCTTGTGGATCTTCCTCGCCATGGCCGCAGGCGTGGCCCTCGGCTGGCTGTTCCCCTCGGCCGTGACCGAGTTCAACAAGGCCTCGAGCGTGGGCACGACCTCGATCCCCATCGCCATCGGCCTCATCCTCATGATGTACCCTCCCCTGGCCAAGGTGCGCTACGAGGAGCTCGGCAGGGTGTTCGCGGACAAAAAGGTCCTGGCTCTCTCCCTCATCCAGAACTGGCTCGTCGGACCCGTCCTCATGTTCGTCCTGGCCGTGACCTTCCTGCGCGGCTATCCCGAGTACATGATCGGCCTCATCATGATCGGCCTGGCGCGCTGCATCGCCATGGTCATCGTCTGGAACGACCTCGCCAAGGGCGACACCGAGTACTGCGCGGGCCTGGTGGCCTTCAACTCCATCTTCCAGGTCCTCTTCTTCTCGGTCTTCGCTTGGTTCTTCATCACCGTGCTGCCCGCCAAGCTGGGCTTGGCCGGAGCCGTGGTGAACGTCACCATGGCCGAGATCGCCAAGAGCGTGTTCATCTACCTGGGCATCCCCTTCCTGGCCGGCATGGCCACGCGCTTCGCCCTGGTCTCCTCCCGCGGCAAGGAGTGGTACCACGGCCGCTTCATCCCAACCATCAGCCCCATCACCCTGATCGCGCTCCTCTTCACTATCGTGGTCATGTTCTCCATCCAGGGCCGCCGCATCGTGGAATCCCCTCTCGACGTCCTGCGCATCGGCGTTCCCCTGCTGATCTACTTCCTGGTCATGTTCTTCGTGTCGTTCTTCATGAGCCGCCGCGTGGGAGCAAGCTACCCGGTCACCTGCACGCTCTCCTTCACGGCCGCGTCCAACAACTTCGAGCTGGCCATCGCGGTCGCCATCGCCACCTTCGGCATCGGCCACGGCGCGGCCTTCGCGGCCGTCATCGGCCCCCTCGTGGAGGTGCCCGTGCTCATCGGCCTGGTGAACGTGGCCCTGCGCCTGCGCGGGCGGCTCTTCGAAAAGCCGTCCTGACGGAAAAGGTACAATCCCTTCATGGCAGAGCGGCCGCGCAAGTTCACCCTGTCTTTCCATCCCAAAACCCAGACCCTAGAGGACCGCTACCCCGTCTCGCCCCCCAGCCGCGACCTCACCGTGGCCGCCACCGTGCTCCAGCTCCGTTCCCTCGACGAGGCCGTCCGCACCGCGCTCCTCCGGCAGGGCTTCGGCAACACCGACATCATGGCCGGCATCACCTATCCCCTCGAAGCCAACGAAGGAGACGAAATCTCCGAGGGGTTCGTGGAGGTCTACATGGGCTTCATTGACGAGCGCGTGGGCGAAAGCCACCGCATCCACGAAGTCGAGCTCCTCGAGGTCCTCAAACAGATGCTCGTTTTTCGAGAGCGCTATGAGCTCGCCGGCCAGGTCAAAGAGCTCCAGGACCGGCTGCGCCCTCCGGGGAACTGACCCATGGCCGGCAAGGTCTTCGACCGCGTCTGCCCCTTCTGCCGCCTGTCCGTGGACGCCGGCCTCTCCAATGGCCTCGTGCCGTGGAGCCTGCGCTGCCCCTGCGGCGCCATCGCGCTGGGCTCCCCCAGGCCCAAGGACGTCATCGACGCCATGATCAAGCACTACGACATCTCCCCCTCATCGGAGGAATACGGCGACTTCCACGCCTCGACCGCGTGGACAAGGGACTTCCATATCGACACCAGGGACGGCGGCCGCAGCGTGGAGATGCCCGACTCCGTCATCGTGCACTGGCGCTGGTTCTTAAGGAAGCTCCCCTGGGAGAAGCCCGCGGGCCCCATGACCGACCGCGAGAACCTCGAGTGGCTCACCAAGCAGGCCGAGAAGTTCTACGACCTCATGTACGACTCCCGCAGGCCCGGCAACGAGTACCGCGAGGCCAAGGAAGCCTTCGAGGACGCCATCGCCCTGGCATGGAAGATGGGCCTCGGCGACGAGGCCGCGCGCCTCGAGAAGCGCCTCAGCCACATCAAGGCCGTCTACACCAAGCAGTTCAGCGGCTTCTGACCCCGATTTGTCGCCCGCCAGAGATTTTGGTATCATAGCCTTAGATTGCCGGATGGTGAAATGGTATCACGGGTGGCTCTGAACCACTTATTCTAGGTTCAAATCCTAGTCCGGCAGATAGCTTTGATTCGTGGCGAACACTCCGCCAGCAAGTTGGAATCGTTCCAGATTGGCCCTCCCGAAGAGGGCCATTTCTATTTGGGCGCTTCCGGGTTCAGCATGGGTAAAGATCGAGCCCTCCGCAGTGGAAGTAGATGGCCGTCTTGAAGTTCTCGATGTTCCGGAAGCCGCAGGCCATGCTCTTGATCTTCTTGATCTTGCTGTTGGGCCCCTCGCTCATCGCGTTGGTCACCCGATGCTGGTAGTAGGTCAGGATGTTGGCGATATGACTGCGGACCGTCTCCGCCGCCTTGCGAATCGGATCGAGCCGGCTGTGCGTCGCCCAGAAATGCCAGTGCTTCCAGAAGTTCCAGCATGAGGCCGGGTAGACGTAGTCCCACAGGCAGCGC
>JACRNU010000022.1 GCA_016234805.1 Elusimicrobiota bacterium
GCGCGCCCAAGACCGGCATGCTCGGACAGACCCACTGGGGGAGCGACGACAAGCCCTCGTCCTCCATCGAAGCCTGGGACTTCAATCTTCGCAAGCACGAGGTCCTATGGTCCGGCGTCTCGGACTTCAGCGTGTGCGCGAAAGGCGAGAAGATGCTCGTCCGGGTCGAAAAAAAGCTGCGCGTCATCAAGGCGGGTGAGAAGCCTTCATCCGAAGGCTCGGGAGGCGACAACCCGGGCCCGGAGAGCGGGTGGCTGGACCTGCGCCGCGTGCGGCTTGAGATCGAACCCAGGAAGGAGTGGTCTCAGATCTTCCTGCAGGCCTGGCGCGACCAGCGCGACTTCTTCTGGACCGGGGATCTCGCCGGCGTGGACTGGAAGGCCGCGCGCAACCGCTACCGCCCCCTCCTCGACCGCGTCGCCACGCGCTCGGAGCTCTCGGACCTCATCTGGGACATGCAGGGCGAGCTCAACACCTCCCACACCTACGAGTTCGGGGGCGACTACGCGCCCCCGCCGGCCTACCGCATCGGCCTGCTCGGCGCGGACCTCGAATCCGACCCCTCTTCGGGCCGCTACCGCTTCAAGCGCATCTACGCCGGAGACGGCTGGATCAAGGGCCACGGCTCGCCCCTCCTGGCCTCGGGCGTGAACGTGAAGGAAGGGGACTACCTCTTCAAGGTGGACGGCATCGAGGTCAAGAGCCCGCTCCACCCCAACGCGCTCCTGTCCAACAGGGTGGACGTCCAGGTGACCATGGCAGTGGGGTCATCCCCGAACCCGGCCAAGGCCCGCGAGGTCACGGTGCGCACCATCTCGGACGAATCCAAAGCCCGCTACCGCGACTGGGTCAGGTCCAACCGCGAGCTCGTGTCCAAGCGCTCCGGCAACAGGCTCGGCTACCTCCACATCCCGGACATGGGCTGCCAGGGCTTGATCGAGTTCCACCGCGGGCTCTACACCGAGTCTCTCAAGGACGGGCTCATCGTGGACGTCCGCTTCAACGGCGGAGGGTTCGTCTCAGGCATGATCATCAGCAAGCTCGCGCGCCGGCCCGTGGGCTACGGCCGCAGGCGCTCGGGCCTGCCCGTCACCTACCCCGAGCACGCGGTGCGCGGTCCCATCGTGGCCATCTGCGATGAGCGCTCAGGTTCGGACGGCGACATCTTCTCCCAGGCGTTCAAGGCCCTGAAGCTCGGGACCCTCGTGGGCAAGCGCACCTGGGGCGGCGTGGTGGGCATCGACGGCAGGAGGCGCTTCGTGGACCAGGGCCTGGCGACCCAGCCCGAGTACGCCTTCTGGTTCCACGGCCCGGGCTGGGGCGTGGAGAACCGCGGCGTGGAGCCGGACGTCGAGGTCGAGTGGGACCCCGCCTCCTTCGTGGCCGGAAAAGACCCCCAGTTGGAGAAAGCCGTGGCCATCGCCATGGAGCGCGTCCAGGCCGGCGAAGGGGCGGCCCCCGACCTGGGCCCGGCTCCCAGCAAGGCACCGCGTCCCCTTTCCAAGAGCAGGCCATCGGCAGGCGTCAGACGTTAAGGCTCGGGGAGAGGACCGTCACGTAGAGCAGGAACAGGACAGCGGCCGCGGCCGCCAGATTCCAATACGCCCCGAGCGTCAAGGCGGCGCTCAGTAGGGCGACAGCGGAAAGGCCGACCATGTTCATGACGCGGACGATGGCGGCTTGGCGCCTCGCATCTTTCTCCTGCTGGGCGACATCAGCCAACGGGATCAAGGCGAACAGCGCGGTCAGGAGCAGCACGGCCGCGGCCCCGGCCAGCACGATGGGGCTCACGGGGAGGGCGCCATAGGCGGCGGCCGCATGCCCGACCAAGGACGCCCCTGCCACGGCTCCGGTCATCAGGACGGCCGCGCGGCCTGACCCGCGGCCCTGACGGGGTGCCCGGTCAGGCCGCTGCAGGCCGGGCGAAGAGGCTCCAGGAGCGATGTCGGCCTCCGGCCGCGCCGCGAGGGCCGCGTCGACGGGCGCCGCTTCCGGAGACCGCGTGCCCAGCACCCGGTCCATCAGCCGGGTCCCGGCTTCCCGCGCTCCATCGGTTTCCATCCGGTCGAGCGCCTGCGCGGACAGGGAGAATGACTCCGGTTCGGCCAAGAGGTCCTTGAGGGTCGCGGGACCCGAGAGGTCCGGGTCGGTCGGGAGGGACGGCGCAGGCGCGGCCGTCAGGGTGGGCGCAGGGGACAAGGTCGGCACGCTCCCTACCCGCGGAAGAACGGGAAGCGCGGAAAAAGAAGCCGGCCCGTTTTCGCCAGGCAGGCCGTTGCGCAATAGGAACGGGACGGCCTGGACGACGATGGGGGCGCTTCGCGGAGCGACCCTGATCAGGACCGCGGCGGCCGTTGCCTGCGGCGGCATCTCCAGGGCGGCCCAGGCAAGGATGAGTGCGGCGCAGACGGGTCTGGTTGGTCTCATGGCATCATGATACCAGAAGCGGCGAGGCCGGACGAGAGACCTCGGGGCAGCAGGACCGCGTCAATGGGCCCGATTCGGCGCGAACAGCGCCTCCGCGAAAGCAGTAACACGTCCTGTTATCAATGGTAGCGTTACCTCCATGGCGATTTGATAGCATAAGGCATGAGGCTGCTCATCCTCGCGGTCGCGGCCGCCGCGGCTGCCGCGCGCGCCGCCGCTTCCCCATGCGCTCTCCTGCCGGGCGAAACCATCCAACGGACGATCAGAGGGCGCTCCTTCGAGGTGCGGCGGCTGGATGACGACTCGGCGGGCCGGCAGCGCTACCGCCTGCGCATCCCCGTGCGCTTCGTCCGCCATCGGGAACTGCCCGCGCCGCGAGACTTCAAGGAAAAGATGGCCTCTCTCGCGGCGCGCTGTTATGCAGAGGCGGCGCCGGCGATGCTGGGCCCGGAAGGAGAACGCATCGAGCTCGAGCTCGTCCAGGCGGGACGAGGCGCCGCGGAGATCGAGGTGTTCGGCGGCTACGCATGGGTCCCGTTCACGCAGTGGAGCGTGGACTACAACTGCCCGACTCTGGTCCACGAGACCATGCATCTGTTGGGTCTGCCCGACGTCTATCCCCTGACCGAGAGGCCCTACGAGGTCGACGACGACGGCCGTTGGGTGCGCTGGATAAAGGAGGATGAGGCGGATGCCTTGCCGCCTGGGAGGCGTAAGCGCCTGCCGAGGTACTGCCGTCCCCCCGGCCCGGAGGACTCCCTCTTGCACGACCAGTACGAAGCCTACAGGGCGGCTGGATTGTCCCTCGGGAAGGCGGATTTCCTCTGGGTGCACCGGCACGAGTGTCCGCGCCGGAGCAAGGACGATGCCGAGCCGGGGAAGTATCTGCACTGCGTCGAGATGAAGGCCGCGATGCCGCCCGGCCGCCGCGAGGACGGGCCTGGCGAGTCCGCGTTGGCCGCTTTCAACGCCTTGGGACTCGGGCGCGAGGCAGCCCGCGCGAAGCCTTCCCTGTTCTATCCGAACGAGGCGCGCGCCTTGCTCCGCGGCCCGGCTTGCGACGAGAAGGTCCGGAAGTTCGAGGCCTGCGCCGCCAACAGCGACCGCAAGGAGGAGGAAGGGTGCCTCCCGGTCCCGGAGGATTGCGCTCAGGGCCGAGCTGGCTGGCTGACCGAGTAGCCGGCCGGTGCTTCTCCAGGTCTTAGGTCCGGAGCGGGTCCAGCGGCCCTCTGGCGATGCCCGTCCTGTCCGGTTATCATGGACAAGCGCTCGTGGGGCGGGGAAACAACGCGCTTCTTCGCTACAATGCAAGAAAGGGCATGATCAAAGGCACGCGGGATTCCCTGGGAAACCAGAATCGGAGAGAGAACGCCCAGCCTCCCGCAGGCGCTTTTCGCCCTCATCTTCGACCTGGTCCTCATCCACCTCTACCTGCATGCTTGAAGCACATGAGAAAACAGGATAAACTATCGTTGTCTTGAAGTTCCCGATCCCTCGATTATCGCCGATTCTATCTCTGGTCATTCTTTCTTCCACTGGGTGTGCCGCCAGGCGGGGTGTACCTGCCGTCTTCGATTTTCAGCAGCCAGGGTTTTGGACCAAACGGGAATATCCAAAACCCTTCTATGCAGGATATCACCTTGAGTTGCGGGTGCAGAACCCCGTTGCGGCGAAAAAGGAACTGGAAAGCTTGCTTAAACTCGCTGGAGGAAAGCATCTCCCTGATTGGCCCCATCATTATTTCACGCTGCATGTGCAGTTGTCCTCTGCGAAGTCCTACCACAAACGGAACCTTCCTGGCCAACCCGAAACTTATCATAGTGCTTGGACGGTCCCCCGCAAACGAGCGAAGCGCGTCGCGGAACACCTTTTTCGCCTTGGACAGGTGGCCTCATACGAGACCATCGAGGAGGATTTCCCAGAGGCTCAGGAATGGCGATTCAAGGCTGAGAGCCTGGCGGCCGAATTGCCCGTGCTCAAAGCGCAAGGCGAAAGCACTTCGTTCATCTCCGGATTTGCCGAGGAAGAGTTGAGCCTCCTCCAAAAGAATTTAGAGAGGTATCGTGCCATAGAGCGGACTGCCCTCATCACCGTAGCCCTCGGAACACATCCGTGAATACTTCTTCGCTTATCGCCGCATTTTGGCTGCTGGGGTTCCTGTCCTCCCATACCCTAGCCGCTCAACCAGGTTCGGACGACGCCGCAGTATTGGATAGAATTGCGAAGCATTCTTGGCGCCGGGAGATGCTTTCCCCCGTGGTATGCGGAAAGGATGCCGAAGCACTCCACCTGTGGATCAGGGTTCCCGACATGCAAAGCGCCGTTAGGCGGGTGCTGGAGCTGTTTTCCGTCGAGAACGCCCAGAGCCTCGCCTCAGGCTGCCACAGCGTGGATGTCTGGCCGGCGGAGATTCCTGAAATCATCCGGGAACAGTTCACATTCAAGGGCTGGTTCAACGACAAGCTGCTCTTGACTACCCGATTAGAGGTCGCCAACCTGGGGGAGACAGCGTTCTCGACATCAACGCCGGTCCTCAACCAATTCGCCAAGGCATGGCAGGAAAAGGTTAGGGAGAGACTGCAACGTCTTACTTCAGAGCGAGAGTCGAACGCCTCCGTTCTCGAGAAGACTCCCCGCATCCGTGCGCTCGTGGATGATGATCTCCGCTGGTTAAGAAATTGGTTCACGAGGGTGGATGAAACGAACAACAAGCGTCTTCTGATAGTCACTCTTTTCAAGCTGAAAGAAAATTAAGGAACGGACCACGGTCCGGCGGTGTCTACAAACGCATGGCTTTTCTGGCAATGCTCCTCAGTCTTCGCCTGGCCGCGGCTCCGGTCCATGCTGGGATGCTGGACCTGGATGTCTACGCCTCTCCTTTCAGCACGGGGACGCCCAAGGCCGTGGGAATCCGCCCCGCGCTGGAAACCTGGAGGCCCGGCGATCCGCGCGACCTCGGGGAGCATGGCCGGGGAACCCGGGCCCTCGCGCATGCGGCCTACGCGGGCATGGCCATCGGCGGTCTGGTCGCCAGCATCGCCACGGGCGGGGTCGCTCCCGCGGTGGGATTCGGTCTGGTGGCCCTGATCAACTCCTGGCGTCTCTGGAAGGTCCGAAGCGAACGGAACTGACTCTCCCAGGCTAGGCGCAGCCCGGCTGGTCCCCTCAGAGCAGATACTCCTCGGAGTTGAAATTAGGCAAGGTTTCATACAACCTGCGGAAGATGATGAATTGCTTCTCGGCATTGTCGCGGCCGTAGAACGCGCGAGCCTCAGCCGGCACCTTCTCCAGAGGCGGGGGGGACGCGCCGGCGCGGACCTTGGCGGAGTATTCCCTGCCTCGGCGGATGAAATCCCTGGTCACGCAACACTCCTTCATGTCCTGATCCGCGCTGGACAGCGCATTCTTCTCGCAGAACGCCAGGTCCTCCGGGCTGAGCCCTTTCGGCAATGAACCCGCGGCCGCCAATCGCATGACGAAAACGTTCGACTCAAAGAGCCGGACCTGGGCCTGCCTCACGGGATCCTTGGACGACCAGTCCAGCCAACCAGCGGGGTCGGCATGCGCCCCTGCGACACACAAGACAGAAACGGCACAAGCGACCAGCATCCTTCCCATGTTGCCTCCCTCCTGACGCGATGCGTCCCGCATCTCGTCCTGAAGATTTTAACATTTGTCTTCCGGAGAGACTTAGGTCCTTTGGACTATGGATCTCGAATCTGATGGCCTACTCCTTTCAGGGCCTTCGTGCGAGGGATCCCCAGCGCCGACTACTTCAGACTAGCGGCAGCGGGGCGGGACGATGCCGGGCGTGAGGTACTCGTCCCGGAACCGGGTCTGGTAGGAGATGGCCTCCCCCTCCTCGGCGTCCGAGAACTGGTCGATGGGGAAGTTCTTGTACTTGACCTGGAAGAAGTGCACGTACTCGTGCGCGAGCGAGTCGTCGAGGAAGCGCTTGAGCTTGTTGTAATACGAGGCATCCGCCATCAGAAAGACCTCGTTGGTCCCAGGGGTGTAGGCGTTGAGGAACATGTCAGGCCGCATCTTCCACTGGGGCTCCACAGCGTCCTGAAAGCGCTTGAGGGGAGTGTCGTTCTCCAGCCTGAGAGCCGGGGCAGGGATGTCGCTGCGCAGGGCGATTCCCATCATGTCAGCCACCGTGGCCAGGACGCAGGCAGGGTCAAGCCGAAGGACCGCCCATGTCTTGCCGGCCGGAGCCTTGGCCGCGCTGACGAAGACAGCGGCCCTGGCGTCCCTGAAGCCGGAGACGAGGACTTTGACGTCGCCGGCCCTGGCCCAATCAGATGCCGGTGATTGCGCCGAGGCCGCGGACGCGAGAGCCAGACAGCCTGCCAGGGCGAGCCAGATGTTCTTCATTACGAGCGCGGGTCTAGTCCGCCTCCCAACTGCTCGCCAGCGCCATGTAGGAGACCACGATGATGGGAACGACCGACAGGAACAGGAAGATGATGGTTCGGACGCTCATTTTCTCCTTTATTCCTCCCGCCATCCCGTCCACACAGCCTGCCAGGTGCCTGGACAGGCTCTCGTCCGTGATGGGGGCCTATCCGTAGTATGCGGCCGCAACCGCCCGGCTTCCAGGGTCGGAAGACCGGGCAGCCGGAGGGACGAAAGGCCCAGAGCCCTTCGGAAGGGCTCTAGAAGCCCCCGCGCTTATCGATGCTCGCCACGCGGTCCGCGGCTTTCTTGGCCAGCTTGTGGGTGGGATACTTGGATGCCACCAGGTTGAAGGCATCCTTGGCCTTGCCGTCGTCCTTGAGGTCGCTCTCGTAGATCTCGCCGACCGCGAACAGGGCCTCCGGAGCCTCGGCCGCGTCCGGAAAGCGCGTGGCCAGGAGATTCCGCAGCTCCGCCTCCTGGGCGAAGTCCTTGAGGGTCCTGCGGGCCACGGCAGCGGCCTCCTTGAGCGCGTCCACCGCGGCCGGAGGGGTGAAGTCCTCGGCCACTTTCCTGAAAGTGGCGATCGCCTCCGCGGGCTGCTTGAGCCGGTCCCGCTGGATCTTCGCGAGGCTCTGCATGGCCTTGAGGCCGCCCTCGGTCCTGGGGTAGAGGCGGACGATTTTCTCGTAGGCATCCGCGGCCGAAGGGTAGTCCTTGATCCGCTCCTCGAGGAGCTCGGCCGTCTTCTGAAGGGAGGGCATGACCATAGGGGTCTTGGGATGGCGCTTGACGATATCCTGGAACGCCTCCACGGCCTTGTCGTATTTCTTGAGGTTGTCGGCGTAGAGGGCCGCCGCGTTCCACTGAGCCTGGGCCACGAGCCCGCTCTCCGGGAACACGGCCGTGAGCCGGCGCAGGGCGTACAGGGCGTCGTCGTACTTCGAATTCTTGATGTGCAGGTCGGCCAGGGTCAGCTGGACCCTGTCAGCCTCGAAATAGGCGGGGAAGCGGGACTGAAAAAGCTCGAACTCCTCGAGCGCGGGCTCGTAGAGCTCCTCTCCGGCGGTGTCCACCACGGCCTTGAGCATGGCCGCCAGCCGCTCCGCCTTGGAAGGCTTCTCCGGGACCCGGACGAGGCCGGCAAGGGCCTCCCTGGACTTGCGGGACAAGCGCTTTTCCACGACCTCACGGTATTCCTGCTTGGCGCGGAAAGCCGCGTCCGCGTCGGGATATTCGTAGATGAAGCCCAGGTACGCCACGGCCGCGGCCTTCCAGTCCTCCTTCTTGGCCAGGAGCTGGGCGGCCAGAAGCCTGGCTTCCTGGCCGGCCGGAGAATCAGCGGCGCGGGTCGCCAGGGACAGGGCCTCCTCCACCGCCGCGTCCACGACCTCCAGGTCCTTGTCCTCGAGCAGGGATTTCAGGAACGCGGCCTCGGCGACAGCCTTGTTGGCGGCAGCAGCCTGCTTTTGCGGAACAGGTTTTTCCCGGGACTTCTCCTCGGCTTTCTCTGCCGCCTTTTCCTCGGCCTTGGGCTCCACGGCTTTCTGGGGCTCAGCCTGGACCGCGGGCTTCTCCGCAGGGGCCGCCTCGGTCTTGGCTTCGACCGCCTTGGATTCGGCCTGGACAGAAAGCTCCGCTTTCTCTTCAGCGGAAGGCTGCTGGGCCCACGCGAAAGACGCCACAAGGATCACGGCGGAGAACAAGTTCATCTGCGCCTCCTAGAGTTCCCGTCGGCAGGTCACGGCCTGGCCGAGGGTGCGTTCATCGATATAATCGAGGTCTCCGCCCAGAGGGACGCCCTGGGCGATGCGCGTCATCTTCACGGACGGCCCCCTCAGGAGCTGAGCGAGATAGAGCGCGGTCGCCTCCCCCTCGGTGTCCGCGTCCGTGGCGAGCACGATCTCCCTGATGGCAGCGCCGGGCTTTTTCACCCGCTCCACGAGCTCGGCCACGCGCAGGCGCTCGGGACCGATGCCGTCGAGAGGAGAGAGCCTCCCGTGGAGCACATGGTAGACGCCGCGGAAGCTGCGCGTGCGCTCGACCGCGCCCACGTCCTGCGGGTCCTCGACCACGCACAGCAGGCCGTGGTCCCGGGCCGGGTCGGAGCAGATGGAGCAGACCTCGCGGTCGGTGTAGTTGAAGCATCGGCCGCAGGAGCGAATCTGGGACCTGGCCTCCCTAGCGGCGTCGAGGAACTCGTCCGACTCCGCGGCCGGGGCCCGCAGAAGATGCAGGGCCATGCGCTCGGCCTGCTTGGGACCGATGCCCGGGAACCGCTTGAAAGCCGCGATGATCCGCTCCCAGGACCTCATTTCTTCTTGAACTTCACCGTCCCGCCGAGGATCTGCTCCGCCTTCTTCAAGGGAGAGGCCTGGGGCCCTCCGGAGGAGGCGACATCCTGCTCCGAGACCCCCTCCGCGGGACCCGCGTCATCGGGAGCAGGGATCTCCGCGGACTCAGGGCCGCAATCCTGCGTCTTTCCGACCTGCACCGAGACGGAGACGCTCCTCCCGACGGCAGCGGCCAAGGCGGATTGGACCTCAGCCAGGCACTTGCGCACGGCCTCGGCGTCGAACTCCCGCTCGAAGGTCAGCTTCCAGCTCCCATCCCCCGCGACCTCGGGCCTGGCATGACTGAGCAGTTCGGCGATGATGGGCCTGTTTTTCAGGGATCGCGCGACCGAACGCAAGACCGCGGCCACCGGCTTGGCGGGACCGGAGGGGGCTTCGGACTCCTCCGACGCCGAGTCCGCGCCATCCTCAGCCGGCGCCGCGGGAGCGCCGGACGCGAGCCTCCTCTCCAAAGCCTCGAGCCGCTCCACCCAGGCCGACAGGTCCGCGGCCTCGTGGACGCAGCCGAACAGTCCCAGCTCGAGCACGTTCCTGGGGGAATCGCTCAGCCTGAGGTCCTCCGCGATCCTGTTGAGCCTCGCCAGGAGATAGCCCAAGCCCTGCGCCGAGATTCCTTCCGCGGCTTTCTTCCAGGAGCGCTCCCCGGCGGGACCCACTCCGAGCTTCTCCAGGTACACCCCGTGCAGGGCCTCCCGAAGGTCGCGCACCAGTTGGCCCGGGTCGATGCCCTCGGCCAGGGCGGCTGAAAGCCGGTCGGCCAGGGCCTTGACGTCGCGTTCAAGCAGCGCTGTTCCGAGCCCGACCATCATCTCCTGTGGGATGAGCCCGAACATCTGGCGGATGGTCTCGGCCGTGACCTTCTTGTCGCTCAGGGTCCAGGCCTGGTCGAGAAGGCTCACCGCGTCCCGCAGAGAGCCGGCCGCGTGGCGCGCCAGAACGTCGATGGCGTCGGCCTCCACGGTCATCCCTTCCTTTTTGGCCAGGGACCCGAGATGCGCCGTCATGGTGTCGACGTCCACGGGCCTGAACCGGAAGCGCTGGCAGCGGGACGCGATGGTCGCGGGGATCTTGCCGGCCTCGGTGGTGGCGAGGATGAAGACCACATGCGGCGGAGGCTCCTCCAAGGTCTTGAGGAGAGCGTTGAACGCCGCGGTCGAGAGCATGTGGGCCTCGTCGATGACGAAGACCTTGTACCGATCGCGGTTGGTGGCCAGGCCCACGGTCTCGATGATGACCTCCCGCACCTTCTCCACCTGGGTGTGGGTGGCCGCGTCCATCTCCAGGACGTCGATGGAGCTCGAGCGCGCGATCTCCTTGCAGGGGTCGCACTTCCCGCAGGGCTTGGGCGTGGGGCCCTCCGCGCAGTTGAGCGCCTTGGCGAAGATGCGGGCCATGGTGGTCTTGCCGACCCCCCTGGGGCCCGTGAAAAGATAGGCGTGAGCAATCCGTTTGGAGGAGATGGCGTTCTCGAGGGTCTGGGAGACGCCGTCCTGCGCGAGGACCTCCTTGAAAGTCTGCGGCCGGTACTTCCGGGCCAGGACGGTGTAGCGCTGCTCGGTCATCAACTCCTCCTGCCTTCCATGCTGATATCGCCCGGCCCCCACGCCATGACCTGGAGAAGCCCGCCGATGATGGCGAGGTTCCGTAAAAGATCGACCCTCTGGTCCGGCGCGAGGTGGAAGATGACCGTGGCCGCGGTCACGAAGACCGCCAAGGAAGCCGCGGCCAGGCGCGCCTGGTAGCCGACCACCAGCGCGATGCCTCCGGCAGCCTCAACGAGCGCGGCCAGGACGCACAGGAGCGTCGCCAGCGGCACGCCGTGCGCTTCCATATATAGGACGGTCTTCTCGAACTCGGTCACCTTGCCGAAGGCCGAGGCGATGAAGACCAGCGCCAGGAGCAGGCGTCCGGCCATGGCAAGGAGCGAGTCGCGGTCGAGCATGGATTCTCCGCGTCCGGAAAACCGGGCGAGGCCAGCAGAATACCACAAGCATTCTCGGGCTGTCAAACATCGGGAAACACCCCGACCCCCCGTTCCTCGCGTCGTCAAGGACTTGGGATCAAAGGGCGCGAAATTCGTCGGGGGACAGCCCTGCCAGCTTCAGTAGGCCAGACAACAGCCCCCGTTTCATCTCACGTGCATGAACCGGGCCCTTCTTCAGGCTGGCGCAGTAGGCGCGGATGGCATCCTTGACCATCATCTGCGTCTCTTCCAAAGTCTCGCCCTGGGGCGTGCGCCTCAAGGAGGTTGTTTCCAGCGTCCTGGTGGGCGTTTTAGTTATAATCCTGCTGGAACGAAATGCCTGATTCCACGGTGAAGCCGCGCACCCTCCGCCCGGTCCTCCACGGCCTGGCTCTGCTGCTCGGCCTGGCCTCGCCGGCTTTCGCGCTCTTCGGCGCGGACGCGCCCGCGCTCTGGCAGGAGAGGTTCTTCTGGGACGCCCTGCTCTCCGGCCGCAGCCGCCTCGCGCGCAGCCAGGCCGATCCGGCCCAGATCCCGGTCCTCAAGGCCATCGCGGGGCAGACCGCCCAGCAGGTCGCCAACCTTTCGCAGATCCACGCCTATGTGAAGGCGCAGCAGGACAACCTCGCCTACGCCTTCGGCCAGCCCGACCCGGGCCCCAGCCTCGACACCATCCAGGCCAACTTCGAGACCCTGGCCAAGGGCGCGGAGCAGGTCAGGAACAACCTGTACTACCTGACGGCCCGCTGCCGCATGGCTTCCACCCAGGCCCTGCCGGACCCCGAGGCGAGCTCGGCCAGCCTGCTCATCCTCGGCCAGATCCAGCAGCTGCAGCTGCGTTTGAACGCCCTCTACCTCGACACCGTGACGGTGCGCGGCAAGGTCCACGAGAACAAGTGGGCCGCGGACAAATTCTTCATCTTCCGCACCGAGAGCCTGTTCCGCAACGTGGTGCGCGTCCAGGACTCCATCTTCACGGCCTACAACTCCGCCCTCGAACTCCACCTGCGCAGCCGATGAGGTGACGAAATGAACGACCCAGGGTTCCTTTTCATGATGGGAGTCTACGGCACGCGGCCGGACCGGGAGACCGTGGCGCTCATGCGCGAGACCGGAGCCGCCTCGGTCCTGCTCCTGGCCCGCAACATCGATTCTCCTGCCCAGACGCGCGCCTACACGCGGGAGCTCGTGCAGAGGCTCGGCCGGCCCGTGCTCTTCGCCGTGGACCATGAGGGAGGCTGGGTCCTGCGCTTCAAGGCCGGGGTGACCGCGTTCCCGGGCAACGCGGCCCTGGGCGCGGCGGGAGACGAACGCCTGGCGCGTTGGGTCGGCCGCCACATGGCCCGGGACCTCAGGGCCCTAGGGATCGGCTTGAACCTCGCCCCAGTCATCGACGTGGTGGAGCGCTACAACCCCGGCATCGGCATCCGCTCCTTCGGGTCCGATCCAAGGCTCGTAGGCGGGATGGGCGCGGCCATGATCCGCGGGATGCAAGGTGAGGGGCTCCACGCCTGCGCCAAGCACTTCCCAGGCAAGGGCGCGGCCTCAGTCGACGCCCACGTCAAGCTTCCGACCATCTCCCTTTCACGGCGGGAGCTCTCGGCCGTCCACCTGGCCCCTTTTCGCCGCGCCATCAAGGAGCGCGTGGCCTCGGTCATGACCTCGCACGTCCGCATGCCGGCCTTCGACAAGGTCCCCGCCACCTTCTCCCGCAAGATCACGCACGGCCTCCTGCGCCGGGACCTGGGCTTCAAGGGCGTCATCATCAGCGACGACCTGTGCATGGGCGCGGTGACCGAGGCCGGCCCGGTCCAGTCCGCGGCCCTCGACGCGCTGCGGGCGGGACACGACCTCGTCATCGTGGCCCACGATACGAACGCCCAGCGCGAATCCGTGGAACTCGCGCGCTCCATGGTCTCTGTCAGGACCTCCGAGGGCGGCCTCGACCCGGCGGAGGTCGCGGCCAGCGTCCGCAGGGTCGCAAACCTGCTCCGGCCGCGCAAGCCCGCTCCCCGGCCCAGCCTCAAGGCGGGCCGGGAGCTCAGCGAGCTCATCGCGGACAAGGCGGTCTCCGTCTCCACCGGCAGCCTGTTGCTGCCGCTCGGGAAGGACGCTGGCGGCACACTCATCCTGGTCCCGGACTTCAAGGAGGTCCGGGAGCGATTCACTTTCGAGGGCGGTCCGGCCGCGCCCATGGCCCAGGTGCGCTCCCTGGCCTCACGCCTCCCCGGATCCCGGGTGGCCGCCGCGCCCGTGGTCACGACCGAGGTCCGGCGACTCGAGCACGCGGTCTCCGGGGCAGGGAGTGTCGTGTTCCTCTGTTTCGAGGCCATGCGATTCGCGGGTCAGAAGGCGGTGCTCAAGCTCCTGAACCGGAAGGCCGCGGACAAGACCTGCGCCTGCCTCATCAGGAACCCGTGGGACAGGGGGCTCCTCTCCCCGAAGATGACCGTGGTGGACCCCAAGGGCTACCGCAGCAGCCAGCTCCGGGCGGCCCTGCGCCGCGTGCTCGGAGCCTGCCTGCTCGCCCTCGTCCTCGCGGCCTTCGGCCAGGGGCCCTCCCCCGAGGCCGCGCCGCAGGCGCCGCAGGCGCCGCAGGCCGCGGCCTCGTCCCGGACCGTCACGGTCTCCGAGCTCCACGACGCCTACATCTCAGCCTACGAGGACGCGGAGCGCAAAAGGGTGCTCGGCCTCATCATCGCGACCGCGCCCAAGACGACGCGCGACGTCCAGCGCCTCTTCGACCTCTTCATCCGCTTCCCCACCCCGGTGATGCGCGACGCGGTCATGCGCTCCCTGCACCAGCTCGACCCCAAGAGCGCCCACCTCGAGCCCCTGTTCCTGTCCTACATGGAGGAGGACGAGCCCGAGGAGGTGGTCTTCGGCATCAACGGCGCGGTCATCATCCGGTGCGCCCCGTGCCTGCCCAAGCTCAAGGACTTCGCCAAGCTGCCCCTCCAGGCCGAAGACCCGGGGGACATCCTCATGCTGTCCGAGAAGAATGTCTGGTGGGCGACCTACGAGGCGCTCTGCGCCCTGGCGGAGTGGGAGGGCAAGGACAGCCTCCCCCTGCTCAAGCGTCAGCTCAAGGCCTCGCCCCGCGTGGCCGAGGTCATGGCTCGCTATCTCTGGAAGGAGTCCCTGCCCCTCATCGCGGACTGGACCGCCGGGTCCAAGCGCGCCAAGACCCAGGCCAAGTGGGCCTGGAAGGCGGCCGTGCCGATCCAGGCCCTGAGGGAGACCCGCGACCCCATGATGAAGATCCTCCGCAGCCCCAAGGCCGACCGGGAGCTGCGCCACCAGGTCGCCATCAAGGTGGGCATGTCCTCGACCGAGGATGAGATCTCGAGCCTCATCTCCGAATACGAGGCGGCCAAAGACACGGACTCGCGCCTGATGCTCGGCGCCGCGGTCTTCTCCTCCCGCAGCAGCCAGGCCATCCCCCTGCTCAAGAACTTCGTCCGGGAGAACGCCAACCCCCTGGCCCGGGCCGGGGCTTTGGGCCAGCTGAGGACCCTGCTTCCCAGGCCCGAGTACCGGGAACTGCTGGATTGGGTCTCCAAGAACGACCCCAACCCGGACAACAAGGCTGATGCCATCGACCAGCTGGCGGGCAAGGGGGACACCCCCGGGGTCCTGCTCGTCCCGGCGCCCTGACCCTTATTAACAGCCTTCCGGATTTGCTAGTCTTATTCCCTAAATGGCTTCGCCTTGGGTGTTCTGGGTGCTCGTCTTCCTGTGCGTGGGCCTCATCGCGGCCCTGGCCATCGTGCTGCAGAAGCTCTACGAATTCAAGAGCTCGGCCGCGGAGGAGAAGCCCTGCGTGCAGCCCTGTCCCGAGCCTCAGGGCTGGGAACGGCTCGACGAGCTCCTCACGGTCATGCTCGCCCTCCAGGAGCACAATGTCTCGCACTCGGACATGGCCTCCCGCGAGGACTTCGCCCAGGCCGTGGTGGACGGGGCCTGCCGGTTCATGGGAGCGCCCCAAGCCTCCCTCATGCTCTGGGAGGACAAAGCCGCCGCTCTCTGCGTGATGGCTTCCCGGGGCCTTCCTGATTCCGCGGCCAAAGGGTTCACCCTGAGGTCCGGACAGGGCATCGCGGGCAAGGTCTTCGAGTCCGGAAAGGCCATCTCCGTCCAGGACGCCCTCGCCGACCCCCGCTATGTCAAGCACGGCAGCGACATCCCCGGCCCCCTCATCTGCGTGCCCCTCATCCTCAAGTCCAAGCCCGTGGGCGCCATCAGCCTGCACGGCATCGGAGCGGCCGAGCCCTTCAGCGAATCCAACGTCCGGTTCCTGACGCTCCTGGCCGCGGAGTCGGCCTGCATCCTCTACAACTTCCAGCTCGTGGACAACCTCCAGACCTTCTACATGGAGATGGTCCAGACCCTCGCCCGGGCCGTGGACACCAAGGACGCCTACACGCGCGAGCACTCGGACCGCGCCCGCCTGCGCGCGCGCCGGCTCGCCCAGGAGGCCCAGCTTCCCGAGCCCATGGTGCGCTACGTCGAGTACGCGGCGCTCCTGCACGACATCGGCAAGATCGGCATCGACGAGTCCATCCTCCTCAAGCCCGGCAAGCTCACGGCCGAGGAATACGAGGTGATGAAGCGCCACCCCATGATCGGCCACCAGATCCTGGCGCCGGTGAAGTTCCTCGGGCCGGTGGCGCAGATGGTGCTCTACCACCAGGAGTGGTTCAACGGCCAGGGCTACCCCGAGGGCCTCAAGGGGGCCGAGATCCCCATGGGCGCGCGCATCGTGGCGGTCATCGACGCGTGGGACGCGATGACCTCGGACCGGCCCTACCGCAAGGCCCTCGGCCGGGAGAAGGCCGTGGCGGAGCTCCGCCGCGCCGCGGGGACCCAGTTCGACCCGCACGTGGTGGAGGTCTTCCTCAGGGTCGAGGAATCCGAGTGGAACAACGGCCGTCAGGCTTAGCCTGACCGCAGCCCCATGCTCTACCTCGTCCCCACGCCGATCGGCAACCTCGAGGACATTTCGCCGAGGGCCCTGCGGGCCCTCGGCTCCGTCCGCGCCGTTTTCTGTGAAGACACCCGCCGCACTCGGAAACTTTTCTCCCATTTCAAGATCTCCACGCCGCTCCTGCGCTACAACGAGCGCGACGAGCGCTCCCGCCGGACCGTGCTCGACCGTCTCCGGGACGGGGAGGACATCGCGGTGGTCTCCGACGGAGGCATGCCCGGGCTCTCCGATCCCGGCCGCAGGATCGTGGCGCTCGCCCGGGAGGCTGGCGTCGGGGTCTCCGCCCTCCCCGGCCCCAACGCGGCCGTGACCGCCCTGGCCGGGTCCGGCATGCCGGCCGACTCCTTCGTGATGCTCGGCTTCCTTCCCCGCTCGCCCTCCAAGCGCCTGGCCGCCCTGCGCAAAGCCGCGGCCCTGGGCAAGACGATCGTGTTCTACGAATCGCCCTTCCGCGTCCTGAAGGCCCTCGCGGAGGCCGAGACCGCGCTCGGCGCCTCGTGCCCGGCCTGCGCGGCCAGGGAGATGACCAAGATCCACGAGGAATGGGTCTGCGGGACCGTGGCCGAGGTCCGCGCCGCGCTGACGGCGAAGAAGGAGATCCTGGGAGAGTTCGTGCTGGTGTTCGGGGCCAAAGAAGAAAACGGCAACGCCACCGAGGCCTTGGAGGGGACGGCAACAGAAACGGAAGGCTCCGATTCGCTACGCGAATCGGAGCCTGAAAGATGACCAAAATCATCCGCATCCCGGCCAACGGGAAAATATCGGACGAAGCCGCGCGCCTCGTGGCCGAGGGCGTCAAGGACTGCCGGCTCGTCGCGTTCCCGACTGACACGGTTTATGGACTTGGCTCCACGGGCCTCGTCAAGGCGGCCGGCCGGAAGATCTTCGAGCTCAAGGGCCGCGACGCGACCAAGCCCCTGCCCATCCTGCTCCCCTCCGCGGAGGCCGCCGCCCACTGGGTGCAATGGAGCCCCGCGGCCGAAGCCCTGGCCGCGCGGTTCTGGCCCGGAGCCCTCACCATGGTCCTCAAGGCGACCAACGCGGGCCGGATCCTCACCTTCCCCGAATACAAGACCCTGGCCGTCCGGGTCCCGGCCCACCCCGTGGCCTTGAGGCTGCTGGAGGAGTCCGGCGTGCCCTGGGCCTCCACGAGCGCCAACGTCTCCGACGCGCCGGCCCTGGCGGACGGGAAAGCCGTGGTGGAGCGATTCGACGGCCGGGTGGACTTCATCGTGGACGCGGGCAAGGTGCCGGGGACCGCGTCCACCATCGTCGACCTTTCGGGGAGCGCGGCCCGCGTCCTGCGCGAGGGCGCGGTCCCGGCCCAGGCGGTCCTCGACGTCCTCGGACGGATCCCGGGCGTGAAAGCCGCCCCGGCCAGGCGCAACATCCTCTTTGTCTGCACGGGCAACAGCTGCCGCAGCGTCATGGGAGAGAAGCTCCTCGAGAAGCTCGCCTCGGGCTTGGAGCCCGGGTTCTCCGCCCGGTCTTGCGGAGTGGCGGCCGAGCGCTACTTCGAGGTACCCGCTCCGGTCTACGCCGTCCTCGAGCCCCTGGGCATCCCGCGCTTCGACCACGTGCCCCAGCTGGTCACCCGGGAGCTCCTGGCCTGGGCCGATTTCGCCTTCGCCATGACGGACGAGCACCTGGAGGAGGTCCTGGACCGCTACCCCGAGTTCACGGGCAAGGTCCATGTCCTGGGCCGCTACGTGGACCTCGCCCACCCCAGCATCGAAGACCCCATCGGCCAATCCGAGGCGGTCTACGCGGCCTGCCGGGACAAGCTCCGGGAGGCCATCGAAGCGTTCCTTCACAAGGAGCACCCATGATCCTCGCCAAGACCGACCCGGAGATCCATCAGGCCATCGCAGGGGAGATCCTCCGGCAATCCGACGGCCTCGAGCTCATCGCCTCGGAGAACTACGTCTCCGAGGCCGTGCTCGAGGCTCAGGGCTCGGTCCTGACCAACAAGTACGCCGAGGGCTACCCGGGCAAGCGCTACTACGGCGGCTGCGGGTTCGTGGATATCGCGGAGCAGGTCGCCATCGACCGCGCCAAGACCCTCTTCGGGGCCGAGTACGCCAACGTCCAGCCCCACTCCGGGACGACCGCCAATATCACGGCCTACCTCGCCCTCATCAAGCCCGGAGACACCGTCCTGGGCCTCAACCTCTCCCACGGCGGCCACCTCTCCCACGGCCATCCCCTCAACTTCTCGGGCAGGTTCTTCAACATCGTCAGCATGAACGTCAGCCCGGAGACGGAGCTCCTCGATTACGACGAGGCGGAGAAGCTCGTGGAGCAGCACCGGCCCCGGCTCATCATGGCCGGCGCCTCCAATTATTCGCGCGTGTTCGACTGGGCGCGCTTCCGGAAGATGGCCGACGCGTGGAAGTCCTTCCTCGTGGTGGACATGGCGCACTACGCGGGCCTCATCGCGGCCGGCCTCTACCCCTCGCCGATCCCGCATGCGGACGTGGTGACGAGCACGACGCACAAGACCCTGCGGGGCCCCCGCGGCGGCCTCATCCTCGGCCGCGCGGCCTACGGCAAGGCTCTCAACTCCATGAACTTCCCGGGCAACCAGGGCGGCCCCCTCATGCACGTCATCGCGGCCAAGGCCGTGTGCTTCGGCGAGGCCCTCAAGCCCTCGTTCCGCGAGTACGGGGAACGCGTCATCGCCAACGCGCGCGGCATGGCCTCGGCCCTGACCGACCTCGGGTTCCGGATCGTGGCGGGCGGCACGGACTGCCACCTCTTCTCCGTGGACCTTCGCCCCAAGAATACCACGGGCAAGGACGCGGAGGCGGCTCTTGATAAAGCCGGCATCACGGTCAACAAGAACACGATCCCGTTCGACCCCCAGAAGCCCTTCATCGCCTCGGGCATCCGCATCGGCACCCCGGCCGTCACCTCCCGCGGCATGGGCCTCAAGGAGATGGGGAAGGTCGCCGAGTGGATCAACGACGCTATCGCGGCCAAGGACGACGAGAAGCGCCTCAAGGCGATCAAGGCCAAGGTCAAGGCGCTGTGCAAGAGGTTTCCGGTGTATCCCAAACTGGTGAAACAGATGGAAAAGACCTAATGAGAACAACATCAGCCCCCACAACTGCGCGCCTCCCAGCGGGGGAGGCTTGCGGCTGGGGGGAGGCAAGTGACAGATGATCGCCCAGATCCTCATCGCCGACGACAACACGGACATCAACGAGCTGATCTCCGACTTCCTCACCGCGCGCAACCACAAGGTCATCGTGGTGACCGACGGGTTCGCACTCGCGCAGAAGGCCGCGGAGCACAAGCCTCACCTCATCATCACCGACATCCAGATGCCCGGAGCCTACGGCTCCGCCGCCTACAAGGTCCTGCAGAACGACCCGAAGACGGCCAGCATCCCCATCATCTTCATCTCCGCCCATCCGTACGAGAAGCTCAAGCCCCTCCTGCCGGTCGACCCGAAGACCCGCTTCGTGCAGAAGCCCATCTCGCTCGACGCGCTGGAGGTCATCATCAAGGAACTGCTTCCACTGGGAGGGTATGTGCCGTGACAAGGAGGAACTTCATGAAAACGGCTTCTCGCCCCCCCAACCGCGCGTCCCCCCGGAGGGGGGACTTGCGACTCGCGGTCATCGGAGGAAGCGGCTTCTACGATTGGGACCGCCTCTCGGGCGCCCGGGAGGTGCGCGTCAAGACCCCGTTCGGGCCCCATTCCGGCCCTATCCTGGCCGGCGAGCTCGACGGCGTCCCCTGCGCCTTCCTCCCGAGGCACGGCAAGGGCCACGTGCTCCTGCCCGGCGAGGTCAACTCCAGGGCCAACATCTTCGCCCTCAAGACCCTCGGGGTCGAGCGGATCATCGGGCTCGGCGCCGTGGGCTCGCTCAGGGAGGACCTCCCCCCGAGGCACTTCTTCTTCCCGGACCAGGTCGTCGACGAGACGAAGCTCCGCAAGGGCACGTTCTTCGGCGACGGCATCGTGGCCCACGTGGCGTTCGCCCATCCTTTCTGCAACGATCAGACGGCGGTCCTCCATGAGGAAACCAACCGCCTCGGAATCCCCGCCCTGAAGGGCGGGGTATATGCCTGCATGGAAGGGCCTCTGTTCTCGACGGTCGCGGAGTCCGAGTACCACCGCAGGATGGGCTACTCCATCATCGGCATGACCGTCATGCCAGAGGCCAAGCTCGCCCGCGAGGCGGAAATCTGCTACTCCAGCGTCGCCATGATCACGGACTACGACTGCTGGAAGCCCGAGGAGGAGGTCTCGACCTCGCTCGTGGTCGAGAACCTCTTCGCCAACATCGACAACGCACGCCGCCTGCTTTCAGCCGCCATCCCGCGCCTGGCGGCCCTGCCCCGCGCCTGCCCGTGCTCCCGGGCGCTGGCCGGCGCGATCTTCACCGCGCCGAAAGCCGTCAACCGGAAGACCGCGGCGAAGCTCAAGCCGCTCGTGGGGAAATACCTGAAATGAAACCGACGAAAGAGATCAAGCGCCTCATCGACATCGCCCTGACCGCGCGGAAGAACGCCTACTGCCCGTATTCCAAGTACCCGGTGGGCGCCTCCGTGCTGACCTCCTCGGGCAGGATCTTCGCGGGCTGCAACGTGGAGAACGCCTCCTACGGCCTCTCCATGTGCGCCGAGCGGTCCGCTGTCTTCAACGCGGTCAGCCGCCACCAGACCCAGCTCACGGCCGTCGCCATCGTGGGGAGTTCCGCCAAGCCCTGCGGCGCCTGCAGGCAGGTGATGCTCGAGTTCTCGACCAAGGACACCGTGCTCTACCTCGTCAACGTGAGCGGAGACTCGCGCCGCCACACGGTCACGCGGACCAAGGTCTTCTCGATGCTGCCGTCCCCGTTCGACCCCTACGCGTCCGGCCTGCTCTCCCGGCCGGCGAACACGCAGAACCTCCTGCGCCGCCGGCCGCCGTCCCGCAAGGCGGGCCGCAGGAAGAAAGCCTCCAGGAACGCCTCTCGGCGCGCCCCGGCGCGCCGCAAGAACAGTACCAGGAGAGGATGACCCCATGGACAAGAACGAGCTGCAAGAAGTGCTGGACTGGGCCAAGACCACGGATCTCGTCGAGCTGGAATTCAAGCTCGACGGGAAAGGCTTCTCCTTCTCGAAGAAACCCAAGCCCGTGACCGCGGTCTGCGGATTCCCCGGCCGCAACCTGGCAGCGGTGCCCTGCCCCGGCGTGGGCATCTTCCAGTGGAACGCTCCGGGCTCGCCGCGCCTGGCGGTCGAGGGCAAGGCCGTGGCCAAGGGAGACGTCCTCGGCATCGTCGAGGGTCCCGGCGCCCCGAAGAAGATCGAAGCGCCCTGCGGCGGGGCGCTCCAGAACGTCTGCGTGGACGCGGGCCAGACCGTGCAGTACGGCCAGCCCCTGTTCTTCATCGATAGGAAGGACTGATGTTCAAGAAGATCCTCATCGCCAACAGGAGCGAGATCGCGGTCCGGGTCATCCGGGCCTGCCGGGAGATGGGCATCAAGTCCGTGGCCGTCTATTCCGAGGCGGACCGCGAGTCCCTCCACGTCCGGCTCGCGGACGAGGCCGTGTGCATCGGGCCGGCCCCGGCGGCCTCGAGCTACCTCGACGTCGAAGCCGTCCTCGGCGCGGCCAAGGTCACCGGAGCCGAGGCCGTCCACCCCGGCTACGGGTTCCTCGCCGAGAACGCGGGCTTCTGCCAGGCGTGCCGCGACGCGGGGCTCGTCTTCATCGGCCCGAAGCCCGAGGCCATCCGGCGGCTCGGATTCAAGAGTTCGGCGCGGGACCTCGCGCGAAAGGCAGGGGTCCCCATCGTCCCCGGGAGCATGGGCCTCCTCGGCCACGACTTCATGGCCGAGGCCTCCAAGGTGGGCTTCCCGGTCATGGTCAAGGCTGCGGCGGGCGGCGGCGGCAAGGGCCTGAGGCTCGTGCGCGAAGCCAAGGACCTCGAAGCCCAGATCCGCATGGCCAAGGCGGAGGCGGGCGCGGCGTTCAAGGACGATTCCGTCTACCTCGAGAAGTTCATCGAGCATCCCAGGCACGTCGAGATCCAAATCGCCGCCGACGAAGCCGGCGGCATCGTCGCCTTTCCTGAACGAGATTGCACTGTCCAGAGGCGTCACCAAAAACTCATCGAAGAATCTCCTTCTCCCGTCGTGACCTCCGACATCCGCCGCCGGATGCAGGAGGCGGCCCGCTCGCTGGCGAAGGCGGCCGGCTACACGAACGTGGGAACCGTGGAGTTCCTGCTCGACACGGACGGCAGCTTCTACTTCATGGAGGTCAACACCCGGCTGCAGGTCGAGCACCCCGTGACCGAGCTCGTGACGGGACTCGACCTCGTCAACCTCCAGATACGGCTCGCGGCCGGAGAGAAGATGCCCTTCGGCCAGGACCGGGCGTCCGAGATCCGGGCCCATTCCATCGAGCACCGCATCAACGCCGAGGACCCCGCCCACGGCTTCGCGCCTTGCCCGGGCACGATCGAGCGGGTGTCCCTGCCGGGTGGCCCCGGGGTGCGGGTGGACACCCACATCTACCCGGGATACACCGTGCCGAGCTACTACGACAGCCTCATCGCCAAGCTCATCATCTCGGCTCCGGACCGGGATGGCGCGGTCGCCCGCGGGCTGCGCGCCTTCGGCGAGTTCTCGATCGACGGGATCAAGACCACGATCCCCTTCCACTGCTCGGTGCTCGCGCACCCGCTCTTCAAGGGCGGGAAGTTCGACACCAGCTTCATCGAAGCCATGAAGGCACCCGGAGGAGAGCCCTTTAGGGAGCCCGTGAAGGAGGGTCAGCCCGCCTGATGAAACAGAACATCATCCGCCAGCTCAAGGAAAGTTCCAGGGTCCTCGAGTCGGCCGCGGACCTGGCTCCCGAGATCGCGGAGGCCGCGGCCCTCATGATCGCGGCGCTCAAGAAGGGGCACAAGATCATCAGCTTCGGCAACGGCGGGTCCGCGGCCGACGCCCTCAACTTCGCGGCCGAGCTCGTGGGCCGCTACGCCCGCAACCGGCCGCCCTTGGACGCCCTGGCGCTCACGGTCAACCCTTCCAACATCACGGCCATCGCCAACGACTTCGGCTACGAGGAGGTCTTCAGCCGCCAGCTCGAGGCCCACGGCAAGGCCGGCGACGTCGCCATCGCCATCTCGACCTCCGGGAACTCCCCCAACGTGCTCAGGGCCGCGGCCTCGGCCCGGCGCCTGAAGATCCCGGTCATCGGCCTGACCGGGAAGGACGGAGGGAAGCTCAAGGCCGCGGCGGACCTCTGCGTCAAGGTCCCTTCGGACACGATCGCCCGCATCCAGGAAGCGCACATCGCCATCCTGCAGATATGGGCCTCCCTCATCGAGGACGCCTTCTATCCGTGTCACTTGCCTCCCCCACCCGGAGGAGAGCCCTTTAGGGCGCGGGGAGGCAAGTAGTCGTGGGGGCGAATGCCGTGTCATCACGAAAGCTCATCACCCGTTCCTGGCCCGAACTGCTTTCCCGCGCGGCTTTCTGGCGCCTTCGGCGCCGGAGGATCGTGTTCACCAACGGCGTCTTCGACATCCTCCACGCCGGCCATGTGGAGCTCCTTCAGAAAGCCCGGAAGCTCGGTGACGCGCTCGTCCTCGGCCTCAACACCGACGCTTCGGTGCGCAGGCTCAAGGGCCCGACCCGGCCGGTCAACCGCTGGCGCGACCGGGCCTCGGTCCTGGCCGCGCTCGAATGCGTGGACGCGGTGGTCGGCTTCCGGGAGGACACCCCTGCCCGGCTCATTTCGGCCCTCCGGCCCGACATCCTGGTCAAGGGAGCCGATTACGCCTTGGGCGAGATCGCGGGCGCCGAGCACGCGGGCAAGACCGTGCGGATCGTTTTGAAGCGAGGATACTCCACCACGCGTCTCATCAAAAGGCTCGGAAAGGCCAGGTGAGCCCCTCCCTCGCTACTTCTTCTGGAAGATGCTGATGGCCGCGCTGTCCTCGGCCCAGGCAACGCCTGAGGAATTGAGGCGCCGCAGGACCGCGGCCCGTCCGCTCTCATCGGCCTGTTTGGGGTTGGGGACCTTAGGGTCGTACATCTTTACGGGAAGAGGCGTCTTGGAGGCGATGACTCGTATCTCCTCCACAGACACGGCCGGCTTGTCCGGCGGCAGCTGAGCCGTCAGGGCCTGCAGCCCCCGCTTCTTGGCCTCATCGTCGGGGAAAACCCAGGCCTGCCCCCCCTTCAAGCGGACCTCGGGCGCGTACTCGCTGGGAAGCAGCAGGTCCGTCTGCTTCTTTCCACGGCCGATGTCGTAAGTATCGTAAAGATAGACATAGCAGTCCTTGCTCGGGGTGATCTCAAGGAAGGCCTCGTCTCCCTCGTAGAGGATCTCGCGGGAGACCTTCAGCTCCACGTTGAAATCGCGGTCCGCGGTATCGGGCTCGGGCACGATGCAGGACCGGTACCGGACGTAATAGCGGCAGCCCTGGCACCCAGGAACGCTCCGGTAGCCCTTCTCCATCACCTGGCTGAGGATCTCCCGTCCGGGCCGGATGGCCTGGGTGATGCTGCTGACCAGGTGGTCCTGGCCCCGCATCGTCTCCTCCTGGAAGCTCATGAACCTGCTGGTGACCTTGACGCCCAGGAACTTGCTGAACGCGATGCTCAGCGCCTCCTGGATGGCGGCCGCCTCGGCCTGGTAAGGCGCCTCGCGGGGGCTCGTCACCACCGCCCCCTCGCTCTCGACCCAGGTGCAGCCCGCGGGATCCTTCTCCAACACCTTGGCCTCGAACGACCCGGACTCGGGGGCGACCGTCAGGGACGCCAGGACTTCGGGCTCGGGCGCCGGAGGGGTTTTCACCACAGGCGCATGCCCGGCGCACCCCATCAAGGACAGAACGAACAGAAGGAGGAACACCGGCCTGATCATGGGGATATTCTAGCAAGATGTGACGAAAAAGACCTTGAAATCCGGAGCCGGGGGAGCTAGAATATTGTGGTCCATCCGGCATCACCAAGAAGTTGCATTCTCCTTCGATATCGGATAGACTATCGACCCCAAGCTTGGGGAATGTCGGTGTTTTCGGAGGGTTCATGAGACGGAAGTTTCTGAGCGCGCTCGTCGTCCTGATGGTCTATGCCGGTGTCTCGATCTCCCATGCCGCGGCGGCCGCGATGCCTGCGCCGGGGATGAAAGCGCCTACATCGGCAACCTCCAGGGCAAAGCCAAGGTCCTTGTCGACGGCGTTGAGCCGTGGATCGATGCCAAGGAAGCGCAGAAGCTCACGCCCGGCACCCAGATCAAGACCGAGGCAGCCAGCTCGCTGGCCGTGGTGTTCACGGACGGCAGCAAGATCAATCTCGGCCCCAACGCGACCTTCAAGCTCGAGGAAGTCAGCATGAACAAGGTCGCGGTCTACGTCGGCCTCGGCAAGCTCGACGTGTGGGTCAACAAGCTCAAGAGCAGGCTCTTCCAGGCCCGCAACCCTGTCGCGGTCGCGAGCGTCCGCGGGACCATCTTCAGCATGAACGTGATGAGCCCCACCATGGTCATGATGCAGTGCTTCGAAGGCGGCCTGTCCGTGGCCGACAACTTCGGCCGGACCCAGAACGTCGAAGCAGGCCAGCAGTTGGGAGCCTCCTCGACCGCCGGCGCGGCCGAGCCTCCCGCGGCCCTGCCCCCGGACGCGGCCCCGCCGGTCGAGCCCGTCATCACAGCGCCTGCAGTCCTGGCCGCTGTCGCGTCCGGCTCCGAGCCCGGCGCGACCGAAGTGACGCCCGCTGCCGCGCCGACCCCGGAAGAAGTCCCCGCCGAGGAGACGGCCCCGGCCGAAACAACGATGGAGCCGGCCGCCGCCACCCCGACCTCGAACCCGGCCCAGGAAGCCACGGTCACGGGCCAGACTGCCTGCACTCCAGGCACTTACTATTCCCTCCCTACGAACTGCCTTACGACCGCCTGCACCGAGACGACGAGCGGATCTTCACCGACCTGGTACTGCCAATAATCCGTTCGCAGCAAACAAGAACCCCGGTGCCAAGCGGCGCCGGGGTTTTTGTTTCTCCCGGGAAAAGCTAGAATCAATGCGATGCCCCCTCTCCCGAAGTGCCCGCGCTGCGGCGGCTCGAAGATCCGGCGCAGCTCATCCTGGCTTCGCCATATCGGCCGCGTGCTGCGCGGCAGCCACCGCCGGTGCTGCCTCGACTGCGGGGAGAAGTGGAATGAGGGCGCCATCCGGTTCCTCAAGACCCCTCTATCAGGCTGCTGAAAAACCGTTGATTTTTGAGAGATGCACTTGAAATCCTCCGTTGCTCGGCATCCCGGTCTCGCTCGCCGAGGCCTGTCTACTGCCGATCACGCTTTCGATCCCCCTCACCGCTTGCCCTCACGCCGTCGC
>JACRNU010000023.1 GCA_016234805.1 Elusimicrobiota bacterium
CTCGACTGGGAACGAACGACGTTTCTTGGCCATTTCCAGCTCCTTAACTTCAGACATTGTACCATGCCTCTCTTTTTGGAGCCGGTCACGGCCCTACACAACGGCTACGTCAAACTGTCCAGCCCAGGGGCGCAGTCCAGATGGACGCCCAGTCTCCTGCGTGAAACCTATGCAGGCATGGAAGGGAACCTCGGCCCCAGGCTGACCCAGGTCCTGGACTGGGCCATCGCGCAAGGCTACTTCGTTGAGACCAAGTCGCTGACTCCTGCGTTCTCCCTGAGAGGCGATACCACAAACCCACCGCCGCGCAGGTTCTCCGTCTACATGGATGGCACGGTCTATGTCCAGATCGGTGTGACTCGGTTTGCCGGGGGCCAGGATGAACGGGACCGCCTGATTGACGCACTCAATCGCATCCCGATATTCCGGCTCGACAAGGCGGATACGGGGACTGGGAGGAACTCAAAGGGAAAGCTCCCGGACCTGACCGACGCGGAGTTGCAGCAGTTCTTCGCCGTCTGCGACGACTTCTGCAAGAAGGGATGAGCCCGGAGAAGACGAAGAAGCGCAAGCCGCCCACCCCCGCATCCGCCCCTGGCCGAACTCGACGTTCTCGATCGACATCGAGGTCCGGCACGACCGTTGGGACCGCTGCCGCCACGTTTGGGTCTACCTCCACCGCCAGACGCCGACCCGCCATGGCCGCCTGACCGCGATGGACGCGATCGTTCCCCTGCGGAAGCGCCAGGACGAGGCCGACCGGCACTTCGCGTCGCCGTCCTATCGGCTCGCCATGATCAACGCGGCGGCCCAGACCTTCGTCGAAGCGGGTGTTCCCGACGACCAAGCGAAGGAGTTCATGGCCAAGGTCGCCGCCGTGTATCCGCCGGCGACGCCGGAGGAACTCTACTTCGAGCGCCTGGAGGACCCGATGATCTCCATGGCTTTGGGCGAGCGGCGGAAGGAACTATCCTACTTCAGGACCGGCGAGCCCGTGTGGACGAAGGAGGACGTGAACCTCGTCGAGGAGTGCATGAAGGACCTGCTGGATCGCAGCAAGACCGACAAGACCATCCTCGACCGCTTCACGAAGATGATTTTCGGCGATCCCCAGATAAACCTATGACGTCGTTCGACGCCGCCAACAGCCTCTCCCAGGCCCCCCACCGTTCGGGTCGGCCGCGAACCGGCGCCGAATTTGGTATTGTAAAGGCGAAGGGTTGCGATGGTGAGGCAGACACGATTCGCCTGCCTCCTAGCTTGAGTTTGTCCTCAACAAGGTCGGAGGGCGCCCTGCCCTCCGCTCGGCGGTTGGGAACGACGCTGGCGATGGAGGCAGGCCTTTTTCATGGCGATGCCCCAAGAGCTTCCCGGCGACCGGAGGGACAGAGAGGGAGGGATGCCAGACGGACCCCACGGTCCGCAAACGGATGACTGAAGTCATCTTCGGGCCGAGATGACCGCGGGGGCCAAGAACCCCCACGTTCGGACGTAGTCGGCGCGGCCAAGAACCTCGACCTGGCAACGAGGGCAGCCCTTTAGGCCTTCAGCACCCGCCGCAAAGACTTGGCCTGCCGCGGGTCCCGCAACTTCGCCAAGATCGCCAGCGCATCCACCCTATGCGCGGCCATCATCCCATCCAGGATCGCCAGGACCCGCTTGTCTTGATCATCCCCGGACTTCGCCTCGTCCTTACCGGCCGACCGGAATAGCTCCTCCGGCCGCACCCGCAGGGCACTGATGATCCTCGCCAGGAGGGCAAGGCTTGGGGTCTTCCTCGCGATCTCGATATGCGCAAGATAGCCGGCGTCGACGCCGGCGGCTTCGGCAAGCTGTTCGATTGTGAGGCCCAGCCTCTTCCGACATCGGCGGATGCCCTTCGCCACCACGGCCAGCAACTCTCGTTCGGTCATGTTCCCAAGGGTATGGTAGGCAACATGTCCGCGTTAGACCATGTTCTCACCGGACATAGTGCTATAATGCGCTCTATTGACAATGCGGCGTTTTGGGGCAATACTTATGGGGTCACATTGGGAGCATGAGGCACTGAGTCTGCCCCTATCGCTTCCTGCGCCCCCCTCCCCGCATCAACAACATCCCCCTGTGACGCAGGCCCATGCCAGCACACCCACGGGCTTTCCCGACGTTCTTGCCAATGGCATTTCCAGCCACATTCGTAGACGACGATGGGCTACCTGCGCTGCTGAAGAAGTCGGCAAAGAGAGGAGGATAACATGGGCCGCAAGATCATGGTGTTGATGTTCGTTGTCGGGGTTCTGGCGGGCTGCGCCGGCCCCGAGGTGGCGCAGCGTCCGGGCGAGCGAAAGCTCGTGGAAACCACCCCGGACAGGAAGCCGGATTGGGTCGGCTGGGCCGAAACGATGAAAGACGAGAAGGACAGGTTCCTGTTCATCGGCGCGGTGAAGGGCAAGGGCGACTTCGCCTTGTCGATCCGGGAGGCCGGCATCGAGGCGACGAAAATCGCCGGCGACCAGCTTGCCCGCGAGTTGAGCATGGCGCTGATGCAATCCAAGACGGGTCAGAATGTCGAGGGTGGCCTGGGAGAACAGGTGCGGGAACTCTTCCTTCAGGAGGTCAAGGGATTGAAGATCATGGGCCTTGTCCAGAAGGAAAGGTTCGTCCAGGAATGGGAAGAAGGGACCATCAGTGGCAAGCGTCGCTACTTCGACGCCTGGACTCTGCTGGCAATCCCGAAGGACGATTACCTGGCGTCACGGCAGGCATTGCTCGACCAGTCGATCCGACGGGCACAAGGCGATCGCAACGCCAAGGCCGAGAAACTCTTGGACGACTTCCGCGCCGAGGTCAAGGTCGAGAAGTCGGCGCAGTAGTATCCCGGAGGTTCCGTGCGACACCTGACGTCCGCCATCGTCCTCCTGATCCTGGCCGGGGAGGCCGCAGCCGCTCCCCGGCCGGACTGGGTCGACAATCCACCATCCGCAGAAGCGCGCTATTACTACGTCGTCGGCGACGGTGGACCGGCGAACACCGCGGCTGAGGCGGAGAAGGCGGCGCTCAAGGACGCGCTGGTGAAGCTCGCGCAGATGATTGAGGTGACGATCACCGGCCGAACCATCTCGACCTTGTCTACCAAGGCGTCGGACACCTTCTCGGAATACAGGGAGGCGATCCGGGCCAAGGTCAGGGGCGCCGAGCCCGTGGGAGCGCCCTTCATCACGGTCGAGAAGAAGGGCGTCCTCCTCTTCCGCCGACGGCGCTACACGGCGAAGGTCTTGGTCCGCCTGCCCAGGGCGGAGATCGAGCAGGAGCGCGCCCGCCACCTATCGGCACGCGAAGGCTACCAGGAGGCCGTCCGGGACCTGGCCGACCAGGTGGCACGGAAGGTTAAGGCCGCGAAGAGGACGCTGGTGCTGGGTGTCGGGGGCTGGCGGGAGATTACGACCGGCCGGCGCTACACCTTGAGCACCGTCCTCGAACAGGACCTTACGGACGCCCTCGGCCGTCAGGGGATCACCGTCGTGCCCCTGGAGCAGGCTGAGATCGTCCTGGTGGGGTCCTACCGCGTCCAGGGCCAGGAAATCCTGGCCACGGCGAGGCTCAAGCGGCTGGATGGCGGCCGGCAGGTGCCGGTCGGCGATTCCGTTTTCGATGTGGATGCCATCGAGCCCCAATGGCTCGAACTCTCGCAGCCCGTGGAGCCCACGTTCGAGGCCATGGAGCCGGAGCGGGCGGATACGAAGGCCAGGGTGGGGGCGATCTCCATCGACAGCACGCCCCAAGGGGTCCTCGTCTTCATGGACGGCGAGTCCCGCGGGAAGACCCCGGTCGATCTGCGGGAGGTCCCTATCGGGCAGAGGGCGGTGACGTTGCTCCTGGAGGGCTACGAGGCCCACCAGGCCAAAGTCAACGTCCTGGAGGGCGAGAAGAGCCCCGTGGCAGCCAGCCTGAGGCCGAAGATGGGCTCGCTAGAGGTGAAGACCACGCCCCCCGGAGCCGACGTCATCATCGACGGCCGCGTCCGCGGCCGCACGCCCTTGACGCTGTCCGACCTGCGCATCGGCAAGTATGGGCTGACGTTGAAGCTCAAGGACCACGAGGACGCCCCGGTCGAGTCCGAGGTGAAGCACAAAGAAACGGCCAAGGTCGAGGTCTCGCTGACCGAACTCCCAGGCACACTCTTCGTCATCACCGATCCCGCGGGGGCGACAGTCTTGATCGACGGCGTCGAGGTCGGGAAGGCCCGAGCACCCAACTTCCTCAAGGTCGCCGACGTCCGCGCCGGGGAGCGCGAGGTGGAGGCCCTACTGCCAGGCGTGGGCTCCTGGCGCGGGACCGTCCGGGTCCGGGCGCGTCAGACGGCCCCGGTGACGGCGAAGATCGAGAACCAGTGGGGATCGGTCCTGATCTCGCTATCCCCGCCAGAGGCGCGCCTCAAAGTCGGCGGACGCGAATGGCGCGATCCGCTTGCGAGCGGTGGCGACGGCGGGCTCCGAATGGGGCGGGAGACGCCGGGCTCGGCCGGGAGCCCCGGGATGCTCCAGTCACTGCCCGGCATGTCCCGGCCCCGGACAACGCTTAACGTGGATAGGAGCCCTGCATTGCCGGCTGGGACGCCCGAGGATCGGATGTTCGAGAAGGCCTTCAGCATCCAAGCCCCACCGAGAATCCTCTCCATCCCGCTGCCTGAGGGGAAGCACGAGATCGAGGCCTGGGACATCGGCTACAGCACCGAGAGAAGGACGGTGTCGATAGGGGCTGGCCGGGTGAAGAGGGTCGACATCAACCTGGAGCCACAGGTCACCAAGGCGCTGGCCGGGTCCTCCTCCGAGAAGGGTTCCGGGACCGGGATGAAAGTCGCTGCTGGCGCAGCCATCATCCTCGTTCCAGGGTCGCCGTTCCTTGCTTGGGATGGCGAGGGCGCCCTGAGCCAGGGGAACGGCATGATCTGGTTCGCCCTGACCGTCATCACCGAGGGCGCCATGCTGGCGCAGAAGAACTGGGGGGCGGCCGGCGCCATCCACGGGGGCGCCTTCCTCATCGGCGTGATGGGCGGGGTAGCCGGGGAGAGGAAGGCCGACACGGCTGCAACAACGGACAGGCATGTTCAACTCACGTGGAGCCGGAGGTTCTGAGATGCGCCACCGTGTCTGGCACGCCGTGAAGATGCCGATCCCTCAGCATTGTGCGACGGGCGATTGCTCCACCCTCCTCAATCTTGCCTTTGTCGGGATTGCCCTTGCCATTTCCTTGCCAGGGTGTGCCATCACCCAGGAGCAGCGATGGGCCAGGGATGATGCTCGGTATGCCAAGGACGACGCCCTGGCCGAGAACCTGGTCTCCGCCGACCCGGAGACCAGAGCGTCTGCGGAGGCGTCGCTGGGAGAGAGGAAGACCCTTTTCATATCAACGCTCATCCCTGCAAAATGGATAGACGCACTCCGGAAGGGCGATCAACAACGCGCGTCGAGGGCGGTGGAGGCCCTGGCCAAGGCTGAACCCCCCGGGTCCAAACTCATGCTCGCCGCCGTCCCCGCCAAACCTGAGGAAGCGGCAGACATCCTGAGCGGAGCGACCGTGGCGATGATTCGTATCGGACCTCCGGCCATACCCGATTTGATCGATACCTTGAGCTACGCAATCGAAGAGCGGGACAGGTTGGACACGAAGATAGACACGAACCCTCGCGCGACAATCGCCACCGTGGCTTTGATCAAGATGGGCGCGTCGGCGGTTCCGATTCTGGTTCAATACCTGGATGACAAGGCACCGAAGCCTGCCGACGACAGGAGGCGCACGCCACAGGCTGTGATCTACGCTTTGGAGATGATCGGCCCGCCGGCCCAGGCTGCAATTCCATCGCTCATCCGCGCGATTCGGACTGACGAGACCCGTGATGCGGCAGCAGCAGCGTTGTGGAGGACTGGACCCCGAGGAATCTCCTTGCTTGTCCAGGCCCTGTCAACCAAGAGCGACAAGATACGAGCCAGCGCCACCGCGGTTCTCCAGGAACACGAGAAGACCATGGAATTCGAGCGTCTCGATGCTGCCACTTTGGCGAAGGTCAAGCAGGCCCTGAACAAGGAGCGCGCCAGGCAGGAACGGGCAATGCAGAAAGAGGCGCATGAACTTCTGAATGCTGGGTTCGAGTGCATGGCGGCCGAGACGATGTTGGGGTTTGCCCGTCAGGCGGCGTCGCAGTATCAGTATGCCGCCTCACAACCACCAGAGAAGCTCGCAGTCGACCTGCAAAAGGCCGGGACTGACTACGGCGAGAAGTGTGGCGGATTCTGGCCGCGATTCTACGCCTTCCAACAGTCCGGAGCCGAAGGCCGGAAATCTCTTTATCAACGCTGTCTTGCGTCGATTGAGATGAAAGGTCATCAGGGGCAGCAAGTGCTGGAGAAGATGTGCTCCGACTTCTTCCAATGGGTGAGTGCTCATCAGAGATGATTCCAAAGGGATATCCGGCGTGGCGATGAAATTCTGGGTCTACAGCAGCGAGAGGCACCAGGCCCTCGGGCCATTCTCCATTGAGCAGTTGAAGAAGTTGCCGGACTTCTCGCCCGAGACGATGATTGCGCCGGAGAACGCCCAGGCCCAAGACTCCTGGAAGGCTGCGAAGCACTTCGAGGAAATGCGTGCCCTCTTCCTTCGACCTCCACCCCCTCCAGGGCGCAAGGCTCCGCCGCCACCTCGGCCGATTGAGAAGGCGGGAAGGCGAGAGTCTGTTGGGGCGAGACCGTCAGTTCCGATGTCCCCGGGACCACCTGCACCGGCTGCGTCGACATCATCAGCCCGCCATGTCGCCTCAGCCCAGCGAGGTCGC
>JACRNU010000040.1 GCA_016234805.1 Elusimicrobiota bacterium
CAGGTCCGGCCTGATGCCGCAGACCCTCTGCCAGCCGCCGTAGGCGAGCCGGAAGCCCGTGATGACCTCATCGAAGATCAGGAGCGCCCCATGGCGCTTGGTCACCCGACGCAGGCCCTGCAGGAAGCCTTCCTTGGGCAGCGTCACGCCCATGTTGGCCGCGACCGGCTCGATGATGATTGCCGCGATGCGCTTGCCCCACCTGGAGAAGACCGTCTGGACAGCTTTGAGGTCGTTGTAGGGGACCGTGAGCGTGGTCCGGGCCCAGGCACGCGGGACGCCGGCCGAGTCCGGCACGCCCAGGGTCGTGGCGCCCGAGCCCGCGGCCACGAGCAGGCTGTCCACATGGCCGTGGTAGCAGCCGGCGCACTTGACGATGAGGTCCCGGCCCGTGAAGGCGCGGGCCACGCGGACCGCGCTCATGGAAGCCTCGGTGCCAGAGCTCGTCAGGCGCACGAGCTCCATGGACGGCAGGGCTCCCCGGATGTCCTCGGCAAGCTCCATCTCGGCCGCGGTCGCGGCCCCGAAGGTCGAGCCCCGGCGCAGGGCGGCCTCGGCCGCGGACACGACCTCGCTCCGGGCATGCCCGAGGATGAGCGGCCCCCAGGACAGGCAGAAATCGAGATACCGCTTTCCGTCCTCGTCGGTCAGGATCGGCCCGGCCCCGGAGCGCATGAAGACGGGACTCCCGCCCACGGACTTGAACGCCCGCACCGGCGAGTTCACGCCCCCGACCAGCACTTTCTGGGCGCGTGTGAAAAGACGACGGGATCTCATGCCAGCCATCAAAGCTCCTTGATCGCGTCACGCGTCACTTCTTCGAGCATCTTAGGCCCCATGTACTGCTTCTTGATGAAGCCGTCCCGGCCCACGAGGAAGGCCTGCGGCAGGCCGTAGATGCCGTAGCCCGGAGGCGCTCCGCCGCCGGACTGGAGCACGGGATAGGCCATGCCGTTCTCCCTGACAAAAGCCTTGAGGCCGGACGCGGAGAGCGCGTCCGTGCATACAGCCAGGATCGTGAACCCCTTGGGGCCGAGCTTCTCCTGCAGGGTATTGAGCATGGGAAGCTCGTGCAGGCAGGTCTCGCAGGTGGTGGACCAGAAGTCCAGGAGCACGACCTTACCCTTATAGTCCGAGAGAGCGGAGGCTCGGCCCTCCACATCAGGCAGGCGGAGCTCCGGGGCAAGACGGGGCGCCGAAGGCGCTGAGGGACCGCAGCCCGAGGCGAGGAAGACCAGCACGGTGGCCGCGATCCCGCGGCCCAAAGAACGTACCATGGATGCATATGATACAAAATGGTGTCAGGTGTTCGAAAAGTTCTAAAATCCTGTGTGCGCTCCATCCGCTTCAACATCTGGCTGCTCTGCGCCCTCATCCTGGCGTCAGCTGCCGGGACATTCCTGCCCCAAGTGGCCGAGGATCCCGGCAGGGTTGAGACTTTCATCGCAAGCCACTCCCTGCTGGGCCCGGCGCTGAACAGCCTGGGCTTCTTCGACCTGTTCCACAGCAGGTGGTTCCTGGCCCTATGGGCGCTCATGGTCCTGGACATCGCGGCGTGCAAGCTCATGGAATTCCCGAGCCGCGACCCGGAAGCGCGGCCGGAGGACCTGGAGAAGATGGTCCGTTCCAGGCCCCTGACAGCCAAGTTCACGGCCCAGGACGCGGACAAGGCTTTCTCCGGCATCCGCGGCCTGCTCGCGAGGGAGGGATATAAGGTCCGGCTCCTTCCCACCGGGACCTCCCCTCTGGCCGCTGCAGCCGAGATCCACTCCCCTCAAGCCTGGGGGTCCTTCATCAGCCACGCGTCCCTGGTCGTGATCCTTGCCGGGTGCCTGGTCAAGTGGCTCTTCGGCTTCCAGGAGTACGTGGCCGCGGCAGAGGGAAGCTCGGCCCGAGTCACGAAGCGGCCGGGCTGGGAACTGCGCGTGGACAGCTTCAAGGTGGAGCGCTACGCGGACACCGGGGCCAGCAAGAGCTTCGAGTCCAAGCTCACTCTCATGGAGAACAACCTTCCCTTGACGGAGAAGACCATCCGGGTCAACAGCCCTCTCTCGGTCCAGGGCATCAATTTTTATCAGGACAGCTGGGGAGCGACAGGCAAGTGGCGCAGCGCCCGCCTGGCCTGGCCGGATCGGGAGTTCGAACTGACACAGGGCCTGCCGCGCACCGTGCCGGGCACGGACACGAAGCTGACCGCGGACTTGTTCGCCGCGGACTTCGGCGTGACCCCTGAAGGCCATGCCGACAACCTGACCACTGAGCCCACCAACCCGGCCCTGCGGGTGAAGGAGGAGCATCGCTCGGGCTTGAGCCGCACCTGGTGGCTTCTCCAGCTTGAGCCGAGCAGGGCGTTCCTCGAGGACGCTGATGGGCGCCTGCAGGAAGTTCCCCCTCCTCCGTTCAAGCTCGCGGCCGTGGACCCTGTGCTCTTCTCAGGCATCCAGGTCGTCTACGACCCTGGATATCCCCTGGTCCTGGCCGGCTCCCTGGCCTGGCTGGCAGGCATGGTGGTCAATTTCTACCTGCACCGCAGGAAGTTCCTGGTGGTGGTCATCCCTGAGACGAGCCGCCCGGCGCGCGTGCTCGTCGGAGGCTGGAGCTCCCAGGGAGCCGTGGCCTTCAAGAAGGATTTCGACCAAGTCGTCAGCCGCATGCGGGAGGTCTTGTCATGATGGAATCCGTGCTGTTTCAGATCGCGGCCGCGCTCTACGTCGCGGGCACTGCCCTGGGTTTCGTGTTCCTTTACAACAGGGACGAGCGGCTCAGCCGCTGGATGTTCAACCTCCTGGCAGCCGGGGTCGTTGTCCACCTGGCGTCCCTGGGGATGCGCATGAAGCACTTCTGGGAAATCCCGGAGAACCGCTGGTACCTTCCCATCAACTCGTTCTTCGGCGCGCTCTCGGCCATGACCCTGGCCATCACCGCCACCTTCGTGGTGGTGGAAGGCCGGCACCGACTGGGCATCATGGGCGCCTTTGTCCTGCCCTGGGCCTGCGCGGCGGCCGTGGGCGCGGTGTTCCGGACGCACTCGGTGGGAAGCACCGAGATCCACGGCTTGGCCCCGGCCCTGCAGAGCTACTGGATGAACATCCACCCCATGGTCATCATGATCGCCTACGCCATCTTCGGCAACGCCTTCGGCGTGGGCCTGGCCCTGCTCATCCAGGAGCGCCAGCTCAAGTCCAAGAGGCCGCAGGAGCTCTGCTACCGGCTCCCCTCCATCGAGGAGCTCGACAACCTGAACTACCGCCTCATCGCGGCCGGGTTCCCGGTCCTGACCGTGGGCATCATCATGGGCGGCATCTGGGCGCACGAAGCCTGGGGCAGGTTCTGGGGCTGGGACGCCAAGGAGACCTGGTCCCTCATCACGGCCCTGGTCTACGCGGTCTTCCTCCACCAGCGCCTCGTGGCAGGCTGGCGCGGCCGCAAAGCGGTCTACACCTCCATGCTGGGCTTCGCCTGCGTGGTGTTCACCTTCATCGGAGTCAATTTCCTAAGCCGTCTCCACGGCTATCTCTCGGCCCCGTGAAACGCTGACATGGAGCTCCTCCTCGCGGGCCTCAACCACAAGAGCGGCGTCCCGGCCTTGGCGCGGGACAACCTCGCCGCTGTGGGCGCGGCCGAGTTCCTGCGCCGATTGCGGGAAGCGGGGTGGGAGGAGGCGGTCGTGCTCTCCACCTGCAACCGGCTCGAGGTCTACGCTGTCATCGAAGACGCGGGGCAGGCCAAGGCTAGCCTCGACGCGCTCAGCCGCGCGCTCGAATCCGCGGCAGGCTCGCCCCTGGCAGGCCACCTCTACCTGCGCTCCGGGTTCGACGCAGGGCGCCATCTTTTCGCCGTGGCCTCGGGCCTCGACTCCCTGGTCACGGGCGAGAACGAGATACTCGGCCAGGTCAAGACCGCCTATGAGACGGCCTTCACGACCGGGACCACCGGCAAGCTCACGAACATCATCTTCCAGCGCGCCATCTTCGTGGGAAGAAAAGCCCGCACCGACACCGGCATCTCGGCCGGACAGCTCTCCGTGGCTTCCGTGGCCGCGGCCCTGGCTGAGCGCATCTTCGGGAGCCTGACCGAGAGCTCCGTGCTCATCCTCGGAGCCGGACAGATGGCTGAGATCGCGGCCAGGCACCTCCTGAGCGCCAAGCCCGCCAAGCTCCAGATTGCCAACCGCACGCACGAGCGCGGCGTTGCCCTGGCTGAGACGCTCCACGCCGAGGCCGTGCGCTGGGAGGACTTCCCCTCCCTGCTCGAGACCGCGGACATCGTGCTCGCTTCCACCGGCGCGCCCGAGCCCGTGCTGACCCGGGCCATGGTGGAGGCCGCCTTGCCCGCCCGGATGGGACGCTCTCTCTTTCTCATCGACATCGCCATGCCGCGCGACATCGAAGACTCGGTCGGAGACCTCGACCACGTCTACCTCTACACGCTCAAGGACCTCGAGGGGATCGTCAACGAGAACATGTCCCAGCGCCGCAAGGAGATCGCGGCCGTCGAGAAGCTCGTGGATGCCAAGGCCCGCGAATTCGCGGGCTGGATGGCCGCCACCCGGGCCGGAGAGCAGGCGAGCCTGCGCCACCACCCGGGACGCAGCCTGAGGCGCGGCGAGGTGGGGAAGCAGGAGGAACGCTCATGAAGATCCGTTATGGCACCAGAGGCTCTGCCCTGGCAGTGGCCCAATCCGGGTGGCTGGCCGGGGAACTCTGTTGCCTGCACCCGGGCCTGGAGGTGGAGAAGGTCATCATCCAGACCAGCGGCGACCGGTTCTCTCTAGCCATGCCGGATGCCCCTTATAAAGATGATCCCCAGGGAGCGGGCGCGGGCAGGGAAGCGCCCAATGTCAAAGCCATGTTCGTCAAGGAATTGGAGGAAGCCCTCCTGGCCGGGACCATCGACTTCGCCATCCACTCCAGCAAGGACCTGCCCGGAGAGCTCCCTCCGAGACTCGGGGTCGCGGCCTACCCGGAGCGCGAGGACCCTCGCGACGTCTACATCGGCAGCCCTGCCGCGCCGACCTGGAAGGACATCCAGAAGGGTTCCCCTTCAGGCAAGCCTGGCCTGCGCGTGGCAACAGCTGCCCTGCGCCGCCAGATCCAGCTCGGCATCTCCGCCCCTGGGGTCTCCTTCGTCACCATGCGCGGCAATGTGGACACCCGCCTGCGCAAGCTCGGGGAAGGCGCGGCTGACGGCCTAGTGCTGGCCAAGGCAGGCTTGAAGCGGCTGGGACGCGATTGCGTGCCGCACGAGGTCCTTACCGAAGAAGTCATCGTGCCGGCTCCGGGCCAGGGCGCCCTGGCCGTGGAAGCAAGGCTGGACCGCAAGGACATCATGGTTCTGCTCTCTGCCGCGGACCACGCTCCGACCAGACTGGAGGTGGAATGCGAACGCGCGTTCCTGCGACTCATGGGCGGAGGCTGCCGTACGCCCCTGGGCGCCTGGGCCAGGACGCGGTCAAGGCCGGAAGCCGAGCCGGACGCCTCGCTGGATTTCCTCTGGTTCTGGTCCGATGACTCGGGCAAGCACCCCGAGCGCGGCTCGTTCACCTGCCCGGCGGACCTCGCTGTTTTCCAGACCCGGGCGGCTGAACTCGCAACAAAACTCCGCAGGAGGACGAACCCATGAACCGCATCCTGTCGTTGGCCCTGCTCCTGTGTCCGGCCCTGCTCTGCTCCGCCCTTGACCGGGCCCCGTCCAAGCCGGCGTCCCATTCAGGCGTCGTGGCCGAGACCATGAACTCCGGCGGCTACACCTATGTCCGGCTCAAAGAGGGCAAGTCCTCGGTCTGGGTGGCGGTCCCGCCCATGAAGGTGAAGGTAGGACAGCGGTTGACCCTGGAAGCCGGGATGGAGATGAGGGATTTCTTCAGCAAGACGCTCAAGCGCACCTTCCCGGTCCTGTTCCTCTCCAACGGCCCCATGTCCGAGGCCGCAGGCTCCGCCAACCCGCATCAACAGGTCGCTGAGGCGCACTCCAGCAAGGCCATGCCCCCTGAGACGGACATCAAGATCGAGAAGGCCGCGGGCGGCGTCACGGTGGAGGAACTCTACCGCAGGAACAAGGAACTCGACGGCAAGCAGGTCCTGGTGCGCGGCAAGGTCGTCAGGATCTCGCCCAAGATCATGGGCCGCAACTGGATCCACCTGCAGGACGGCACGGGCGACCAGGGGAAGGGGACCCATGACCTGACCCTGACCATGCCGGCCATCCCTGTCATCGGGGAGGTGGTCACCATCAAGGGCGCGGCCCGCAAGGACAAGGACTTCGGCAGCGGCTACCGCTACAGCATCATCGTTGAAGACGCGGCCATCGTCAAGTAAGACGTCAGAAGTACCGGCTCAGACCGATGCTCAGGTGCGAGAAAGCCGCGGGAGTGCTGAGCTCGCGACGCTCGTACTTGACGCTGAACTCGGTCTTGCCCACCATGTAGGAGCCTTTCATGGCCGCGGTGTAGCCCGCATCCGTGTGCGTCGTCTCGGCCGACAACCGCACGCCTGACAGGAAGCTGTACTCCGCGCCGCCCTGGATCGTCCTGGTGACGGTCTTGCTGCCGGAAGAGGGGCTGGCGACGCTCAAGTTCAAGCCTGCGTCCAGGTTCAGCCGCTCCAGGGGCACGGCGCTGCACCGCAGGTCGATTTGGTCGATCACGGTCCTTGTCTCAGAGGCATAATCGCGTGTATGGGTCCGGTCGAAGCGGCCGGTCACGCTCCAGAACTGGCCCGGCCGCACCGTGGTCCCGGCGGTATAGCGGTTGGTCCTTCCTCCGCCCACCGCGTCGTTGATGGGTTTGGTGCCGTTGGTGCGCGCCTCGATGAAAAGAGTGTAGGGCCGGGGCGGGGAGAAGGTCACCTGGCCGTTGAGCCCGTCGTTCAGGAATTCCCCGGCCTCGCCGCGACTCCACCCCGCGCTTGCCCCCGTGTTCGTGACCACCGTGCCCGAGGCGAAGCTCAAGGTCAAGCTCGCGCCGTCATTGGCGCTTTTTCTGAAGTTGCGGCCGGTGTTCTGGGCCGCGTCCACGGAGTTCCTGAACCTCGCCATGCCCGAGCCGCGGTTCGACTCCAACACGGCGTTTTGGGAGAGGTCGGTCACGGGTTCGATGTGGTCCCGCACCAGCGTGTTCCCGTAGCCGATGGCGTTCTCCCACCCCCCCAGCATGAACTTGTTCGTGCGCACGTTCAGTGTGTTGGTCATATCCTTCTGCACCACCATCCCGTTGCTGGCGTAGCGGGAATATTCGGTGCGCAAGACGAAGGCCTCGAGAGGAATCCTCTTGAGCTGATAGAGGGAGGTCTCCAGGGAGGCCCGCCTCTGGTCGGACTCCTGCGTCGGGCTGATGCCGAGCCTATCTTCGATCCTGCTGTTGTCGTGGTCGAGCCTCAACTTGACGGGTCCCAGGCCGTAGGAGAGGCTCTCGCGGCCGGTCGTGGTCCTTTGGTCCATGGGGCCGGCCTCGGAGGGGTCCCGCAAGGTGCTGAACTGCCGCGAAACGCTCAGTGCAGGAAGGCGGGGAAGGGAGAGCCCGGTGCTCCACCCCCAACTGCGGCTCTGCACGGTGCGGTTGGCGTCCCCCAGCATGCGAAGGTTGCTCATGCTGAGATTGGGGTCGATACGCAGGTACTTGCGCACTTCCGGCCGGAAGATCTGCGCATTGATGCTCATTCCCAGGCGCTGTTGGCGAGGGTTCAGGGTGTTCACGGTCTGGTCCAAATCCGCTCCATCGGAGAAATTGGCCTTGGAGTCGAAGCTCCCGACAACGGGATGCCCCAGGGGACCGAGGAGCGACAGGTCGTAGCCGTGGTACCATTGGGTGCGCCGGATCCTGCGTTCCGGCGTTTCGACCGTGATGTCGTCGAAGCGCCATCTCAAGGCGCCGCCGCGAACAAAAGCCGCCTGGGCAGGAACAGTCCAGGCCAGGAGCGCCAAGCTCAGGATCCGCCCTCGCCCTCCTCGACCGCGGATGGACACCGGAGCGCTAGGTCCTGGACGAGGCGGATCTCAGCAGGCCCAAGCGCTTGCGCACCGCCTCGGGCATCGTGCCGCCCATTTTGATTCCTGCGATTCCCGAGGCCAGGTCTTTCATCATCAGGCGGAAAGCGCTGTTGAGATAATCCCGCTTGAAACCCGGCGGGTCGGCGAGGACCTGCTTCATTTTATGGAAGTAGAAATCCATGTAGCACTTGCCCATAGCCCGTGAGACCTCCTCGAGGGACATCGCGTAGGGCTCGACGATGGGCGTGACCAGGTTGTACTTCGAGTGATCGAAGACGCGGATGCGGTCGCGCATCTCAGCGTAAAGCGGGGTGTAAGGCCAAGGCGTCACGATGGGGAAGACCGCGATGTCCGGGTCCATATCGATGGCCGAGGCGATGGTGCGTTCGATGCTGTCCCAGGTCTCGTGCGGGAAGCCGATCATGAACGACGTTTCGCTGACGATGCCGGCGTCCCTCAGGAGCGCGACTGCCTCCTTCGTGGACCGCGCCTCGAGTTCCTTGCCGAGGCGGCGCAGGACGTCGTCGTCGCCGCTCTCCGCTCCCATGTAGACGTGGACGATCCCGGCTTTCCGGTAGCGGTCGAGGATGTCCCGGTCGCGCAGGATGTCTTCGACGCGCGTCTCCATCAGCAGGAGGGCGTCCAGGCGCGCCGAGGTGATGCGGTCGAGCAGCTCCTCCCAGCGCGTGCGGTCGCGCGTGGGGTAGGCGTCGATGAGGGTGAACACCTTGATGCCGTGCTCACGGCTGAGGGCAGAGAGCTCCGCCACCACCAGCTCGGGCTTGCGGGCTCGCCAGGTCCCTTGCCAGAACAGGCGCTGACTGCAGAAGCTGCATGACATCTCGCAGCCTCGCGAGGTCAGGACCGAGGCCATCCGTCCGCCCGGCGCGACAAGGTACTTGTAGAGGTCCCAGTCGAGGATGTCCCAGGCCGGAGGGATGCTTTCCAGGTCCGACATCTGGGCGCGCAACGGGCGCAGAACGGCCTTTCCGTCCTTCAGGAAGGCGATCCCGGCGACTTCCTCGACAGAGCCGGTCCTTTCGGCCATCATGAGCTGGGAGAGGGTCTCTTCGCCCTCGCCCAAGAGGATATAGTCCACCGCACCGGCCGCGGATTCCAGCACCTCTTGGGGCATGAACGTGGGGTGGGGGCCGCCCAGGACGGTCTTGATGCGCGGGTCTACCTCCTTTGCCGAGCGGAGGATGGCGATCGCGTCTGGGACGGCGGCCGTGCTCACGGCGCCGGTCACCGGGAGATAGTCATAGGAGATGACCCAGGCGGGACGCGCGGCCGCGATCTCGGCCTTGATCTCGGCGTGCCCATGCCCTAGATTCATGGCGTCAAGGATCCGGGGCGTCACCCCGGCCCGGCGCGCCGCCCCAGCGAGATAGGCCAGATGAAGGGGCGGCCACGAGCCCACCACCTGGACGCCCCAGCAGCGATAGGGCGCGGTGATGAAGAGCGCTTCGGGAGGAGGACCCATGCCTGGCTTCAAGGCGCGCCTTTGGGGGCGCCGCGCCGCAGGGCGCGCACGCGCCAGACCGCCGCCGCGATGAGGATGACGAAGAGGAGGTGCTTGACGACCAAGGCGGCGACTTGGCCGCGCTCAACGGCGTTGCACCACTCGTACTCGCGGTAGGCCATGGTGCGCACCACGCCGAAGGCGATGATGAAGACAAGGCTCCAGGCCGCGGCCCGCTTGAAATCACGCTCCAGACCGCGGGCCAGCGCTGCCGCTTCCTCGCCGGCCGACGCGCTGCGGCGCCGCACGCCCTCCAGGCCGATGAGGGCGCAGAAGAACACGGCCGCCGAAAGGTCATGGAAGAAGTTGTTGAGCATGACTGCGATGCCGATGGCGTCCTTCATTGGACCTCGTAAAGATGCACGCTTTGGGAGAAATAGGGGACGCCCCATATCCCGTAGACGCAGAGGACCAGACCCGCCACGGCCATCCACGCGATGCGCCGGCCCCGCCAGCCGTAGGTGCGGTGCAGGTGCAGGACGATCCCATACCATACCCAGGTGAACAGGGAGAAAGTCTCGATGGGGTCCCATCCCCAGTAGCGTCCCCACGCCTTCTGCGCCCAGATGGACCCGGAGGCGATCATGCCGACCTGGGCCATGAACGCGAAGGAGACGCAGCGGATGAGCAGGCGGTCCTGCCCGTCTGGGCCGCTCATCGCGCTTTTATCGAACAGCCGAGCAACAGCCGCTGCAGCCGCGACCGCGAGCGCGGCGAAGGTGGCCAGAGCGAGCAGGACGTGCAGTACCAGCCACCATGACTGCAGACCCGGAGGCAGAGGAGTCAGGGGGCTCGGCGAGAGGGCGGCGGAGCCGAGCATGAGGAACGCGATCAGGCAGAGGACGGTCCCAGCCGTCTCGGGCCTACGCCGGCCGACCGCCAGGTGGAGCCCGGCGGCCAGCCAGCAGGCGAAGGACACGGTCTCGAAGTAGGTGATGAAGGGCGGCGAGAACTGCGCCAAGCCCCGGGAAACGAGCAGGACCGTTTGAAGCGCCCAAGCGGCCGCGACGGCCCAAGCCGTCAGCAATCCGGCCCTGCGCCAGCCGAAGGCCATCCCAGCGCAGCCGGCCGCGAAGCCCGCGCCGAAGAACGTGACGGAAACCCAAAACGCCGCTGCTTCTATGACCATGCCGCCTTTCCGAAACAAAGGAAGGATCCCGCCATGGCCGCGACAAAGCCCGCGTACACCAGGGGCAGGCCGGGATCGCGGCGGACGTGAAGACCAGCCCAGTACCGCACGTCCTTGAACGCAAGACGGTTGTCGCCCAGGCGCGCGCTCTGCCCAGGCCGCAGGACCTCCCGGCGCATGCTCCGCCCGCGGTCGAAGAGCTCCGCGGAAATGCTCGGGTCCTTGGCAAGGGGGCCGGTCGGCGAGGGCGTGAAGTCGAGAGCGATGGACTGCGCGGTGCCCGGTATGGCCAAAGTCCTGCGGTACCTGATCGGGGGCCCGGGCTCTGTCTCAAAGCTGACATAGGCATCCATGAGGAGGCCGTACGCCCCCTCCAGGCGCAGGAAGGGAGCGAAGCCGTGCTGGTCGAGGAGGATGCTCCGCCCGTCGGCGCTGGCAGGGCGGTTGACATGAACGAGGGCATCACGGCTCCGCCCGCCCTCGAACACGGTGAGGTCCGCGGCAGAGCCCTTGTGCCAGCGTCCCGACCGAAAGAAGGGATGGAACCGGTCGAGGCGTACCACGGCGGCGCTGCCCGGCAAAGACAGGGTCTGCCCCTCGATGACCTCGATGAGTCCGCTGCGGCCGAACTTCGCGTCCACTGCCGCGCCCCCGATGACCGCCAGCACGCCCGCGTGCAGGAGGAACTTGCCCCAGGAGGCCGGCCGACGCAGGCCCGGAGCCCAGCGCGTCAGCACGGCTGTCAAGCCCGCGGCAAGGGCCGCCGCCAGGAGGCGGAAGGGCGTTCCCGCGAACAGCGCGTCTGCGGTCTCCTCCAAGGCGAAGGCCCCGGCCAATGCAAAGGCGCCCAGACCCGCCAGAAGGGCGAGCGCGGCAGCGCGCGAGCGCAGAACTTCGACGACTCTAGTAAGGTTTTTCAAGCGTGGAGCAGGTCTTCTTCTTGCACTTGCCGGGGCTCCAGCCCACGAAGTTCGTCGAGTTGTTCATGAAGCGGAGCGCGGGCCCCGCAGTCGTATAGGTCGTGGCGGCCCATTGCGTGTTCTCTCCGTGAAAGGTCCCCGAGACCCCCCCGGTGAGGTTCCCGTGGCAGGCCAGGCAGCCGCCGTAGCCGCCGCCCCCGGTCGCAGTCGAGGCTATGAAATGGGCCCCGCGGCCATGCTCCTGGAACCGGCTCCCTGCCGAGTTGCCGCCGTAGGTCGTCTCCTTATGGCACTTGACGCACAAGGGCGTCACATAGTTGGACCCGGTCTTGGTCGCCACCAGGCTCGCGCGGAGGATGCGCTGCGCGGACGAACCGTGAGGTCCCTTGGCATCCGTCGTGACGTCGGAGCTGTGGCAGTCCGTGCAGGTCATGAGGCCGTGCGAGTTGGACGTCTGGTTCCAGGGAGCCACCATGGTGACCACGTTGCCGTTCGTGGTCGTAGGCGTGCAGTAGGGATTGCTGCCCACGCCGAACACGGGATGCCGCGACGCGTTGAGGGGGTTGAACTCCTTGGTCTGGTCGGTGTAGCCGGCCGGCGGGGTCGCCCCGTAAGCGTAGTAGGAGTGGCACTTGAGGCAGAGCTGATACTCCTTGTAGCCGGTGGTGTTGGTGAAGACCTGGCGGATGTAGGAAGTGGCGGCAGTCCAGGCGGTGCCGCCCCAGGACGGCTCCACGCCCCAAGCGCCCAGGAGCACGTTGCTGATGAGGTTGCCTGGGGTGGCGTGCGTGCCGGTCTTGGCCTGGTGCGGGTTGTGGCAGTCCCAGCACTCGGCGTGGCGCTTGCCTGTCCCGAGGTTGGCGGCGTCCGTCTCAGGGTTCTTGTGCACTCCGGCCGTGGTCCCGGTCGGGTGCTTGTAGGTCTTGGCGAAGAGCGACTGGAGGTTCTTGGCCCCTGTCAGCGGGGTCGAGCCGTGGCAGAGGTAGCAGGTGGACTCCTCAGCGGCCCGCAGGATGTAGGCCTGGGCCGTGGATGCGCCGTGCGGCTTATGGCAGTTGCGGCAGGAGTACTCCTTGACCGTGGTGGCGGTCCCGCCGGGCGGGGTGTAGGCGGCGTTTGAGACCGCATGCGCGCTCGTGGCGTAGTTCGTCTTGTTGTGGCAGGTGGTGCAGAGCGCGGCGTTCGTGTTCGACTTGACCAGGAACTTGCCGTACTGGTTGTCATGCGGGTCATGGCAGGAGGTGCACTCCACGATGTTGTTGGCGCCGTAGACTTTGACCGGGTCGTTGACCCCGGGAAGTTGTATCTCCGGGTCCACGCCGGGATTGACGCCGTAGAGCACCGGATGGTCGTCAGCCAGGTTCGTGCCCAAGTTCGCCGAGGCGCCCATGGCCCCGGACATCTGGATGGTCTGGGGCGCGATGTTGTAGATCCCGCCGATCGCCGTGATCCCGTCATGACAGGAGAGGCAGAGCTTGGTCTTGGAGGCGTTCAAGTCCGTCATGGTGGGAGAGGCCTGGCCGAGGTAGGTGTTGAGGTAGTTCGAGGAGTAGAAGGTGAAGGTCTGGGCCGAGGCTGATCGGTTCCACAGTTGGGGGGCCGTGATGGACCTGTGCGCGGCGTGGCAGAAGTTACAGGTCTGCTTCTCGCTCACCGCCTTGGGGCCCGTGGTGGCGCTGTCAAAGGACATGTCGTGCTTGGAATTGATGATGGACAGCGCCCTTGCCGAGGGAGGCAGGAAAGTCAGCAGAAGCATCAATAGCTGAAGAGGGCTTCTCATGGGTTGCGCTCCTTGAGATATTGCAGTACCTGGATACGGGCATTATAGGTGTCCGCCACGAAGACGCGGTCCTGCTCGTCTACGGACACGCCTCCGGGCAGGTTGAACTGGCCGGGCTCGGGTCCTGCCTGCCCCACGAAGAGGAGCAGACTCCCCTTCGGGTCGAAGATCTGCATGGCGTCGAAGGCCGCGTCCGTGAGGTAGACGTCGCCGTTGGAGTCGCGCGCCAGGCCGTGCGGCCTGGGCAGGTAGCCGGGCCGGTTGCCTGGCTCGCCGAATCTCCCGAGAGGCTTGCCGTCAGGGTCGAACCACTGGACGCGGAAGTTGCCGGAATCACAGGCCCATAACTGCTTCTCCCTGCGGTCGAACCACAGGTAGGTCGGGTAATTGAACTCGCCGGGCCCGGCTCCCCTCGCTCCGAAGGAATGGAGGAAGACCCCCTCGAGCCCATAGACCGCTATGCGGTGATTGGCCACGTCGGACACATAGATCCTGTCAGCTGAGATCGCCAGGCCGGCCGGCTTGCCCATGCCCTGCGGGTCGCCTTCAAGCTCCCCTTGGACCTTGCCTTTGGCGTCAAGGACGAACACCTTGCGCAGGGCCGAGTCGAGGATGAACACCCTGCCGTCCGGGGCCGCGGCCACGCTGACAGGGCTCACCAGCGAGGCGGCCCGGCCTTTGGGGAGCCATTCCCCTTTGGCCTTGGCCAGGTCGTAGCGCAGGACCCCGCGCCTGCCCGGGTCAGCGGCGTAGAGGACCCCGTCAACGGCGTAGATCCCGGTGGGTTGGACCAGGCGATGCTCCGGAGAACCCGAGGAGCCAGTCACCACTCCGAGGACCTTGCGTATGAACGAGCCAAATCCGCTCTTCTTGGCAAGGCCCACTCCTTCTCCCTTGATCTCACCCACGAATCGCAGGCGGGCCTGGCCTGGAGCAGACGGCCACTGCAAAGCAGCTGCAGGCGCCTCTGGGCCCGCGGCCTGCAGGGCCTGGGCCAAAGGCCCGAAGAGCAGGAGCACGGCAACTGCGGGCAAGAAAGACCTCATGCGCATGGCAGGGCCTCCTGGGAGGCCAGAACACGCCTCAACAACGGGTCTGCCAGGGCGCGGGTCAAGACGCGGCGCACCCGCCAGGCCGTGGAGACCTTGATATCGAGCCTTCGGGCGATGTCAGCGCAGGTGGGCGTCCTGAGGGCCATGAGTCCGGCGGCAACGAACCACGAGGAGAGCGGCAGGTGCGAACGCGCGAAAGGCGTGCCTGTCAGGTCGTTGAAACTGCGTCCGCAGTTGGAGCACTTGAGCTTGCGCCTGCCCCCGGCGCCCAAACGCATGTGCAGGACACAGCGCTGTCCGCCGCAGCGTGGACAGCGGAGACCCTCGCGCCAGCGCTCGGCAGCAAGGCGCTCCAATAGACTCGTTTCCAGTTCCTTGACCCGCTCCATTCCAACCTCAAAGGGAAAGATTCAGCCGAAGAAGACCCCCGGTTCCCCGGGGGTCTTCATTCGGACGATGCTATTCTACCAATTAACCCGGCGCCGGCCTACTTGATGTGACAGCCCAGGCAGACTTCAGCTTTGCGCTGAAGCTTCACTACGCCGGTAGCCGAAGAGTGCATCGAGTGGCAGCTCGTGCAGCCGACAGCGGTGCCCTCGAGGGGCGTGTCCACGTCAGGGGTGGCCAACAGCCCGTTGGCGCCGGTGCCGTTATAGACAAAGCCCACAGGATGCGATTTCTTCAAGTCCGTGCCCAGGTTGGCGGCGCCGGTCGTGTACATGCTGCCGCCGACCGCGGTCGCGCCGTCGTGGCAGGACAAGCACATGCCGCTGTTCGAGCCCGCGAACGCAGCGGCGGCCACGTAGTTGCCGGTGCCGGTGAGGGCCGCGCCCGTGGTGTCGTTGCCGTTCCAAACGGCATAGGTGGACGACGGGTTGTTGCGCGCCCATAGAGGCTGGGCCTTTTTGGCTGCGTGGGCCGAGTGACAGGTGGAACACATGTTCTTGGCGCCGATGCCGCTGCTCATGAAGTCATGAGCGCTGCCGCTTATCGCCACGCCCGCAGTTACCGGCCTGTTCAGGCCGATGGCCACGATGGCTGCGATCGCGATCATCCCGAGTACGATTTTCTTCATTCTAGTCCTCCAGATTAGCGTTGACTCAACCTTCCACCTACCCATCATGCAACGCTTTTTCTTGGCTTACAGACAGGCTAGACGCTGGAAAAACGAGGTTTGGCGCGATTTATGACCCTGCTGTGCGAATTCGCGCAATTCAGGGCTTGGCCTGCGCTTCTGATCCGCTCTCCAGAGGATATTTGATGTACTGGAATATCTGGATGCGCTGATTCTTCGAGTCCACCAAGTAAACTTTGTCCGATGCGTCGATGAAGATGCCGGCAGGCATAAACAACTGGGCAGGGCCCGAACCAGGCTCGCAGAAATGAAGGAGAAGCTGGCCCTTGCGGTTGAATATCTGTACCCGGTTGAAGATGGCGTCCACCACATAGATGTTGCCCTCGGAATCAGAAGCGACCCCCCGGGGACGCGCCATATAGCCTGGAGAGTCTCCCATTTCGCCGAACCCGGAGACGAACTTGCCGTCCGGCCCGAAGATGTGGACGCGGCCGTTGATGGCGTCCGAGACGATGAACCCTCCGTCCGGCTCCACCCATGCGTTCCCGGGGTAGGGGAGGGCGGATTCGTCTTTCTTGTTCCTGCATGCCTCGCGCAGGAACTTGCCCTCGCTCGACAGGAACACGACGCGGTTGTTGCCGGTATCCAGGACCAGAAGCTCCCCGGCCGGCGTCCAGGCCACCGCGGACGGACGCTTTAGCTTGCCCGCGTCCCCGCCGAGGACATCGCTTTTCCAGAGGAAATCCCCGTCAGGCGAAAAGGCTTTTACCGCATGGAGGCCCGTGTCCGAGACATAGACGTTCCCGGACGGGTCCACCGTGATGCCCACCGGCGATGCCAGGGCGGCGTCCCCGGAACCTGAGAAGTTCTTGACCTTGCCGGCTGTCAGGTCGATGCGCACGGCTTTCTGGCCGTCCGCATCCGTGACGTAGACGGAGTCCCCCTGGACCCAGACGGAGAACGGACGGACCACGATCACCGACCCGCTCTCGCCTCCGGCCAGGAACTCGAGGAACTTGGTCCCTGCCCCGGCCTTGCCTCCTTTGAGGTCCCGCAGGGTCTTGATGCTGCGCAGGAAGCGGATGCGCGGCTTGTCCGGAGGATCGGGGAACACGGTCTTGACCTGGGCTTTGGCCTTGGGATCCTTGGCAGCAGGCTCAGCCGCGGCAGCCCGAGCCGCATCACCGGAGCTGACAGCTCCCATGATGAACAGGAACAATGCGAGAAGACAGGTTCTTTTCATTTCTGGTGACAGCTCCCGCACATCGTCATTGGGTCGTCGCGCATGAGCTTCGGCAGTTTCCCTGCGTGGGGCTCATGGCAGGAAGCGCAGTCGAACGGCTTGTCCTTGCGCAAGGGATCGATCCTGCCCTCTTTGCTCGTGGGATGCCTGGCCACCGGGTGGCTGTCCTTCAATTCCGCGTCGTGGCAGGCGAAGCAGACCTCTGCCATGGCCTTCTTCATCAAGGAGGGCCTCAGGCTGACATGGGGGTTGTGACAGTCCGTGCATGAACCTGCCTGGAAGGGCGCGTGCGCCACGGGCTTGTTGGCGAGCTTCTTGAAGTCAGGGTGGCAGACGAAGCACGACTTCTCAGGCATGGGCTTGAGCTTGGGCTTGCCGTCCTTGTCCGGCCTCTCGTGGCACATGTCGCAGGAGCGCGAGGCGAACGGCACGTGCTCCTTTCCCTCCAGGATGAGCTTGGGGTTGGCTGAACCGTGCGGCGTATGGCAAGCGGTGCAAGGGCCTGAGAACTCCGCGATGTTGTCGTGCGCCTTGAGGAGGCCTTCCCCCTTGGCGTCGTGACAGCCCGCGCAGAGCTCCTTGGGGTCCGAGGTCAGCAAGGATGGCTGGGTCGAGTCATGGGGCTGGTGGCAGGAACCGCAGTCCATGTCCTTGAAAGGGGAATGGACCCCGGCCTTCTTCATGTCCTCGGCCCTCTTGGGGTGGCAGGAAAGGCAGAGTTCCTTGTACTCCATGACGAGCTTCTTGGG
>JACRNU010000012.1 GCA_016234805.1 Elusimicrobiota bacterium
CCGGTAGCTCGGGAAGCCGAACTCCATGACCCGGTTCTCCATGTGGGGCCACTCCCGTTCGCACCAGCAGGACACGAAGATGTCCTTGGGGGCTGACAGGAGCTTGCGGACCTCGTCGGAGAACACGGGCGGCTCGCGGAGAATGACGGTCCCGGCGCGGGCGTCACCCAAGGGGCGGGGGCCATGGGCGTTCCTGCCGCGGCTGATGGCGCCTTCCACGGCCATGCCGAGGTCTTCGGCGATGTCGAGGAAGCCCTCGAGCAGATAGGGGTCGCCCATGAAAGCTGCCGTGCGGTTGAGGAAGCGCTGGGGAATGATCCACTGGAGCCTGGGGATGACCTTGGAGAGCTCGTGGTCGATGAACGACTCGGCCTCGGCCTTCCTTCCCGAGGCCTGGCCCACGTCCCTCAGGAACGCCGCGGTCTTGGTCAGGCCGAAGGGGAGCTCGGTCTCCACGAGGGCCGCGCCCGTGAGCTCAGCCAGCCTGCGGCCGGCGGCTCGGCCATAGGGGAGCGAGATGATGAACTCGGCCGTTTCAGCGGCCTTGAGGTCCGAGGCCGAGCCTCCGTCGAGCCAGACCGACGCCACGTCGAGCGAAAGGCCGGCCAGCATCCTGCGGAGCTCCGCCGCATTGGCGGTCTGATCCGCCTCGTTGCGGTCCATGAGGTGGCCCACCACGGCCACGCAGCCCTTGCGCCTGCGGCCCTTGGACAGCCCCAAGCCGCGGGCGATCGCGGCCATGGCCTGGTCGTAGCCGTCGAGCCAGTCGCCGACCAGGGAATCGGGCGGGATGTCCACTCCGGGCTTGGTGAGTTTCCCCTTGAGGGAGCGCAGAACCCGGCCGTAGTCCACGCCCGTGATCGAGCACATGGGCAAGGCGGTCACCAGGGTCAGGCCGGACTCCTTGATGCTGTCGAGGGTCAGGAGGTGGCGGCGGAGCAGGGCGTCGTGCTCCTTGACCACCCCGCGCGAGCACACGTTGGTGAAGAGCACCCGGTGCCGGCCCGTGATGGACAGCAAAGTCGAGTTGAGGTCGTGCCTGCCGTGCACGAAGTGGGCCTTGTACAGGGTGCAGTCCGGGCCGTCCACCAGGATGTAGGCGTCCTTGACGGCATTGACGGCCAGGTAGACCCCGAGCAGGGTCGGGAAGTTCATCGGCGTGCTCACATCCTCGATCTTCCCAGGATTCATCGGGATCCTCCGGCGTATCTCCCGTATCTTTTGTAGAACGACCACCCGCAGACCCTGTTGAGGGCAGCTTGGGTGCGCAAGCCGCCTTCGAAACCCATCTCGAAGAGATCGAGCGAGAACTGGGCCTTGCCGGCCGCGACCAGCCTGGAGTCAAAGGCATACTCCGAGTACACGGCCTGGAAAGCCCCCTCCTTCAAGAGCTTCTCCAGCTCCGAAGGAGTCTGGAAGTAGGCGAGCCCAGGAGCCTCCTTGGCCCCCTGGCCGTGGCAGAGCACATGGACCCCGAAGCCCATCTCCTTGAGGAGCCTCAGCACCGGGATGCCCCACATCTGGGTCGGGTCAGTGAGCCGGGCCAGGTGGAAGGCGTCCACCACGAAAGCCAAGCCTCGGCCCGCGGCCTCGCGCCTGGCCCCGGCCCACCTGGGGGCCTCGGTCTTTCGAGCGGATCCGGCGTTGGCGCGGCCGCGGGCCTTCATGCCCAAAGCCGAGGCCGCGCCTTCCACCCAGGCCGCGGTGGCTTCGAGCCCGTAAGGGGCGTCGAGGGTCACGGTGCGGATGGCCAGCGGCTCGAAGAACTCCTTGTAAGCGCCGGCATAAGCGCCGTTGGGGTAGAGGATCTGGACCCGGGCATCGAGGTAGCGCCGGGCCGCGTCCGGATGCAGGGCAGGCAGGACCCTGGCATTGACTTCCACGCCGGCCTCTCCGAGGACATGGGCGAGCTCGGCCAAGGCCCTGCCTTGCGGGAACCCGACCAGGTTGACGCTCTTGCCGCGCTTGGACTCGGGCGCCGGCTTCTTGGATCGGAGCTCCTTGAACAGCAGCAGGCCGAGATCGACCTCCTGGTTGGTCTCAGCCGGGTTGGTATAGACGATGGGGACTTTGGAGCGCTTCTGCCAGCGCTTGACCACGGCCCCGGCATCGTCGCCGATGACGGTGGGCACGCAGGTGGAGTGCACGACCACGGCCTGGGCCCGCCCCTCTGCGTGGGCCACGGCCAGGCGCAGGGTCTCGTCGAGCTTCTTGCCGCCCCCGTGGATGATGTCCAGGTCGCGCAGGTTCGTCATGGCCTCGCGGACCACGTTCTCCTCCCGGGGACCAGGCCCGCGCCCGCGCTTGGACCGCGGCCCGTCATCGCCCGCGGGCTCGGCGGGCTTGGGCCAGGGGAACTTGAAGAAGGCGGGCAGGCTCGTGTCGAAATAATCCGGGGTGGCGTAGGAGCACTCGAGGTCCTGGTGCCAGATATGCACCACCGGAGCCTGGATCTCCAGCCTCGTGCGCGCGTGCCGCCGCGTCTCGAAGTCGCAGAAGAAGCGGCGCCACTGGTCGGGAGCGCCCCATACCTGGTCGTTGGAGCCGGGAGAGTTCTTCCAGAGCTCGGCCTGCCAGGACAGGGCCTTCTCCAGGTCCTCCTGAGAAGGCCCTGAAGCCACCGGAGCCTCCTGCGGGACCGTCTCCGTCAAAGATGCCGGCCCGGGAACCCCGGGGAACACCGGGCCCTGTCCTCCGGGACCGGAAGGCCGGCTCTCCTGGGACGGCGTGAAAGCGCCGCTGAAAGCCCTGCGCGAGAGCGCGTGAAAGGCTTCGTCGGACAGGGGCGTGGGCGCCGAGGTCTTGGTCCCGTCGAAGTCCAGCAGTTCCTTGGCCAGGAGCACGACCTTCTTGGCCACCTCGGAACCCGGAGAACGCTCGACCGCGGTGACGCGGGCCATCTCGGCTTCGGACACGGCCGGGTCCCGCGGCAGGAAAGCGAGCACCTTGGTGCCCAGCATGGCCGCGAAGCGCTCGATGGCGCTCCTGTCCGCTCCAGGGTCGCGCAGGTTGGCCACCAGGCCCGCGAGCGCGATGCCGTTGGCCGCGTAATTCCTGACGGCCCGGCTGATGTTGTTGACCGCGTAGAGGGACATCAGCTCCTCGGAGGTCACGATGACCACCTTGTCCGCGAAGCCCTGCCTCAAGGGCGCGGCAAAGCCGCCGCACACCACGTCTCCGAGCACGTCGAAGAGGGCCACGTCGTGCAGGCCCTTGCGCAGCAGGCCCCCGCCCTCGAGCAGCTCGATCATGCGCGAGATGCCGCGGCCCGCGCACCCGATGCCGGGCTCGGGCCCGCCCGCCTCCACGCAGTCCACGCCCAGCCTGCCGCGCACGAGCACCTTGGACACGTCGCCGCCCGCCTGGTCCATGAACATGGACTGCTCGACCACGGTGCGGATGGGCCGCCCTTCGGTCAGGGCCACGGTCGTGTCGTGCTTGGGGTCGCACCCCACGAGCAGGACGCGCTTGCCCTGCCTGGCGTAGACGGCCGCGAGGTTGCCCGACAGGGTGGATTTCCCGATGCCGCCTTTGCCGAAGATCGCTATTCGTTCCATTCTCCCTCCACCCTCACCCGTTGGCCCCGGACGCCTTATCGCGCTTCATCGCCGCCCTTCTTCATTTGATCGAGCCTCTTGAGACCTGCCTGCGCATCCCTGTTGGACGGATCGAGCTTGAGTGCCCGGCTCCATTCCTCCCCGGCCTTCTTGTCATCCCCTTTCTGAAAATATATGAGCCCGGAGAGATAGTGCTGCTGGGAAGCCCGTACAGCTTCATAAGGGGCCAGGGGTCCGGCGGCCACGGGCGTCTTGGGGAGAGGCTTCTCTCCGTATATCTCCTCGATCCTCTTGAGGCCGGCAATGGCATCCTCATTCCCAGGGTCCGACTTCATGGCCAGAGTCCACTCGTCCCAGGCCTTCACATAGTCTCCCTTCTGGAAATAGATGACCCCGGAGAGATAGTGCTGCTGGGAGTCGCGCCGGGCCTGGTCCGTCACCGTCGCGGCCGCTTTCTCGCCGGCCTTCATGGCTTCCTTGGAGAGCTTGACGGTCGCCTTCTTCTCCTCGCTGCCGCGTCCATCCTTGGGCTCCGGCGCGGTCGAGTAGAGCTTTTCGATCCGCTCAAGCCCGGCTTTCACGTCGGCGTTCTCACGGTCAAGGCTTAAGGACAGGCCCCACTCGTCTTTGGCCTTCGCATAATCCCCCTTCTGGAAATAAACGACGCCTTCGAGGTAGTGCTGCTGGGAGGACCTCTTGTCCTGTTCGGACACCTGAGCGGCCGCTGGTCCCTCGATGCGCCTCAATCCCGCCTTGGCATCCTCGTTCATGGGATCGTAGAAGAGCGCCCAGTTCCACTCCTCCTTGGCTCCGGCGTAGTCCCCCTTCTGATAGCGCATGAGCCCGAGCATGTAGCGCTGGTGCGAATTCCTGGCAGCGTCTTCCGTGAGTTGGGTGAGCTCGTCTGAACCCGTGGATGCCTGGGCTGCCCACGCTCCGACCGCTGTGGAGGCCAGCAGGCCGGCGAGGAGGAGCTTGAGGGCCTTGCCGCGACGCTTGGCGGGCCGCGGCACAGGAACGAACTCGTCCCAGCCGAACATCTCGGGGTACTCCCTCCACGGACCCTCGCAGACGGAGAAATACCGGCACTCGGGGCATTTCGGGCCCTTGGCCTTGCCCTCGTCGCGCCGGGTCTTGGTGAAGTCCTCGATGACGGCGTCCGCGTCGTAGATCTTGGTCCTGGGGATGATCTTCTCGGCCACATGGTCCTCGTAGCCGGACATGAAGCAGTAGGGGATGGCTTCGGTCATCACGGTCCGGCCCGCCTTGATGCCCACGTCGAGCCCCTTCTTCACGAAAGGCTCGATGATGGTGTTGCGTGGGGTCAGCCACTCCCGGTTCTGGGCGGCCCGTCCGGTGATGTGCATGAACGCGAACTGGTACTGGTCCACGCCCAGGGACGCGAGGAGCCGGGCGAGGTCCGGCAGGTCCCGGTAATTGACCTTGGTGACCACGCTGTTGGTGATGAGCCTGGCCCCGGCCTTCTTGACGTTCTTCATGCCTGCCACGGTCTGCAGGAAGCTCCCAGGAGCGCCGGTCAGAAAATCGTGGATCTCGGGCCTGGAGCCGTGGAGCGAGGGCCCGAACTCGTCGGCCCCGGCTGCCGCGAGCTTGGCCACCAGGCCGGGATAGCAGAAGGACCGGCCATTGGACTGGAGCTGGATGTTCTTGTACCCGAGCTCCCTGGCCTTCTTGACAAGGGCCAGGATGTCGGGGTGCAGGGTGGGCTCTCCCCCGGTGAACACCACGCCGTCCGCTCCCGAGGCGCGGCCGTCCTCCAAGGACTTCAGGAGTTCAGGCAGGGGCTTGGCCGGGAGCTTCTCGCGCTTGTCGCCCTGCACACAGAACTTGCAGTAGTTGTTGCACTGGAAGCCCACCTTCAGATCGATGCGTTGGATCATGGTCACGAGAACCACCCCGCTAGGAAGAACTTGAGCACCCCTTGGAACCGGCGGTAATACGGGGCCAGCAGCACGAGCACGCTCCCCCGGTAGTACAGCGTCAGCAGGGTCCCCATGAAGATCCACACCGCGAAGGGGATGGTGTGGTACACGGCATAGCCCGAGCCGGCGGTCTGGCCCGCGAACCAAGCCTTGAGCGCTTCGACCTCGTCCGCGGCCAGCCCGTCCGAGTAGCGGTCCCCGAGCTTGGCCGAGAGCTCCGGGACGGCCTTGAGCTTCTGCCAGGTCTCGTCCGAGAGCACGGACCCGGTCTTGAGGGCCTCGGGATCGAGCTCGCGCCTGCTGTCCCACTCGATGAACCAGTCGAAGAGGATGCGGGCGAACGAGATGAACACGCCGAAGTTGATGGTCATCTTCACCGCGGACACCAGCCATGCCCAGACGTACCAGTGCCTAAAGACCGTGCCGGCCACGAGGACCGCGGACAAGCCCGTCAGCGCGATCCAACAGATCGTCCTATTCTGAAGGAGGCCCATGGCCTTGGACCACACGACCAGGATGGCCAGGAACATCAGGAGTTGGCCGAAGGGACCTACGGCGAACTGGCGGAACTTGGCACCCAGCGCCATCATGCCGAAGAACATGGCGAGGAGGTTGATGGTCAGGGCCGCGTAGCGGTACCGGAACGGCCAGGCGTCCTTGCCCCGCACCCAGACGCGCTCGACCAGGGCCTTGGAAGCCTTGACCCATTCGACCTGTCCCGGAGAGGGAAGGCCGCGAGTTGCAAGCATCACGGTCTCGGCCGCGAAGAAGATCCCGGCCGGCACGAACACGTTGACCAGCAGGAGCATGAAGAGCAGCAGGGGAAAGCCCGGGATGTTGGGGTCGATGAGGGCCGCGAAGAGGGCGAACACGATGTAGAGCTTGGCGTCTCCCGCGGGCCAGATGTTGAAGCGCCACAGGGTGAAGGACGCGGTCACGCACAGGACCAGGTGCGCCAGCACCTTGGGGTAGAAGCGCCAGGGAAGATAGTAGCTGCTGCCCCCCCAGGGCGCGACATGGCGGTACCCGAGGAAGCTGTTCCAGCCCAGGTACAGGAGCCCGACCCCGAAGAGGCCCAAGCCCAGACCGATCCAGTGGTTGCGGATGCGCTTCTCGGTCCAATCCTCGTAGGAGACGATCACCCCCATGACGAGGAAGACCTTGTAGAAGAGGCTCGAGATCATCCGTCCTCCAGCACGGCGCGGATGACGTCGGCCGGGTCCGTGAACACGGGGCAGAGCTCGTCCGGCGAGTAGTAGACGCCCAGTTGATAGAGGCCGGCGCACAGGGGGTCGAGCCTGCAGGCCTTGCACCGCTCGGATTTCCCGTAGGTCCAGCAGGCCTTGCCCTGGACCCGCAGGCCCTTCTCGTCGAGGAAGTAGATCTGCCGTCCCTCCTCCTTGACGAACTTGCGCGTCTCGGTGGAGCGGTGCGGGAAGTCCGACATGAAGCACAGCGGCACGCGCTCGACCCGGAAGCTCCGCCCCGTGGACTGCAGGTGCCGCATGGCCCGGTGCAGCTCGACTTCGAAGGCGCGGAGCTTGGGCACGATCCCGGGGTTCAAGGCCGCCCGGTTCATGAGCGGGTCGAGGTTGTTCCACACGAAATGGGTCACGAACGGGAAGCGCCCGATGACCCATTGGACCAGGGAGCTCAGGTGGCCCGCGTTCTTCGAGTTGATGACCGTGTTGATGTCCGCGCGCACGCCGAGCCGGCCCGCGTGCCCCAGGGTCTTGGCGATGTTGGCCAGGGAATCCTCGTTCTGCGAGATGGCGGACTGCACCTCGGTCTGGTGGGAGTGCAGGGACACGTGGATGTGCGCGAGGCCAGCGTCCCGGAGGGACTTGAAGTACGCCGGGTCCGCGGTCTTCTGGCCGTTGGTCACCATGCGGGGCGCCAGGCCCTTGCCGCGGCAGTAGGCCACGAGCTTCGGGAGTTCCGCGAAGAGCGTGGGCTCCCCGCCCGTGAGGATGACGCCCGCGGCCTTTTCGGCCGCGAAGGAATCCACGAGACGGACCGCCTCGGCCCATTCGATGGTCCTGCCGTTGGCCGGATTCGAGCAGAAGACGCACTGCTGATTGCAGACCCGCGAGACCTGCAGGTAGGCCAGCTCAGCCACGGGCCCCTCCAGCGGCGCCTCGGGCCGCGCCCGCCGGCTTCAGGATCCCGAAGCCCTTCTCGCGCGCCTCGCGCACCGCGATGCCGGCGCACCGGCCGGTCCAGGCGCAGCCACCGCAGCCGCGTGACTTCACGAAGTACCTGGCCGCGATGAAGAACTCGGAGTAGGCGATGATGTCGCGCTTGCGGCCGAAGCGGAACGGCTTGGCCGCAGACACGGCCTCCGGCCGGGACCGCCTTCCCAGACACAGGGTCCCGACCTTGGGGGGAAGGCTCTTGTCCTTGAGGGTGCGCTCCAGGTCCTGGCAGAAATCCCTGAGAAAGCACTGCGGGCAAGCCTCCCCGGCGCAATCCGGCTTGGGCCCCCCGGCCAGCCATCGGTCGAAGAGATGCTTGCGGCCGCGGACCTCGTCGAGGATCTTCTCAGGCGGCTGGATGAGGGACTCGAAGCCTTCGAGGAATTCCGGCCGCAGCCGATTGGTGAAGAAGTGCAGGCCCGGCTCCCGCGAGAGTTCGAGGGCCCGGTGGAGGCTCGCGAGGTTCTCCGGCTTCGAGAAGTCGCAGTAGAGCTCGGACCTGTTCTCCCAGGCGTCCCCGAAAGGCACCAGGGCCAGCAGGTCGAACTCCCGCACTCCGAGGCCGATGTAGAACCCGAGGAGCTCGGCCAGTACCGGCAGGTTCAAGGCATTGATGACCACGTCCACGCTCACGATGAGCCCCGAGACCGCCAGGGCGGACTTGAGCGCTGCCAGGGATTGGACGAAAGAGCCGGGAACGCGGGTCAGCCGGTCGTGCAGGTCCCGGGTGTGGCCGTGGAGGGAGAGGGTGAGCTCGTCCAAGCCCGCCTCCACCGCTTCCTTGAGGAACCCGGGGTAGCAGAACCTCCTGCCGTTCGAGACGACCTGGATGTGCTCGTAGCCGAGCTTTCTGGACAGGGCCACGATGTCGAGGAACCGCGGATGCAGGGTGGGCTCGCCTCCGCTCAAGACCACGCGCCTCAAGCCCTGCCTGCGGCCGCGGGCAAGATCGCCCTTGACGGACGCGAAGGCGAGGGACTTGCCGTTCTGGGCGCCGCGGTCATGGCAGAAGAGGCACCGCTGGTTGCAGGCCCGGGTGAGCCTCACCCAATGCCGCTTCTCGGCCGCGGCGGAAGCATCGCCCGTCTTTCTAGGCATGCTTGATGGGCTCCAGGTCCCGGGCTCCGAATTCCTTCAGATGGAGATCGAACACCCCGCCGCACAAGCCCTGGACCGAACAGCGGCCGCAGACCGGCGGGTGGCTGCGCTTGCGCGTGGGCTTCAAGCTCGTGATCTCCTTCAAGCCGGGCTTGCCATGGACTCTGGCCCGCTCCACCGTGACCCGCGGGGACCAATGAAGGTCGTTGGAGACCTCGCGCTCGCTTCCGAGCACGCACGCGGGCAGGCCGAATATCCTGAAGGTCGCGCCTTTTTCCCGCGCTTGGCTCGCCAGGCGCGGGACCTTCATTTTCCACTTCCTGAAAGACACGGCGAGCCCGGCGTAATCCTTCGCTGCCCTGCCCTCAGGAGCCACCTGGGAGAGCAGGACATGCCGCACGGCCTTGATGCCGAGGATGAGCCCCAGGATGTCCTCCAACCTGTCCCAGTTATGGGTGGTGACCACCGTGTTGGTCAGGAGGAAGAGCCCCTTCCGGCGGCCCGCGTTCCGGAAGGCTCCCATGAGCTTCTCGAACCCGCCCGGGCTGCGGGAAAGCCTGTCGTGCAGGGCCGCGGTGTCTCCGTGCACCGAAAGGCAGAGCTCATCGATGAGAGGCAGGGCGCGGGACGAGAAGCCTTCCTCGCTGAGCTTGCCTCCGTTGGAAGTGACATAGGTCTTATAGCCGAGGCCTTTGGCGGCCCGCAGCGCTCCGACGAGATCAGGCGCCAGGGTGGGTTCTCCGCCCGTGAAGGTGACATGGTCGAAGCCCTGCCTGCGCTTCTCGGCCAGGACCCGCGCCATCTCGGCAGCGGTCACGGGAGCTCCTTTCCAGCGGGCCAGGCGGTCCGCCTCGGAGCAGAACAGGCAGCTCTGGCCGCAGTCGTAGGAGACGTGGAATTCGAGCCTCCGGATCATCGATCCCTCGGAGAGGTCTTGCCCATGTAGCGTCCGCGGCGGAGCTCGTTGGCGGCGCGGCCCAGCAGGGAGAGCGCTCCGCGGAAGCCCAGGAAGGGCTCGTCCTTGAGGAAGTGGGTGTACGCGGATTGGAAGCCGAACTCCAGCCACGCGCCCTTCGCGCCCAAGGTGTACTTGAGGGCCATGGTGTTCGAGACCACCAGGTCGATGGCATCCTCGCGGCCCCAACCTGCCTCGACCTCGGAGGTCATGGGCTCGAAAGCGGTCTTGAGGTGAGCCAGGAGGGAATCCCGGACAACGGCGTCGAGATGGTGCGGCCCGCCGATGAGGAGCATGCTCCCCATCTTCCCGCCCAGATCCGAGATCTGCTCCACGAACCCGACGGCATACATCGGGTCCCCGCAAAAGGAGAAGGTCCGTCCCTTGACGGCCTCAGCCGCGCCGCGGCGGAGGAGCTGGGAGGCGGACGCGGCCTCGGACTCGACGAAGGCCCGAGCGGCCTTCACGCGCTTCATCTCGCGGCCGAGCTGTTCGATGAACCGCCTGCTCGCCGGCAGGCCGAAGGGAAGCTCGGCTTCGATGAGCTTGACCTTGAGCCTGCGGGCCAGGACCCGGCCCGCCTGGCGGCCGTGCGGCAAAGACACCACTGCTTCGGCGTGCCGGGCCTCGCGCAGGGACTCGTAAGGCCCGCCCGACAGCCAGATGGAAGCCGCCTCCAGCCCCAATCCTCCCAGCATCCGCTCGAGCTCGGCCACGCTGCCCCGGTGGTCGCCTTCGTTGCGGTCCATGAGATAGCCCACCACCGCGACCTTGCCGGGCCGGGGCGCCGCGCCCGAGAGGTCCATGCCCGAGGCCATGACCTCGAGCATGGCCGCGTACCCGTCGAGCCAGTCGCCGTACACGGCCGAGCGCCGCGGCAGGAGGAAAGCGGGCTTCTTGATGTCCACGCAGGCCTCGCGCAGGAGCCTCTCGTAGTCCGTGCCCGCGATGCTGCACATGGGCATGGAGCCCATGAAGAACACGCCGCAGCCGGGCCAGGCCGCGATCCTCTTCATGGACGCCATGATGCCTGCCTCGAAGTTCCCGGCGATGGTGAACACGTTGACCCCGGTGTACTGGACCCGGTGGTCGCACCCGCAGGAGAGCAGGCTGCTGAAGAGGTCGTGGCGGCCGTGGATCTGTTCGGCCTTGGCGAACACGCAGCTCGGCCCGTCGCCGAGGAAGTAAGCGTCCGGGATGGCGTTCAAGGCCACATAGGTCCCCTGCAGGTAGGGGATGTTGAGCCGTACGCCGAGCTTGGCTTCAGGCATGGATCCTCCGCGAAGGCTGCCGCAGGTGGGACGCGTAGCGCTGGTAGAAAGGCAGACTGCAGGCCCCAAGCAGGCTCTCGAACGCGGCCAGCGCCCCGGCTGCTCCCATGTGGAAATCCCGGCTCGAGAACCGGGCCTTGCCGGACGAGCTGACGCGCCAGTCAAAGCAGATGTCGGAGTAAACGGCCTGAAAATCCCCCTTTTCAAGGAGCTCCTGGAGCTCCCAAGGACCGCGAAAAATATGGAGACGGGACGAGGGCGCTTCCTTCGGAACGGGAACTGTCCTGCCATGCGGGTCGTAGTATAAAAAGTCGAGCCCGAACCCCATCTCCGCGACCATGGTCGCCATGGGCGCGCCAAACCCGTAGCGCACCTGGAAGAGTCGCGGCAGGGTGGCTTCGGAGACCACGAACGCGACCCTCTTGGCCGAGGCCGAAGCCTTCATCCTCTCCCAGGCAGGCTCGATCTCACGCATGCGCCGGTCCCAGGCAGCCTTGAACTCCTTGGACCGGCCCGCGGCCTGGGCGATGCGCTCCAGGCAGGCCCTGGTGTTGGCCAGGCCGTAAGGCGCGGGAACATCCACGATCCTGCGGCCGTGCGGCTCGAGCAGTTCCTTGAGCTTCACCGGATAGGAGGAGCGCTCGCAAAAGACCTGCGAGAGAGCGCCGGCCAGCCTTTCCACTGACGGGAAGTCCATCATGGGGAAGACCGCGGCATGGACCTTGACCCCGATGCCCTCGAGGAACGGGGTGAGCTCCTCTTTCCGGTAGCGCTCGGGGAAGTGGAACAGGTTCACGGCCGATGGATCGGGCCGGCAGTCGAAGTAGCCGGGCCTCCCCAGGGTCCGGCGCAGGAACTCGCCGAAGTTGTCGAGGTTGTCGCGGTCCTTCTGGCTCCAGCTCACCGGCGTGCAGCCCGAGATCTTCTCGAGCCTGTGGGCTAGGCCGTTCAAGTCCTCGCCCATGACGATGGGGGTGCACAGATGGCAGACCACCAGATAGTGCCCGGCCGCGGTGAGCTCGCGGGCCTTGGCGATCACGGCATCGGCCTTCTCCGTGGTCCCGAGCACCATGTCCCTCTCGTCAAGCTCGACCGCGATGGCCGGGCTCTTGCGCGCCCCGATCTCGTCCTCCTTGTCATTGGGCCAGTCGAGGAAGGACCAGCGCCGGATGTTGAGCTCGGCCCGCGCGTAGAAGCACTCGAGGTCCGCGTACTCGAGGGTGATGGTCCTGTCGAACGTGCACTCCGGCACGCCGAGGAGCACCTCGAAATCCTGATCGGCGTAGAAATTCCTCCACCCGGCTTCCTGAAGCCCGAACGGCGCGCCCACGTAGGGGACCCTGAGGTCCTCCGTCTCCTGGTCCGGCCTGCGGCGCTCCACGAAGGAATCCGCGTCCCCCTCGATGAGCCCCCGCCACGTCCAGGAAGCTCCCCTTCCCCAGCCTGCCGGAAAGAACGGCCAGGAGCTTGGCAATCGCCGGCCCCGACGGCCCCTCGGCGGAAAGCGCGATCCCGGCGTCCCCGGGCTCGAGGAACAGCACGAGCCTCCGGTCTCCGTTCTTCAAAGCCATGCGGCCGTTCCGCCGGCCCTGACAGCACGCGGCTTCCACGACCCAGCCCCCGGCCAGGCCGAGCAAACGGCCCAGGGCCGCCAGAGCCTTGGGGCCGGCGACCAGATGCCTCTCAGGAGAGGCAGGGTCCGTGAGCCAGGCCGCGTCTTCAGGCATGGAAGCTCCTCATGCTCAGGCTTCTCCCGCCTTCAGGCAGAATCCCTTGGCCGTCTCCGTGGCTGCCTTGGACAAAAAGCCCAGGCAGCCCTGGAACCCGAGGCAAGGGTCCTCCAGCAGGCTGTGGGTCAGGCACGAAGGGTAGCCGAACTCGAGCCACCCGGTCGCGGGCTTGACCGCTTCCAACAACAGCGCGTTGGCCACGAGCAGGTCCACCCGGCCCCAGAACCCGGAGTCCCACATCCTGGCCGCCTCGGACCGGTCGGGAGCAAAGCGTGCTCCGGCCGTCTTTACCAAAGCAGTCCGCTCGGCCTTGGCCAGGTGATGAGGCCCCGCAGTCACGATCATCCCGGCCAAGGACCCGCCGAGCTCCGCGATGAGCTCGGCAAAAGCGGCCCCGTAATGCGGATCGCCCGCGAACGCGAACCTCCGGTTGAGGAACGCGTGCGGCACGCTCCACTCCAGCCTGGGGATGACCTCGTCGAGCTCTGCCTTGACGAACGCCCTGGCCTCGCTCTCCTTGCGGAGCTCCTTGCCTAGAAGCTCGATGAACCGGCGCGTCCGGTCCAGACCGAACGGAAGCTCGGCTTCGATGAGCCTGACCTTGAGCTTGCGGGCCAGGGCCGCGCCGGCCTTGCGGCCGTGAGGCAAAGACACCACGGCTTCGGCGTGCCGGGCCTCGGACAGGGCCGCGCAAGGCTTTCCCGAGAGCCATAGGCAGGGCTTCTTGCCAGCCAGAGCAACGAGCATGCGCTCGAGCTCGAGCGCGTTGCCCAGCCCATCGCCTTCATTGCGGTCCATGAGATGTCCCACCAGGGCCACGCACCCCGCCCTGGGCTTGGCTCCGGAGAGGTCGAGGCCCTTGACCAGGGCCTCCAATGCCGCGTCATAGCCGTCGAGCCAGTCCGCGCCGTCGGAACCAGCCGCGTCCCGTCCTCCGGCCTCGAGGGACACGGCTGTGATTCCGCGTCCCGGTTTGCGGGAAGACAGGGTCGAAGCAGCGTCGTGCCGCTCCAGGAAGCCGGCCGAGCCCTTGGCCAGGCCCGCCCCGGCTCCCTCGAACATGAGGTCCGGGACCGCGTTGGCTGCCAGGCGTACGCCTTCCCCGAAGGGGAGGTTCAAAGGTCTCTTGGTCATGGTTGCCCCCCACGGCGATTGACGCAACCATTTCCTCGCTTAGGCTCGGTCATGGTCCGATCCTCTGGTAGCGCCTGCCCTTGGCTTTCTCGACCTCGTTCTTGAGGAAGAACCAGGCGGAATGCCCGCCCAGCCTGGCCCAGGGGTTGATCTTCCCCTGCCGGATCCAGGCATAAAGGGTGGGCCGGGTGATCCCCAGCGCTGCGCAGGTCTTGGGCGTAGTCAAAAGGTCGTCGGGCTTCATTGGGGGATTACAGCATTTTTTGACAGGACGATAAAACTTTTCAGGTGAGGGACAGGACTACCAGCCGCCGTAGAACTGCTTGTCGTTCATGGGCTTGGGGATGGGGCACTTCTCTTTCTTCACCGTCAGGATCTTCGCCGCGAGCGACCTGATGCTCTTGGCGAAAGCGCACTTGGGAGCGCGCTCCACCACGGTCCTGTCCCGGGCGAACTCAGCCTCGCGCACCGCAGGGTCGCGGGGAACATACTCTAAAATCCTGGTTCCGATGATCTTTGCGTATTTTTCGAGCTTTTTCCGGTCCGACTTGCCGTCCTTGAGGTTGGCCACCAAGCCTGCCAGGTACACGCCGTTGGACGCGTAGGTGCGCACCGACTTGGCGATGTTGTTGGCCGCGTAGAGCGCCATGAGCTCCTCGGAGATCACGATCACGATCTTCTCCGCGAAGCCCTTGCGCAAGGGCGCGGCAAAGCCCCCGCAGACCACGTCACCCAGCACGTCGAAGACTCCGATGTCGTAGGAGCCCGCCTTCAGGATGTCGAGGTCCGCGAAAGCCTCGAGCATCATGGAGATGCCCCTGCCCGCGCACCCCACACCCGGCTCCGGGCCGCCGGCCTCGATGCAGTCGATGCCGAGCCTTCCCCGGACCAGCAGGTCCTTGGCGCCCAGGTTCTGCCGGTCGCGGATGCCGAAGACCCTGGAGTGCTTCTCCATGAAGGTCTCGATCATGTCCCCGTCCACCAGGCTCACGGTCGAGTCGTGCTTCGGGTCGCAGCCCACGTGGATGACCTTCCTGCCTTCGAGCGCGTAGACCGCGCTCAAGTTGGCCGCGACCGTGGACTTGCCGATGCCGCCCTTGCCGAAGATGACTATCTTTTCCATAAATGGCGTTGCTCAATTCTAGCCTATTTCGAGAAACCGCGTCAGGACTTGACACGCGGATTCCCCGGGATGCATAATGGTTTCGTGCAGACTCCGACTGAACTTGCCTACGATTCATGACGCCCGCAAGCGCGGGAACCTCGCTGCCTCGCAGAAGCTGGGCCTTGTCGCTTTCGGGCTCTTCCTGGCATTCCTGATCCTCGAGGCGTCGCTTCGTCTGGGAGGATTCGCGATCCTGAGCCTGCAGGCGCACCGGAATGCGATCTCCCTGCGCCAGAAAGGCGCTTATCGGATCATGTACATAGGGGAATCCACCACCCAAAGACAATTTCCCGAAGTCCTCGAGAGAACGCTCAACCAGCGCAGCGCGGACATCAGGTTCAGCGTGATCGATCGCGGCATGAGCGGAGCGCACACATCGTTCATCGTGGACCGTCTGGAGGCTGACATCGAAGCGTACCATCCGGATGCGGTCGTGGCGATGATGGGCATCAATGATGACGGCAGCCACATGCCCTACCCCCCACGGGGCTCGCCTGCCTCGGAATTCGCTTCGCGTTTCAGGACCTATAAACTGGCGAGGATCGCATGGCAGGCCGTCAAGGGCCAAAGACCCGCCGAGGCGACAGCCCCCTTGCCGCCGGCCGCGGAATACGAACGCGGTTCCCATGCGCGAGCCATCGCGCAGTTCAAGAAGGCTCTGGAGCTGGATCCTCGCGACTGGGCGGCCTACGCAGGGCTTGGCTCGTCCTATCAATCCCTGGGCAGACTGAAGGAAGCCGAAGCGGCATTCAAGGAGGGCCTGGCCAGGAATCCCGCGGAAGCCCGTCTTCATGTCGAGCTGGGCTGGTTTTATCAAAGCCAAAGCAGATTCAAGGATTCGGCGAAGGCTTTCTCCAAGGCCGCGGCGATCAGCCCAGGACATGACGATGCCTATGCCGGCCTGGGATCGTCCTATCAGGGCCAAAACGATTATGCGAAAGCGTTGCCGTTATTCGAAAGGGCCTTGGAGTCGAACCCCATGAACAAGCGCGCTCTCGAGGGGATGCTGTGGTCCGCGTTCTATGCGCGCAAGGATCTCTCGCGTTTCCGGCCCCTGCTCGAAAGGATCCGCCGCGCCGGCTCCGCGGACGACACGACTTATGCGGCCATGTCCACGGCATACTCGGCGATGGGCGAACCGGTGTTGGCGAGGCAGGCTCGGGAAAAGGCGGAGGGCCTGCGGCTGAGAGCCTGCAATCAGGTCACTGCCGGGAACTATCGCCGCCTGAAGGAGCTGTTGGACCGCCGGAGGATCCGGCTGGCCTGCGTCCAGTACCCGATGCGTGGCATCGCGCCGTTGAAGAGGATGCTGCAGGGCCGCGATGAGGGGATCATCTTCGTCGACAACCAGCGCGTTTTCCAGGATGCCGTGGAGAGCGGTTCTTTCGAGACCTATTTCCAGGACATGTTCGGCGGAGACTTCGGACATTGCACCGCCAAGGGCAACGAACTGCTGGCCCGGAACATCGCCGATGTCCTGCTCAAGGAAATCTTCGGAATCGCTTCAAATCGTCCCTAGAGCGTCAGCAGGGACAGATCCCCGGGGTGGGCTTCCAGGTGCTCGCTGAAAGTCCCGAGACAGCGCCGGGTCTCAGGGCACTTCAGGCAGGAGACGGGCTTCATGAAGGTCTGGTGCAGAAGGTAGAGCTTGACCGAGTCCGCCAGCTGCTCGGGCCGAAGCATGGCCGCGCCCTGGATCCGCCTAGCCACGCAGACCGGAAATCCCGCCAAAGAGGTCGCCTTGAGTCCGGCATCGAGCATCTCCTCGTAGGAAGGCTCGAGGTCCTCGTAAGCGAGGTTCATGCTGTCCGGGGACTTGGGCCTGATGGGAAGGATGGCGAAAGGCAGGCCCCACTTTCCGCGGACCAGGTCCTCGAGCCCGGGCAAGGCCTTGAGGTTCTGCTTGAGGAGATTCGTGTGGATGAAGACCTTCAAGCCGGCCTTTCTCGCGTTCTCGATGCCCTGTACCGTCTCTTCGAAGCTTCCCTTCCTGCGGGTCAGCTCGTCGTGCCGTCCCGCGTCAGCGGCATAGAGAGGCAGGGCCAGGGCCGTGGCTCCGGCCTTTTTCAAACCCGAGGCAGTCCCCTGGCCGGTCAAAAGGGTGCCTGAAGTCATGACCTCGACTTCGGTGAATCCGCGCCTGCGGCACAGGCGCAGGATCTTGACGATTCCGGGGTGGAGCAGGGGCTCATTGCCGGCCAAAGCGATCTTTTTCCGAGAGAGCCCGGACGCGGCCTTGAGCCTGGAGGAGATCTCAGCCAGGGATTGACCCGGCTCCTCAGGCTTGGCTTTGCAGAACACGCAGTCATGGACGCACCCGGTGGCCAGGAACAGGAACACGGAACCGACCCCCGGCAGATGGCTGGACAGGAAGCGGTCCTGGCCTGCCAAGCCGGCGCTGATGATGCCGCGGCGGATGGATTTGTTCTCGGACCCGTCGCGCCAGCCGGGAAAGGGCTTTTGGAAGAAGCCCCACAGCCGCAAGCTCAAGGCAGCGCTGTCGCGCCAGAGGTCTCGGCCGGCAGGGGAGAGCGCGCGATTGACCCAAGCCTGTCTTTGGGACGGCTCCATGAAAAGCCCGTCCAGGCTCTCGAGCCCTTTCACCGGCACGGCTGGGCAGGCTTTGAGGAACTCGGGCCACAGGGACGCATACCGCGCGGAGGTGGCCCAGACCAGGCCGCCTTCTTCGGTCAGGATGAGGTCCGAAGCCAGAAGGTCCGGCTCCTCTTCCTCCCAGAACCCGAGGACCTCGAGCCTGCCTGAACCGGAGCGGACGCGGGCCTGCGCCTCGAGCCAAGAGGAGAGCCCGAGCTCCAGGGAGGCCATGGCACGGCAGACCGCGGTCGTGCCAGCGGCGTTTTCGGACCCCTCCGGCACGGCGACGAAACGGACCCTGGCCGGGGCCAGGGACTCCAATGCCTTGAGCTTGGCAATCAGACCTGGGGCATCCGGAGGCGACACAGGGAACTCGATGACTGCCGGGACTCCGGCCGCGGCAAAAGCGCGGAGAGTCTTGCGGAGTCGGGCCGCGCGTTCGGCCGCGAAAGGCAGAAGAACGCGTCCCCCAAGTCCAGCCCATTGCCGGGCCGGCCGTGGAGCGATGGCAGTGCCGCGACGCAAGACGCACTCGAATTCCTTTCCCTTGGACCGGGCAGCGGCCTCGGCCTTTTCCAATGCCTTGAGCCAGGCCTTGGGAACAGCGCCGTCACCTGAGAGCACCACGCGCACCCGCCGCGCCTCGCACTCCAGCAGGAGCTTGAGCGCTTTTTCGAAGGAGGCAGGGAGTTGTTTTCCCCTTTCCGTCGGCAGGCCGGCCTCGAGCACCCTGGCCGGGCCCACGCATGTTCCCCCTTCGACCAAAGGCAACAGGGACATCAGAAAGGAGCGAGCTTGCGCACCCGCGTCTCGACCAGGAAGAAGCCTGTCCTCTCGCCGGCGCTGTCCACAGCCCCAAGATTGGCCGCGTCCATGGCCTCAGCCAGGGCAGGCCAATACCCTGTCATGAATCCGTCGTCCGTGCGCACCAGCTCCACGCGCGAGGCGAAATCCGCTCCGGAGCGGCCGTGCATCTTCTCCCAGTATCTCTGCACGGCCTTGAGATGCCCCTTCATCCCGGCCAGCCTGCCCGGGAAGGTGTAGAGCTTGCCCGGTCGGCGGCTGCGATAGCGGCCTCCCGCGACCTGACGGGCCAGGCCCGCCTTGGCCAAGCGCACGAGCCCGGACCGGACCGCCTTGGCCTCGAGCCCGAGCCGTTGAGCGATGTCCTCGGCTGACCAGGCTCCGGAGTCGTTGCAGAGCACTTCCGAGCACCAATAGGCGGCCTCATCCGAGGCCACGGCCTTGAACTGCTCGGGAGTCAGGTGCACGGCGTGCTGGGCCTTCATCCAGCGCATGGCTTGTCCCGGCGAAGCCTGGCCAGGCGCCGTCTTGCCGGCCCCTGCCGAGGTCCGTAGGAACGGACCGAGGATGAGCTCTCCAGCCTCCTCTGTCCCCAGCATGTCCTTGAGATAGGCCAGGAATAACTTCCTGCACTCCTCTGCCCCGGGGCTCAGGCGCAGTGCCAGCATGATGCCCGCCATCCATTGGGGCCGGGGCAGCTTGCCGCGCCGCTCCAGTCTCAGGTAATGCACGTAGGTGAACGGGAAGTGCCTGCGCCCGCCGTTGCCGTGGTAGAACTGGTAGGCGGTCTTGAAGCCCGCAGCTGCGCGCAGCCGGACCAGCTGGTCGGAGAAAGCCTTGGCCATGAGGCAATCATATCCGCCCTCTCCCGGCTTGTCAATAAATAACAACCGATCCTGTTGCTAGTCCTGGGCAGCTGCTGCTCCGGCCTGATTGGACCGATTGCCGAGGCCTTTCCAGGAGCTCCGGCCCAGGACCCTGCCTGGTCTTGCCTGCTATCATGACAGGGACTCCGGCGCGGAGCCGGCGCTCGATGTCCTTATTAAAGGAGGTCGTCCATGAAGATCCTTTCCCTCTGCGTCCTGCTGTCCCTGCCTGCCCTGGCAGCCGGAGGTTCGCAGGTCCCAGGCTGTCCGGCCGTGGCTGAGATCAAGCCCGAATGGGTGGAGCACACCGACCCCGCGGCCATGGCGGGCCGCTGGGAGGCGCACCTGCGTTCCGCTCAGGCCAAAGCCGGGCCCATCCTGGTGCCCGTGCACCGGGTGCAGAACTTCTTCGGCGTTTCGCGGCGCGGGGACCTGCTCGGCCAGGGAGGCCGGGAGCCGGGCTGTTTCGTCACGGGCACGGTCGCCTACTATGTCATGGGAGAAGAGGGCAATCCCGAGATCGACTTCGGGACCATCGCGGCCCAAGGCAGGGAGGGCTCCCTCCTCAGCCGCCTCATCGAGCTGCGCTGGTTCGACCCGGCCGACGGAAGAAGGCACCGCTGGTACAACATGGGCTTGGCCCGGCAGCGGGGATTCTTGGTGGATGAGCTCGGCCGTCCCACCCCGGAGTACCGGCCCATCGAGACCTACACAAGCTCGCCCAACGAACTTTATTAGATTGAAGGGGCTGGGCCGGCTGTGTTACCATGGCCGGCACAACCATGGCTAACGCCCACCCGGATACCCGATGGCCGTGGCTCGGCGTTGGCCTGGCCGTGGTCCTTGGCGTCTCGCTGAGGTGGGCCGAGGTCAGGCCCACCCGAGCCGATGCCGGAGCCGATTACAAGGCTCTTGCCGCGGGCCTTCGGTCCATCCATACCCTGGGATTTGACCTGGATTCCGGACCCTCGGCGCGGCGCGGGGTGGTCTTTCCAGCCTTCATCGCCGTGGTCGATCCCGCTTCGCCGGAAGAACCTCCCCGCCTGCCCCGGGCGCAAGCGCTCCTGTCAGGCCTGGGAATCATCATGGCCGCGGCCCTGGCCGCGAGACTGTGCTCCCCCTGGGCAGGGACCTTGGCAGCCTTCCTGGTCGCGTCGCATCCAGGCCTCATCGAGCCCTCGGTCTCCTACAACATCGAGTTCCTCTTCGGCCTCATGCTCATCGCAGCCAGCCTCGCGGTCGTGCGATGGCTCAGGGAACCCAGCCCGGCCAGCGCAGCGGCCGCAGGGCTCTGCGTGGCAGCCGGGCTCATGTGCCGTTCCGTGCTCTTCGCGTTTCCCCTGTTCCTCTGCGTGCTCCTGCGGCTCATCAAGCCAGGCCGGAGCATCCCTGGCCGCCAATTAGGGATCTTCCTCGCTGTCAGCTACCTGGCGCTGGCTCCATGGGTCCTGCGCAACCGCCTGAGGCTCAAGGCCTTCATCCCCTTCGAGCAGCACCTGACCGCGGACACCCTTCTGGCCGCCTCCGGCGGAGAGGTTGAATTCGATACTGCCAGGCCCGCCGTGGCCGAGCTGCGCGCGAGCTCGGGCTGCGGCCTGATCACGGACAGCGGGTGTCTCCTTGAAGCGGCCCGCCGAGCCATACTCGCGGACCCGGTCCGATACATCGTTTCGAGCTCCAAGAGGCTTTGGCGCGGACTCACCTATCACCCGTTGGCCGCTGTCGGCGCAGGGCTCGGCCTGGCCCTGATGCTGGCTAGAGGAGACCTGCCAGCGCTCTCCCTGGCCGCCTTGTGCCTCTATTACTTCCTCATCTACGCGCCCTTCGCCGTGGTGCCGCGTTTCTTCGAGCCGCTCCTGCCCATCCTTCTGGTCCTCGACGGCTGCGCTGTCGTGCTCCTGGTCCGTAGGGTCAAAACAGCCTGGCGCGGCAGGCCGACCGAGGACCCCTCGGCCCGCCACGCAGCCGGCCGTTCTGCCAGCCTCATCCTGCGGCCCCTGCCGCTCCTGATATGCCTGCCCCTTTACCTTTTGGGCGCGGCCTACCTGTCAGCGGAGACCCTGGTCCACGCGTTCCCCTGCCGGATGCCGGGGACCGCGGCAGCCTTTCATTGCGGGCTCGAGCTGGAACGCCGCGGCATGCGGGCCGAGGCTGTTGAGAAATACTCGCTCTGCCTGCGTGACATCAGTCCGCGGCACGGAAGCTTGCTGGCCTCCTACGCGAGCCTTCAACGCGGCATCCTGGATTGGCGCTCAGGCGACAAGACCCGGGCCCAGGCAGCAGTGACAACGGTTGCCGCGGCATCCCCTGAACAAGTGCGGCGCAAGGCCCTCGCGCTGCAGGGGGCAGGGGATACGGGTGCGGCCCTCTTCCTGCTGGAAGCGCTCGTCCGGGAACACCCCTCCCAGCCGGATTACCTCCTGGATCTGGCAGTCTCACTCGCGCTCGCGGGTAGGTTCGACGAAGCCCTCAAGCAGGTCCGGGGAGCCGCGCTCCTGGCCCCGGCGAACCCGAAGGTCCTTTTCTTGGAAGGAGTCCTGTGGGAGCGCGCGGGCAAGACCGCTCTCGCGCTCAAGTCCTTCGCCAAAGCCATGGACAGCGCTCCAACGGGCAACCCCGCGGACCTAGAGTACATCCTCATGGCAGGCTCGGCCCATGAGCGGATCTCCGCGACCCTCAAGACGCAAGCTGGCAGGACCAGGACCCCATGACAGTTATCCCCGAACATACGGTACCGCACACGTGTCCGGGGAATATCGTCAACTTGGAGGCCGCTCAGGCTCCGAAACGGCCGTGGCGGCCTTTCTCGTCGAGATGCCGATCCGCGCCGCTCCAGGACGCCCGTCAACCGCGATGAAGACCGTTGAGAGACATCATTCCCGCGCCCCACCGCGGCTCCCGCGCAAGACCAGTCGGACCCCGTAACACAGTGTGTCCGGACACACCATGTTGCCGGGTGCGTCCCCGACCGAAGGGTCTGACCCGGGGCTACTTGTCGTCGGGTTATCCCGGACAGCATGATCCAGCGACCACGGATGACAAGCATGCCTTCGGGAACGGTCCGGTCCCGAGGTCAGCACGGGAAGCCGGAACAGGTCGTCTAAAGGTTTCCCCGGACAGCTCTGCGGTACCGTATGTTTGGGGATAAGTCTGACCGAACGATCCTGAGGATGCACTAGCCTGCCAAGCGGCTCATGAGCCGGCCGACCTCGAGCCCGAGTCCCAGGTTGTTGAGCAGGAGCCTTCCCTTGGCCGTAGAGGAAGGATAGCAGCGCCGGAAGAGCTCCAGCACCTCGTTTTTGGTCCTGCGGACCGCGGCCAAAGACCGCGTCTCGCCGAGACGGCCGAGCAGCATCGCCTTTTTCAGGGCCGGGAAGGACCTCTCCACGAAGACCGCAGGGTCCAGGTAGAGCCTGCCGTCGGTCTCGGCAATGACCTCTTCGCTGAGCATCACGGGCTCGGCCCCGCTCTTGAGATTCAGGAGTTCGATCCTGCCGCATCGTTCCACGGCAGCCTCCATGAATGCCAGGAACTCCTGCCTGGCCTCCTCCCCCCACTCCACGCCCACGCAATACCCGATCTGGAGGCGCCTGACGCCCAGGGAGAGCGTGAAGTCGAGGTCCGAAGACCACTGGCGGGATTCCCCTGGATGGGCCACGAGGTTCACGAAATAGGACGCGCCGGAGCGCCTCAAGGCCCGCAGGTTCGCCAACAGCCGCGGGTGAGTGTCGAGCCCCCCCGGAGCGGGCCGCCAGCGGCCGTGCGTGACGGCCGAACCGTCGAGGCTGAACAGGAACTCCACGTCGCGGCCCGCGAACCACGCGAGCTTGGACTCGTCGAGAGCCAGGCCGTTGGTGGTGATCATGTGGTGGACTTTCTTGCCGAGCCTCCTGCACTGCTTCTCGGAATAGACGATGGCGCGGCGGATGAGGTCGAACTTGAGCAGGGGCTCTCCGCCGAAATACCTCAGCTGGAGCCTCGGGCTCTCCGAGGCGCACAGCAGGTCAACCCCGCGCCGCAAGACCATCCAGGTCATGCTCCTGCGGTCCCGGACCACTCCGCAGTAGGCGCACCTCAACGGGCACTCGTGGGTGAGCATCACCATGAGCGAGCCCGCGTAGTCCCGCACGCCGGGCGGGCCGCCCATCCCCTCCTGCGGCCGAGCTTTCGCCCCGGAGCCCTCGGTTTGCTTCACGAGACCCCCTTCTTCCACGGGGGCTCCCTCAGGAACCGCAGGCCGATAGCCAGGTTGTTGAGGAGGGTCCTGCGCAGTTCCCCGCGGCCGTACGCGCCGGCCAGGAGCGCCAGGTTGTCGAACTGGGTCGAGCCGTGGCGATCGAAGAGCCCGGCCCGGCCCCTGGCGGCCCCGCCCACCCGGGTCACGAGGAACCGCTTCTTCATCTCGCGGAAATCCTCCTCCAGGCACACCCCGGTCTCGCGAAAGACTTCGCCGTCGCAGTCCACGGTGAGCTCGCTGTTGAGGACCACGGGCTCCCGCCGGGCCGCCTCTTCATTGACGAACGAGACCCCCATCTCCCGCGCGAGCCCGCTCACCCGTCCCATCTGCCGGAACAACTCCGCGCTCGACGCTTCGTCCCAGAACCGGCCCAGGGCGTAGTTGAGCTGGATGCGGCGGTGCCCAAGCTCGGCCAGGAAGCGGAACTCTTCGAGCATCCGGGACACGTTCTCGGGCGTGACCACGGCGATGACTTGATAAGGCACCTCCGCGGCTCTCAAGGACTCGAGGTTCCGGGACAGGCGGCCGTAGTAGTCCCTGCCTCCCGCGGCCCTGCGCTGGGAGAGCTGGGTCCCGTAAGTGCCGTCGCAGCTGAACTCGAGGCTGAAGCGGTGGTCGCGGAAGAACCGCAGGGCCTTGTCCGAGAGCGCGAGCCCGTTGGTGGTGAGAAGGAACCGCGGCCTCCTGCCTGAGCGCTCTGCCAGGGACTCGGCCAGCAGGGTCGCTCGCCGGACCACGTCGAGCGCCAGGAGGGGTTCTCCGCCGAAGAACTGGATCTCGGCCTCGCTGCGCAGCCCTGCCATCAGCCACCGGACCCCGGCCTCGGCGACCTCGCAGGTCATGCGGGCCGGGTAGCGCCGGACGCGGCAATAAGCGCAGCGAAGCTGGCAAGAGTGCGTCACGAGCAGGATGAGCCTGGGACTGCCCGCGTTCCCGTACACGGTCCTCAGGAGGTCGCGGTCCACCCTGGCCCCGTCGGCCTTGAGCCTGTGGAGCAGGCCTTTCCTATAGAATAGCCAGTCCATGAACCGGCCCGCTCGCCCGCCTCCGGTCTTGCCCGTGCCCCGGGCTCCGTCCCCGACCGCTCCTGCCCCATCCAGCTCAGTCTTCCACAAGCCTGCCAGAAGCCCTCGGTCCAGGGTCTCGAGGCAGGCCCTGACCTGTCCCGCTTCCCCGGCGTCGAGGCTGGCGGCCCCGCGATGCCGGGACAACAGGCCCTCGGCCCGCGACAGCAAGACCTTGAGCCGCACTTCGATGGACCGCGGAGGGATCATAAGTCGCCGTGTTCGTATGATACCAAACCTCCCGGGTGAAAGCCGAAACAGCGCGATAGGCCATTCCAGCCCATTTGGAGAAGCTGGATCGGGCTACCGGCCCGTTTTATGCGCCTTTAATGGATAAGCCTCGTCCAGGAGACGATAGTACTCACGGGTGGCGCTGAAATCCTTGTTCCTCAGGGCCGCGAGCGCCGGTTCGCTCTCAACATCAAGCGTGTCGCGCCAGCGCCTGAGGTCCTCGTCCGTGCGCTCGAGGTCGCGGACGCGGCCCCGATCAGCGCTCAGGCACCAATGCATGCGCAGGGCGGCGCGCTGAACGGGCGAAAGTTCCTCGACGAGAAGGTCCTGGAAACGGGAGAACTCATCCGGGGAGAGCTTCAGGAGGCGGCGCGCGGCCTCCAGGCGGATCGCCTTCTCGCCGATCTTGTAGCTGTTCCTGTTGAGCCGCTGTTTGGCCCTGCCCGCCGCCCAATCGAGGCGCTCCTCGCCGCTGTCGTAGGAGATCCTGGATGGAAAATCCAAAGCCTCGACGGGCTCGCCCTCGTACTCGACGCGGACGGCGTTGATGGACGCGCTGAAGGTCAACGGCCCGGGGTTCCTCGTCGGGAAAGAAGGCATCACATAAGCGTTGGCGCCCAGCGAGGCAGCGGCCGCGCCGACCCACGCCTTGAACGCGTCCCCGTCGACGAGGCCCCGCGCCACAGCGGACGCCTCGATATCGGCGACCGGAGTGACCTTGAAGCCGTGCTTCTCGGCCCCGGCCAGGGCGTTCTTGGAGAACAGGCGCTCCAGGTCGCCCGCGTAAATGGGGAGAGAGCGCTCCAGCCGCCGGATGACCTTGACGCGCCTGGCCTGGTCCCACGCGGCTCTCCCGCGGTTCCATTCCTCCACCGTCGACAGCAGCCACCCTGGCTCCGGTCTGGGATCGGACATGAGCATCCGCGCGAATCGGGCGAGCGAGGACTTCTCGCCGGCATGCAGGACCGTGGCCGTGCCCGACCGGTCCTTGCCCAGCGGGTGGAACGCCATCCCGGGCAGGACGCCGTCGCGGCGTCCGGCGCTCAGCGCCACGGTCGTTTCGTGGTCGAACCCGTCCGGCCCTGGCTCGGCCAGCGGCCTGCCGATGGACAGGATACGGGCGTCGATGGGACGCTCGAGCAGGAGCTTGCCGTAAGCCGGCGGCAGGCGAGGCTTGTCATCGACGACCTTCTCGTCATCCCCGTTCCTCAGGAAAAAGAAGCCTTGGCCGTCATAGCGGGGCTCTTGGCCCGCGTTGATCTCGTTGGCGAATCGGGGCAGTTCGTCTTCAGCCACCAGGTAGACCCGGTCCGACCAGGGGACGACCACGAGCCCGCGGGAGAGCGTCCTGGACCGAGCTCCCTCGAAAGCGAGCTTCCCTTGCTGCTCGCGCACCCTCCCATGCTCCTCCTCGTGCGTCCCCGTGCAGCCTCTCCAGGCATAGTGGTAGCCGGCTTCGGGCGCGACCAGGAGGGACAAGTTGGCGCCCAGGCCGTCGCCCTGGTAGTAGCCGCCTGCCCAAGGGTGGCGGCCGGCCAGGCGGGCGATCTCGTCCGCGACGGCCTTCGTACGGCGCTCGCGCCCCAAGAGGCGCCGGTGGGAGGGACGGAGCCTCGGCTCGATGCGCCGCAGCAGGACGAGATAGGTCCCGGCCAGCGTGAGGCACGCCAGGGACAGGACGACCCAGAGCCTGGCGTCGAGCCCCAGCAGCTTCTTATAAGTCACCGGCCCCCATGGAGTTCCTCGTTGAGGCTTGCGAAGAACGCTCCGACCCTCTCGCCGAACGCGATGTTGTTGAGGAGGACGCGGCGGACCCGCTCGTCGCGGCCGTGCATCCGGACCAGGGTGTAGTAGCAGTGGAACCGGCTCCAGCGGATGGCGTTGATGTCCGGGCGGTCCTGGACCCGGCCGAGACGGAAAGGGGCCGGGGCCGCGGGCCGCGTGGTCTCGAAGAGCCACTCGCTCATGAGGTGGAGCGAGCCGTCCGTGTCCACCATGAGCTCGGAGTTCAAGACCGTGGGCTCGACCCTGCCGCCGAGGTTGCCGAGGCGGATCTTGCCCGAGCGCAGCTCCGCGCGATGGCGCCGGACGATGGCTCGCACCTGGCGGAAGAACAACGCCTCATCCTCCTCCTTCCAAAAGGAGCCCACGGCGTAGCTCAGGTCGAAAGACCGGGCGCCGAGGTCGAGCAGGTGCTCGAAGTTCGCGGCCAGGCGTCCCGCGCGGGCCGGGTCAGCCACCGCCACCACGACGCACTCCACCCCGGATCCAAGGGCGAGCTCGACTCCGCGGCGCGTGGCCGCGTAGGGGTCGAGGCCTTGGCACGCGGGAGGCTTCTGGATGTTGTGGTCGCGCCGGGAGCCGTCGAGGGAGAGCTCGAGCGAGAAGCGCCGGCGCGCCATCCACGCGAGCTTGGACGCGTCGAGCTCGATGGCATTGGTCACCATGTAGAAGGAGAGCCTCTTGCCGAGCTCTTTGGCGCGGGACTCGGCGTATTCGGCGGCCGCGCGGACCGCCGAAAAGTTGAGCAGGGGCTCGCCGCCCCCGAAATCCAGGCGGATTTCCCGGCTTTCGCGGCGCAGGAGGAAGTCCGCGGCCTGTCGCGCCGTGGCAGGAGACATGTCCGCGTCGCGCTTCTCCACCGGGCAGTAGGTGCAGCGAAGGTGGCAGCGCCGGGTGACGAAGAGCTGGATGTTGCTCTTAGGATTGCCGCCGCAGGCCAAGGGCAGGTGGAAGCGGTCCACGGCTCGGCGCAGGACGCGCGCCCGCCCTGCCGGCCTAAGCTCCTCGGAACGCCGGAGCGCGGTGAACAACAGGCCTTCGAGCTCGGCATGCCAATCCACGCCTTGGGAGCGGGCACGACTGACGCGGTCCGCGAACCCCTGGACATCCGGGTCAGGGGGCACGTCCCGCTCCACGAGAGGATAGTCGAACTCAGGGAACCCCTTGAGCCGCAGGGTCCCGCGGACTGAAACTCTGTCCAGGAGCTTCAAGCGGTCCAGCCGGCGGAAGCTCGCGGTGGGATAGAACGATACGAGGTTCGGCGTGGGAGGCTCCAGGATACCGAAGGGCTCCCCGCACAGGGCCTTCAAGCGAGCGACGCGGCCCACGCCCTCGACCAGGTCCTCGAGCCCTGTCTCGGCATTGGCCGCGATGAGATGGTGCGCCTGCCGGATGCCGCGCCATGAGAGCGCCAGCGCGGCCCGGGCCGGCCTGCCGTAGCCGTAGCCCTTGCCCAGGCGGTCGAGCTCGCGGTCGCAGAAGCTCTCGGTGCCGATGTAGACCCACGGCCTGGCCGCCGGAGCCGCGGCCTCGCCGCCCATCTTTGGGGTGAAGAGCTCCGGATCGAGGGTGTCGATGAGCCCGAAATCCGGATCATTGGAAAGCCGTGTGCCCCGGACCCGGAAGAAGGAGTTGACCGCGGTCTGGAGAAAGAGGATGAAGAAGGGAGACCGCCTCAGGATGGAGAGTATCCCCATGGCCCGCCCCCGGTCCGAGAAGAAATCGTCGTCGTAGAAGCCGATGCCGAAGGCCGCGGGAGGGACCAGGGACCACCGGCCGTAGAGCTCCTTGAGCCTGCGTCCATAGGCCGACAGCACCCCTGCCACGGCCTCAGGGGATTTGCCGCTGAACCGGCCGCGGTCCATGGAGGCGCAGAACGAACAGCCGTAGCGGCAGCCCCTGGAGAGCGTCAGGCATAGGCCTCGGGCCGCGTCCTCCTTCCCCAGCAGGGAGAAGTCCAGGGCCGAGGCATCGAGGTCCTCGGCCCTGGGAGCGCGCTCCGCGCCGGCCCAGACCAGTCCCCCGGCATCCGCGAAAAGGACTCCTTCGAGGGCCGCGAGCGCTTCGCGCCTGGCCAGGGGAAGGGCCGCGGAAGCGTCGGACGGACCCAGCGCCCGCAAGACCGCGGGCAGGACGATCTCTCCCGCACCGCGAGCCACGAGATGCGCTTCAGGCAGGTGGACGAAGACCTCCCTGGGGTTGAGCGTGGGCATGATGCCGCCCACGACCGTGAAAGCCCGCGTCCGGGCCCGCAAGAAGCGCAGAAGCCTGCGGCTGTCCTCGAAGCAGGAATCGTAAAGGGTCAGGCCCGCCACGGTGATGTCAGGGTGCTCACCCAGGAGCCTTGCCAGAGCGGCCAGGCCCCATGGACCCTTCTCATCGAGCCGGGAGAGCTTGAGGTCTGAGAGCACCACGGGCACGGCCTGGGCCTTGAGCGCGGACGCCAGGTAGAAGGTCGCTCCATGGAGCTGGCCCGCATCGGGTCCGGCGTCAGGGCCCGGGACGCCGCCCAGGATGTTCCTGAAGAGGAGGACCTTGCCCTGCCCGGCACGGCCCCTGGCAGGAGATGACGACGGGCGGGCGGCGAACTCGATTCCCGGCAGGGCCTGGCCCCGGGGGGCCGGGGCGGCGACGCTCCTCAGGAAAGCCGCCCTCCGGCGGCTCTCCCCTAGGCGCGGCGGCTGTGCTCCACGATCGGGCAGGGTCTCACCATTGCCCGTGACTGCCATGCGACCCGTGCGACCCGTGCGACCCGTGCGACCCGTGCGACCCGTGCGAGCCGTGCGAGCCGTGCGACCCGTGCGACCCGTGCGAGCCGTGGGAAGCGTGGCTGGCGTGCGAGCTGTGGCTCACGTGCGAGGACGCCGCGGACCCGGAATTATGCAGGGCGTTGGTGTGTTCTTGCTGGGCCAGAAGGTCCTCGGCGCGCACCATGGCGGCGCCGACGATGCCCAGGACGGCCGCGGCTTTCACCACGTCCTTCTTGAGGATCTTGCCCTCTTCGCTGGTCAGGAACCGGGTGATGTCCTTCTTGATCTTCGGGATGAAATCTTTCTCGCTCATAATCCCCCCTACTGCTTCTGGTACGGACCGCTCGGTTCTTTCTGCTTCAGCCATCGCTGGAAGATCTTGTCGTACTTGCCTTCCCGAAGGCGCTCGAACAGGACGTCCTGGATGCCCATGTTGATGCGGCACCTGGAGTTCGACGGCATGCGGCCCATGATGTCCCCTTGCTCGGCGTAGCACTGGATCGGGCAGACGCCGCAATAGGGCTTGTAGGCGCAGCGCGAGCACTCGGTCTGGTTGTCGAGGCACGAGGCCACCTCGATGGCGCGCACCGCGGAGTGCCCCACGCTGTCCTTGTACGCGCCTTCGTGCACGCTCCCGATCCGGAACGACTCGTCGCCCATCCGGGAGAACATCCGCCCCTCGTCGCAGGCGTAGACCCCGCCGTCGAAGTTGTAGGCGACCTGCCCGACGCCCGCCCCGCAGGGGGAACGCATGTCGAGGAAATTCGGATCCTGGTCGGTCATCATCTTCGAGAGGAAGATGCGGGCGCTCTGCTCGAAGAAGGGCCGCCTACGATTGACCGCCAGGATGTAGTCAAAGGCCTTCGCGTAGAAATCGACGAACTCGCCCGGAGTGCAGCCGATCTTGTCCCAGGTCTCGCGGGCCAGGCCGAACGGGTTGACGGGCCGCAGGAAGACGCCGCGGGCGCCGATCCCCACGTACTCGTCGATGATGTCCTTCCACCGGGACAGGGAGAAGCGCGTCACCGTCAGCAGGGCGTCGATGCGGAACATCTTGCGCTTGGTCCGCCCGTGGATGACCTTGAACCACTTGACCGTGTCGGCGTGCGAGTTGCCGCCCACGAAAAGCCGGTTCTTGTTGTGCAGGTCCGCGGGCCCGTCGAGGGAGGTGCAGAAGTTGACCCCGCTCTTGAGGAGGAAGTCGAGCTTCTTGTCGTCGAGCAGGCTCAGGTTCGTGACGAGATTGATCCAGAGCCCCTTGCCTGCCTTCTCGTTCTTCTCGTGGGCGTATTTCACGATGAACTCGACGACCGGCCAGTTCACCAGGGGCTCGCCGCCCTGGAACTCGAGGGTGATGGCGGGGCTCGGGCTCTCGAAGATGCGGTCCACCACCTTGCGGGCCGTCTCCAGGGACATGTCGCAGCTCTTGTCCTTCATCGCCACGGAGTTGGCCTGGCAATAGAGGCACCGATGGTTGCAGCGGAGCGTCGCCACGACCACATGGAGGCTCGGACCCTGCCAGAGGAAACGGTTCCTCTTCCTCCAGACCTCGGTCAGGGCCTGGAAGTCCATCCGGTCCCGGATGAACCCGTCGGAAGCCAGACGGCCGTAAAGGGCGCCGGACTGGTCGAGCTTCCCGGAGATGAAATCCTGGAACTCGGCGTCGGAGAGGAAGCACCACCTGCCGAAATCGTTGGTGATGAGGAAACGGCCGCCCAGCCGGCGGAAGCGGAAGAAGCCGGTCTTCGCGGCGTCGAGCCGCGAGATGTCGAGGACCGCGGGTCGGCTCATGAGGCCTTCTTCCCCCCCTTGGTCTTGGCCGCCTTCACCTTGGCCGCCTTCACCTTGGCAGCGCCCCCTGCCGCCGGCCCGTGCTTCTGCTCCCACGGGACGGCGACGCCCAGCGGGTCGTCCGACGATGGCTCCGCCTTCTCGATCTCGGCAAGGAGCTTCTCGATCTCCTTCTCGAGTTCAGCGTCGACCGGCGGAGCCTGCGGTTGGTCCTGCCGGGGCTGTCCGGCCTCCGGCCGGCCGGCGTCCTTGGAGCTCTGCGGAAAGGACTGCCGGGCCTTGGCTTCGGCCGCGCACTCGGGGCAGTCCGGGTCGGGTCCTCCCGCGGGCGCCTGGACCTCGGGAACGAGACCCGGCACCTGAGCCGACACCAGGGCCTTGGTCACGATGTACTCCCGGATCTTCTGGTTGTTCTCCGAGACCCTCAGCCGCAGGGTCTGATGGAGGAGCTCATTGAAGAACTCGTCCTCGAGCTCACGCCCGCCGTTGCCGCCGGCCCCCTTGGGCTTGAGCGTCACGGAAACCTCGGCGCCCTTGCGGACCATCCGCGCGTAGACCCGGTCGGTCATGGAATACGTTGCCGCCTGGATGGCTTCCAACGGATACACCTTGGTGTCGATTGTCAGGGTCATCATGCTCACTCGTCTTTGATCTCCTTCGCCACGGGGAGCGGCTTCCCGGAATTGACCGCCTCGATCTGCTTCATCGCGTCGAGCGGGCCGGGGTCCATGCGCTGGCCCGCGCTGAACTGCTTCTTGCGCCTCCGCTCTTCGAGAGCCAGACGGACCTTCTCGTCCTGTTCCCGCTTCTTGGCCTGGACCTCATGGGCCAGGCGGATCTCGGCCGCGACGAGCTTCTCGTTATAGACTCTCTCCTCCTCGATCTTCTTCTTCTGGTTCTTCTGGATCTCGGCCAGGCGCTCCTTCTCTTTCCGGGCGGCTTCCTCCGCCATCGCCTTCTCCTTGGCTTGCCTGGCCTCCCTGTCCCTCTTGGCGGTGTCCACGGGAGGCGGTGCCTTGCCCTTCGTCAATTCCCGGATCGCGCGGCAGAAAACGGAGTTGGCCTCCTTGATCAACGGGGCGCAGCCCGCGGCCTGGCGCTTGGCCAGGACATCGCACCACGGCAGGGCCGCGCAAGCCTTCGGATCCGCGGACCTCAAGGCCGCCAAAAGAGCCGCCTTCTCGACGCATCTCTCGCGGTCGAGCTTAGGGTCGCCGGCGGAGCACCGGCTGGGGTCGCCCGTGAAGAAACCCGCCCACTGCAGGCAACCCTGGAGGGTCGTCTCCCGCCTGCGGACCACGCTTTCCGCGCAGAGAGGCTGGATATCGCCTGTCTTGACCGCCTTCGCGAAGCCCTGGAACAGCTTCTCCTTGCCTGACGCGGGGAGGCCGTTGGCCGCGCCCTCCAAGAAGTCCTCCAACAACTGCGGGAAAACGGCCTTGGGATCTCCCCCGCGCAGGACAGCCCATGAGAATAAAAAGAATACTCTCGCTTCCTGGCAGCGCGACCATAGTTCCGCAGGCTTGCCCTTGGCGGGAACGAGGAATCCGCAGGACCACTTGACGTCCCCGGCCAGATCGAGGCAGGCCAGGCTCCGCGCGTAGGCGTAGTAGCTCCCCGTCACGCTGTCCTCTTTGGCGCAGATCAGGTTGTCCTCGAAAGGCCGGCCCAGGAATCGACCGTAGTATTTCCGGAAGTCCGCGGTCCCCTTGCCGCATTCCTCCTCCGCCCGCTGCTGTTCCGATGGGACGAAGGGGCTGCCTGGAGGCGGCGCTTCCTGGCCGGCAGGAGCTCCCCAAGAAAAGGAGACGGCCCCCATCAAGACGAGCGCCGCTGCCATGAAACACTTCACAGGCCCCATTGAGCCTCCTCGCGGAAAGTCGGTCCGCCTATCCACCCGTTAATATATAACATTTCACTTGGTGCAACAATGAATCCGCGTGTTGCCGTCGTTCTTGCCCAACTCCACCCAGGTCGGGTTGCCGCCGTTGCCCATGCCCCAGACCTTGGTCGTATACTGGGCGGCCCCGGCTCCCCAAGATGCCACGACTTGGCCGCCGCGGTTCTGATACCACCAACCTTCCATGTAGATGCCCGGAGCGAAGGTGGCGTACTTGCCGGCGGAGCACACGGCAGTCGCCCCGCTGCCTGTGCTGGAATAAGCAGTGCCGTTTGGCCAGTTATCGCACGGACCCTCCGAATTGTCGATGTAGACGTAGCTCCTGCCCCGCGTCGCGTCCGTCGCGCCGATCCCCATGCCGACCCGCAACCTGCCGCGCATGGCTATCCCGTTGCCTCGATTGTCGGCGTCGGCGTCGGTGCCGTCCACGGCAGTGGTGCCCACCCCCACTCTCCCTTGCACCAGGAGGTCGTACGGGTTCTTGTAATTGGGCTCGGGGTCGACTTTGGCGGACAACGACGCGTTGGTGAACGTCCCGTTCGGGGGGCCGATGGCGACCGTTCCCGCGACGGACAGCTTGAGACTGGAGCCCTCCGGATCGGCAGGCACGACCGGGAAGCTGGTGGTTCCCCAACCCACCGCGACCCCGGTATTCGTATTCCTTGCGAAGAATGCCTTGCCGGTCGTCAGCATCTGAGTGTAGACTCCCGAAGGCGCCGGATAATAGGTCGTCAGGTTGACGGACTCCGAATTGAGCTCTCCTGAAAAGGCCAGGACCAAGGCAGCGGCGATGCCGCTGACCAAGAATCGCGGCGTCAACCTCAAATCCAGATGAACATGAATATCACGTGACATAATGGCCTCCTCCGGACGTTACAGCCCGGTTGCCAAAAGCCCCATGATTAGTATAACAGTCGCGCCCGTATTTTTCCAGGGTCTTAAAATGCATATTCACATTATGTTCACACCCTAATCCTCATCAAATCTCGGGCCGCGCGGAACCTGCCGGAGCCCCTCTCATGGCATGCCCAGCTGACCCATGAGGAATCCATACTGGTCCGCCAGCTCGTCGAGCACCGCGTCCAGAGGCCTCCCCCGCCGGCTCCCTGCCCGGGCGCGGACCCTCAGGAGCACGGGCCGGCCCGAGGAGGAGCACGCCTGAAGCCGCGCCGCCAGCTTGCGGCTGTGCGCGGGGTGGACTTCCTGGTCCCACGACCCGGCTGACACCAGGAACGCCGGATACGGCACCCCCTGCTCAACGCGGTGGAGCGGAGAGAGTTCCGCAAGCCTCGCTGCGGACCCTGGGATCTCGGGCAGGTCGAAGTCCCGGACCCACCGCGCCCCGGGAGCCATGCGCTCCAATCCGAGCAGGTCGGTCAGCGGCGACAACAAGACCGCGGCGCGGAACACTTCGGGCGCCCGCACCGCGGCCACGCCGGCCGCCAAGGCCCCTCTCCCGACGGCCGCCACGGCCAGGCGTTCCGGACGGGTGTATTCCTTGGCCACGAGCCACCGGCCCGCGTCCTCGATGTCAAGGGCCCGGTCCGTGAGCGGCACCGCGAGCAGCCCCCCCTTCTCGAACCACGCCAGCAGGTGGGGGGCGTATACCGGCGCCGGACGCGGGAGCGGTCCTCCGGAGGCCAGCACGATCGTCGGAGCGTTGCGGTCCTTGCGCAGTCCCTTCTTGAACGCGAGCATCAGCCCCACCGCGGTCCCATCCCGGGAGAGGAAAGCCTCCCTCCGGAGCTCGAAGTGCGCGAGATCGGCGGCGGACAAGAGCGCTTCGACCACGGAGGCCGCCGAGGCCTCCGAGGAGCAGCGGTAGAGCGCGGTCGGCTGGAAGAAGGACTCCTGCAGGGCATAGAACACGTCGGAATCCGGGCGTCCCGCGAGGTCCTGCACCGAACCGGGCCCGGGCAGGGCGATCTCCCGGAGGGCCGTGCCCTCGAGGTCGTACACGCTCAGCCTCGAAACCCCGCGCTCGACCGCGTGGACCACCAGGCGGCTGCCCGCGACCTCGAAGTCCGCCAGGGTGAAGGGCCCCTCCGCCACGACCTCCCTCCAGTTCGGCCTCCTCCACGCCCGCGCCTTGATCTTGGCGCCCAGGACCCGGAAGGGCTTGCGGAAGTCCGTGGCCGCGACGAGGCCGGCCGGGGCATCCTCGTCCGTGAGGATATAGAGCGTGTCGCCGCCGAACCTCCCCTCGAAGCGGGCGTCGACGCCCGCGACCACGGTGGCGAAATCCGTGGTCTTCGCCCTGAGGTCGCTGACGTAGAGCTCCGTCCTCCGGGAGCCCTGCCGGACAGTCACGAGCAGGTAGTGTCCGTCGGGAGACATCCGGACCTCGGGCCAATCCTCCTTGGCGCGTCCCGCCCCGAAAACGAGGTGGTCGTTGAGCGGGTCCGTCCCGAGCCGGTGAAAGTAGACCCGGCGATGATAGGCCAGCTCCGCGTCCGGGACCTCTCCGGGCTTGGGCAGCCGGGCGTAGAAGAACCCGGTCCGGTCCGCGGCCCAGGCCGCCCCCGCCTGGGGCGCGCGCGGGATGCGGTCCGGCAGGTCGAGGGCGGAATCCACGTCGCGGACCCGCACAACGCTTTCCCCGGAACGCAGGTCCGTCATGCCGTAGGCGAGGAGCGCCCCGTCGAGGGACGGCGACCACCAGTCGAGCGCCCAGGTCCCGTCCCGGCTGATGGCGTTGGGGTCCAGGGCCAGGTGCGGGAATTCCGCGTCCCGGTCGCGCACGAAGAGCTTGGGCTGGAGGTCGCGCCTGGACCTTTTCAGGACGAAGAGGCGCTCCCCGCGGAGCTCGATCCCCTCGATGGATCCTCCCCCCATGAGCTGCGCGAGCCGCTTGCGCAGCATCCGGCGGCCCGGCAGGGCCTGGAGCGCGGCTTCGGCCTTGGCATCCGCGTCCACGGACCACCACTCGACCATGGGGGCCCTTCCGTCCTCGAGCCACGAGAGGAGCCCGGGATCGGGGGCCGGAGGCGGGGCGGCCCATGCCGCGGCACACGCCCACGCCGCGCACGCCAGGAGGGGCGGAAACATCGAGCAAGTATACAAACGATTGCCTCACAGCGGCACGCTGAGGTAGAATGACCCCATGACCATCCACCCTGACAGTTTCCGCAGCAGGACATCGCTCTCGGTCGGAGGGAAGAAGTACGAGATCTTCAGCCTCGCGGCCCTGGCCAAGCAGGGCTTCGACATCAGCCGCTGGCCCTTCTCCATGAAGATCTTCCTCGAGAACCTGCTCCGGCACGAGGACGGCCGCTTCGTCAAAAAGGCCGACATCGAAGCCGTGCTCAAGCGCCGCAAGGGCTCGGATTGCGAGGTCTTCATCATGCCCGCCCGGGTGGTCATGCAGGACTTCACGGGCGTGCCCGGCATCGTGGACCTGGCCACCATGCGCGAGACCACCAAGGCCCTGGGCGGCGACCCTGGCCGCATCAACCCGCTCCTCCCCGTGGACCTCGTCATCGATCACTCCCTCCAGGTGGACTACTACGGCGACGACGACGCCTTCCACCAGAACACCCTGATGGAGTACTGCCGCAACAACGAGCGTTACCTCTTCCTCAAGTGGGGGCAGAAGGCTTTCCGCAATTTCCGGGTCGTGCCGCCCGAGACCGGCATCATCCACCAGGTCAACCTCGAGCACCTCGCCAAGGTCGTGTGGACCCGCAAAGCGGGCTCGACGGTCCAGGCCTTCCCGGACAGCCTCGTGGGCACGGACTCGCACACCACCATGATCAACGGCCTCGGCGTCATGGGCTGGGGCGTGGGCGGCATCGAGGCCGAGGCCGCCATGCTCGGCCAGCCCATGACCATGCTCGTCCCCGAGGTCGTGGGCTTCAAGCTCAAGGGCTCCCCTAAGGAGGGCGTGACCGCGACCGACGTGGTCCTGACCGCGACCCAGATGCTGCGCAAGAAGGGCGTGGTCGGCAAGTTCGTCGAGTTCTACGGCCCCGGCGTGTCCGCCCTGTCCCTGGCGGACCGCGCGACCCTCTCCAACATGGCCCCGGAGTACGGCGCCACCATGGGCTTCTTCCCGGTGGACCACCGGACCATCGAGTACCTCAAGTTCACGGGCCGCACCGGCGCGGAGATCGCGCTCGTCGAGGCCTACACCAAGGCCCAGGGCCTGTTCCGCACGGACAAGTCCCCGGAGCCGGAGTTCTTCGACACCCTCGAGCTCGACCTCGGCGGGGTCGAGCCCTGCATCTCCGGACCCAAGCGGCCGCATGACAGGATTCCCCTGGCGGCCGCCAAGGCCGCCTGGGAAACAGCCCTTCCGGACTATCTCAAAGAAAAAGACAAGAAAGGAAACTACCCCGCTCCCATGGGAACCGAGGCCGAAGTGACCTTGCGGGGCGAAACGGCCAGGATCACCCATGGGAGCGTAGTGATCGCGGCCATCACCTCGTGCACGAACACCTCCAACCCGGACGTGCTGGTCTGCGCCGGCCTCGTGGCCAAGAAGGCCGTGGAGAAGGGCCTGCGCACCAAGCCCTGGGTCAAGACCAGCCTGGCCCCGGGCTCCAAGGTCGTGACGGATTACCTCGCCGCGGCCGGGGTCCAGGAGGCGCTCGACAGCCTCGGGTTCCAGCTCGTGGGCTACGGCTGCACCACCTGCATCGGCAACTCCGGCCCTCTGCCCGAGCCCGTGGCCGAGGCCGTCTCGTCCAAGAACCTCATCGTGGCGAGCGTCCTCTCCGGCAACCGCAACTTCGAAGGCCGGGTCAACCCCCTGGTGAAAGCCAACTACCTGGCCTCGCCGCCGCTGGTGGTGGCCTACGCGCTGGCGGGCCGCATGGACATCGACCTGTCGAAAGAGCCGTTCGGCAAGGGCAAGGACGGCAAGCCTGTCTACCTCAAGGACCTCTGGCCCTCGAGCAAGGAGATCGCGGCCGTGGTCAAGAAATCCCTGACCCCGAAGATGTTCTCCAAGCGCTACGCCGACGCCTTCGCCGGGGACAAGCACTGGAAGGCCCTCAAGCCCAAGACCTCAGAGCTCTACGACTGGGAGAAGGACTCGACCTACGTTCGCCTGCCCCCCTACTTCGAGGGCATGGCCTCGGGCCCCAGGGCCGTCTCGGACATCAAGTCCGCCCGCGTCCTCCTCGTGCTCGGGGACTCCGTGACCACGGACCACATCTCGCCTGCGGGCAACATCGCCAAGGACAGCCCGGCCGGCCTCTACCTGCAGGAGAAGGGCGTCCTGCCCAAGGACTTCAACTCCTACGGCTCGCGGCGCGGCAACCACGAGGTCATGGTGCGCGGCACCTTCGCCAACATCCGCCTGCGCAACGCCTTGGTGGACATCGCGGGCTGCCACACCCTGCACCTGCCCGACAAGCGTCAGACCAGCGTGTTCGAAGCTGCCGAGACCTACCGCAAGGAGGGCGTGCCCCTCATCGTGCTCGCGGGCAAGGAGTACGGCTCAGGCTCGAGCCGCGACTGGGCGGCCAAGGGCCCGGCCCTGCTCGGCGTCGGGGCCGTCATCGCCGAATCCTTCGAGCGCATCCACCGCTCGAACCTCGCGGGCATGGGCCTGCTGCCGCTCGAGTTCGAGGCCGGTGCCGGCGTCAAGAGCCTCGGCTTGACCGGTCTTGAGACCTTCGACATCCTGGGCCTGGCAGGCGACCTCAAGCCCCGCCAGAAGCTGACCGTGCGGGCGCGCTGCGACTGCAAGACCATCGAGTTCCGCGCGGTCCTGCGGCTCGACACGCCCGTGGAGATCGACTACCACCGCCGGGGAGGCATCCTGCCCTACGTCCTGTCGCAGATGCTCGACCGCAGGGCACCGGCGGCGGCCTGAACCGACGCGATTAAGGGGGAACCATGGCAAACAAGAAACTCCAACTGATGACCGCGGTGGTCCAGCACCACCTCGGCAACGCCGTCATCGACGCGGCCCTGACAGCCGGCGCCACGGGCGCGACCTATTTCTTCGCCCAGGGCACCGGCGTGCGCCAGACCCTCGGCCAGGCCGCGTCCGACATCGAGGTGGGGAAAAGGGTCATCAACATCCTGGTCGCCCCCGCGCTCACGGACAAGGTCTTGAAGGCCGTCATCGCGGCCGGAGAGATCGACAAGCCGGGCGGCGGGGTGGCCTACGTGCAGGACGTGCTTCAGGCCGTTGGGTTCGTCCCTCCCAAAGTCTGACCCTTTACCGGCCGCGGAAGCGGTGGACGCGGAAGCGGTGGAGGTTGACCTCGGAGCGGCCGCCCACGATGAGCTCCGCCATGGTCTTGCCCACCAGGGGGGCGAACTTCATGCCCGTGGTGGAGAAGCCGGCGGCCACGAAGCCGTTGGCCGTGTCCGGCAAGCGGTCCATGATGAAATCCTTGTCCGGAGTGGTGGCGGAACAACAGAGCTTGCCCTCCATCTCCGTGAAGCCCCCGAGGTCCGGGATGAACTTCTTGAGGAACGACCGGCACTTGCGCTCGAACTGCGGCGAGACCTTGGTCGCGCCGTCGGTCGCGGGGAAGCCAGGCGGGCCCACGAGGTAGGTCGAGAGCTTCATGAATCCGTGGATGTGGACCGGGAAGCCATAGATGCCCGCGCTCCGAACAGCGAACACGGGAAAGTGCTCGGGCCGGTAGCGGCCGCGGTTGGTCGGAGGCATGATGTGCATCTGCTCCTGACGCGTCACCTTGAGAGGCAGGCGCCACTTCTTCAAGAGCGGCCCGGTCCAGGGCCCGGCCGCGAAGAGATAGTTGTCCGCCTGCCAAACCTTGCCGTGCCGGTCCCGCACCCCCCGGATGCCCTCTTTGTCGGCCAGGACCTCGGAGGCCTCGGTATGGAGCTTCACCTTCGCGCCTTTCTTCTGCGCCAGATGCGACAGGGCGGCGACGGTCCTCATGGCCCATATGTAGCCGGCGTCGTGATGGAAGAGCGCGAAGCGCACCGGGCGGACGTCGAACATCGGATGGTGCCGCCGGATCTCAGGCTTGTCCATGCGCTCGGCTCGGATGTTCATCTCCTGGAGGACCTTGAAGCTCTGGTCCTCGTAGCCGCCGTCCTTGACGGCCAGCTCGAGCATGCCGTTCTGGTGGAACAGCTTCTCCCCCGCCTCATCGTTGAGCGCCAGCCACAAGGGAAGGGACTTGCATGCCAGGTCGGTGTAGAAGGCGTCCTTGCCGTGGGTGAGCTGGAAGATCCGGACGTGGTCCCCGGAGGAGGCCGCCGAGTTGGGGATGTCCCCGCGGTCCAGGACGAGCACGGAGCGGCCCATCTTGGCGAGCCAGTAGGCCGCGGAGACGCCCATGGCTCCGCCGCCCACGACGAGGACGTTCGGTCTCATGTATTAGGCCTTTTAAGGCCGGATTATCATATAATTTTTCCATGCTGCTCTTTTCGCTCTTGACAGCCGCCTTCCTGGCCGCGCCCGGCGTTTCTGGCGCGGACGTGCCGCCTCCGCTGGACACGGGAAGCGGCCTGTCTACGGCCCTTCCGGGTCGCGCTCAGGACGCCCGCAGGGCGGGCGAGCCCGCGGAGCCCGATTTTTCAACGATCCCCTCGTCTTCCGCGCCTGCGGCCCAGGGTTCGTCGGACGCGGATGCCGTCCCGGCCATCACGACGCGCCGGCTCTGGCTCACCGCCCATGACGCCAAGGGGCGGCGCCTGGATTTCCGGGAATTGCTCGCCTTCATCAGCCGGGCCGACAGCGCGGGCAAGGACCCCGCAACCGCAGGACTCAACGGGCTGGCGGTCTATCCCCCGGGCACCCTGGTCCGCGCCCCGAAAGCGGAATTCCTCCAGGCCGCGGGCGGAGCCGTGCTGGTGTGGGAAGGCGCGGAGAGGATCCGGATCAGTCTCCCCTGGCCGATCCGCGACGACGGGTTCTCCACCGTCTGGGCGGACAAGGACGGGGCCGGCTACGGGGACCGGGACGCCATCATGCTCAACGAGGAGATCGCCCTCACCCAGCACCGCATGCTCCTGGATGAATTCCGGCGGAAGAAGGAGACAGTAAAGCCCCCTTACCGGACCAGCGACAAAACCCGGAAGCTCCTGGAAAAGGCCGACGAGCTCATCGCGGACGCGGGCAAGGAACGGGACCCGGCGTCCCGGGCCAAGGCCTTCGACAAGGCGCTCACCGCGGTCAGCGGCGCCTGGCAGAAGATGGACTACGAGCACGGCCTCCAAACCGTGTCGGCGGCCCCGTCGAGGGACTCCCTGCGCTTCGGGCTCACCCTCGACGAGAGCGTAGCGGCATGGGCGCCCCATGCCAAGTGGGTGGCGGAGACCTTCGAGAAGTCCGGGGCGAACTGGGCGCGCCTGGTCTTCAAGGCCAACCCCCATGATTTCTCCTACCTGTCGGAGCGTTCCTTCGAGTCCTACGACACCCTCGTCTCCGAGCTGACGCTGCGCGGCATCAAGATCATGGCCTGCCCGCTCGACACGGCCCAGTGGCCGAGGACCCTCACGCCCGAGGCCTACGCGGCCCGGGTCACGAACCTGCTCCGCCGCTACGGCGACCGGATCCGCAGCTGGGAGGTCGGCCCGGAGATCAACGGCGACTGGCTGGGCGGTTCGCGCGCCCCGCTCGGCACCGCCCGGGTCTTCGAGATCTTCACCGCGGGCGCCAAGGCCGTCAAGGCCGCAGACCCGGCCCTGGAGACCGTGGCCACGCTCTATTGGTGGGACGGGACCGCGCCCGACGCGGAGCACTCCCTCTACGGCTGGCTCGAGCGGTACATCCCCCAGGGGTTCGGCAAGGACCTCGACGTCGTGTCCTTGAGCCTCCAGCCCGAGGACAACCCGGTCGGGATGGCCTTCGACGGCATCTTCCGGGCCGCGCACGAGATGCTGCCCGGCAAGAAGCTCATCCTCGGCTCGTTCAGCTACGTCGAGCGGGAGAAGCTCGCGGGCTACTGGTGGCTCGACCCCGAGGACATCGACGGCGCCCGCAAGGACCTGGTCCTCCTCTACAACGCGGCCGCCTGCGCCCAGCCCGCCTCCATGTGCGGCGGGTTCTGGTGGCAGACCCTCGACCAGATGTTCCTCCCGTCGCGCCGCACCACGGACCTTTTCCTCGTCTATCGCCGCGGCCTCTACCAGCTCGGCAAGTGACATGATCCCCTGCCCGAAGTGCTCCAGCGAGAACGACGACGAGGCCCGCTACTGCGACCAGTGCGCCGCGGCGGTCTCCCCGGATGCCCAGGGCGCCGTCCTGGACATGCCGTGCCCCGCCTGCGACGGCGAGGTCCGCGAGGTCCCCGTCCCCATCGCGGTCTGCCAGGAGTGCGGCCTGCACCTCGCGGCCGACGGCTCTCCCGCGGAAACATGCCCCGCCGGCCGGGGAGCGTGTGCGCCGGAGGCCGCGGAAGCGGCGCCGGCCGCGACGGAGAGCTCCCCCTGCCCGGTCTGCGAGGCGCCCAACCCCGCGGACTCGGCCCGCTGCGGCGGCTGCGGGATCGTCTTCGGCAGGATCACGCGTCCCGTGGAATGCCCCCAATGCTCGGCGGAATGCTCCGACGACAAATGCGGGTGCGGCGCGGTCCTGACCCTGTCGAAGCTGCTGGAGTACGTCGACAGCTCCATCAAGGTCGTGTGCCCGGTGTGCAAGCAGCTTTATTCCGTGAAGAAGGACGCCTGCTCGGACTGCGGCTCGGAGCTTCGGCCCGCCGACAGCCTCAAAACCTACGCCTCCGACCATCGGGGGAGTCCCTGAAGAACGAGCCGGCCGTCGGCCCGGCCGAGTTCTCGAGGATCAAGCGGCGGCTGGCCGCCGCCCTCGTGCGGCTGGGGATCGACTACCGCCAGGATGTCTTCGTCGTCGAGGATCTGCTCCATGACGCCAAGCGCACGGCGAAGCTGACGGCGCGGCAGGCGGCGGACCTCTGGCGCCGGGCCCTGGCCGCCGAGCCGGCCCGCGGACACGGCCTGGCGCTCTACATGCATTTCCCGTACTGCCGCTCCCGCTGCCTGTACTGCATCAACCCGTCCGAGCCGGTCGGGGACGCCCGCCGCGCCCGGCGGTACCTCGAGGACTCCCGCCGCGAGATCGAGTTCCTCGCCCCGTCCTTCGAGGGAAGGTCCTTCGACCTGTGGGGGGTCGGGGGAGGGACCCCGAGTCTCCTCGACGCCGAAGGCCTGCGGCGCTGGCTCGAACCCGCCGCCCGCAGGTTTTCCTTCGCCGGACGCGCGATGCGGACCATCGAGTTCAATCCCCTCAGCACGGACCGCGCCAAGCTGAAGGCCGCCCGGTCGCTCGGGTTCGACCGGGTGAGCTTCGGCGTCCAGTCCCTCAACACCCGGGTCCTGCGGTCGGTCAACCGGGGCTACCAGGACCCCGCCATGGTCGACCGCGCCATCCGCTGGGCCCGAGACCTCGGCTTCGAGACCGTCAACGCGGACCTGATCATGGGCCTCGTCGGGGAATCCGCCTCCAGCTTCCTCGAGGGCTTCCGCTCCCTGGCGCGGTCCCGGCCGACGATGATCACCGTCTACTGCCTCGACTGGCTCGCGCCCTACAGCCGGGCGACCGGCTGGTCGGCCGAGGCCTACGCGCGCCACCAGGAACGCCTGCTGCCGGAGATCCTGGAGAAGCTGCCCCGCCTGGCCGCCCAAGCCGGCTACCGGGTGGAAGGGTTCTGGCCGCAGAAGGCTTGGTACTTCGCGGCGCCGGGACACCAGGTCCGGCTGGGCGACGACGACGGCACCGCCTCGACCCTGGGACTCGGCTGGCACAGCGGCTCTCACGTCTTCGGCAGCGCGTTGTACGTCAGGGAGGCCTCGGAGTTCGACCCTGACCGGCCGCTCTACAACCGCTCCGCGCTCTCCCTGAAGGAGGAGATGGGCCGCTACATCCTCTACCAGCTCGAACTCCGGCCGCGGCTGGATTACGCGAAGTTCCGACGGTGCTTCGGGATCGACCCCGGCGACGCCTTCCCCGTCGAGATCGCGGCGCTGCGGAGAGCAGGCAAGGTCCGGACCGACCCGGACGGCCTCGATTTCCTGCCGCAGGGCTCGGCCGAGAGGGTCTTCTACATCTCCTTCTTCTTCCTGGACACGATCTCCGCGCTGGCGGAAGGAGCCCATGCCCCCTCTTGAGCCGGCCGGCCTCGAGCTGCTGAAGCGCTGGCTCGCGGCCTCCCTGGTCGGCTCGAAGTTCAATTACAGGCACAGCCTCTATGCCATGGAGGACCTGCTGCACTCCTCCAAACGCGTCTGGAGGATGACGGCGACGCAGGCGCGAAGGCTCTGGGAGAGGTCCCTGAAGACCGACGCGGTCGCGGGACACCCGCTCCTCATCTACCTGCACTACCCCCATTGCCGCTTCAAATGCATGTTCTGCAACACTCCGATCTCCCAGCTCCCGGACGCGAAAGCCGTGCGGCTCTACCTGGAGGACTGCCGCCGCGAGATCGAGTTCTTCGCCCCGTCCTTCGAGGGAAGGTCCTTCGACCTGTGGAGGGTCGGCGGAGGGACCCCGAGCCTCCTCGACGCCGGGGAATTGAAGCGCTGGCTCGCGCCGGCGGCCGAGCGCTTCTCCTTCGCCCGGGACAGCGTGCGGACCATCGAGTTCCACCCGGCCAGCAGCACCCGGCAGAAGCTCGCGGCGGCGCGCTCGCTCGGGTTCAACCGGGTGAGCTTCGGCGTCCAGTCCCTCAACGCCCAGGTCCTGCGCTCGGTCCACCGGGGCTTCCAGGACCGGGCCATGGTCGACCGCGCCCTCCGTTGGGCCCGAGACCTCGGCTTCGAGACCGTCAACGCGGACCTGATCGTGGGCCTCGTCGGAGAATCCGCCTCCAGCTTCCTCGAGGGCTTCCGCTCCGTCGCGGCGTCCAGGCCCACGATGATCACCGTCTACTGCCTCGACTGGCTCAAGCCCTACGGCGACGCGACCGGCTGGTCGGCCGAAGCCTACGAGCGCTACCGGAAGGGCCTGCTGCCGGAACTCCTGGAGGAACTGCCGCGCCAGGCCGAGCTGGCCGGCTACAGGGCGGAGATGTTCTGGCCCGAAAGGATCTGGACCTTCGTCGCGCTCCCCGCTCGGCCCGGCCAAGCCAAGCCGCGCAGGGAGCACGACGACGACGGCTCGACGCTGGGGTTCGGCTGGAACAGCAGCTCCCATGTCTTCGGCAAGGCGATCTTCGTGCGGCGGAGGGCCCCTTTCAGCCCCGGCGCCCAGCTCTTCAACGTCTCGAACATCACGCTGAAGGACGAGATGGCGCGCTGGGTGAGCTTCCAGCTGCAGTGGGCCTCGCGCGTGGACTACGCCGACTTCCGGCGCTGCTTCGGCCTGGATATCCGGCCTCCCTTCGCGCTCGAGCTGGAGGCGCTCCGGTCAGCCGGCAGGATCCGGGAGGACGCGGCGGGCTTCGATTTCCTTCCGGTCGGCTCCGCGGAGCGGGCGTTCTACGCGGCCTTCTTCTTCATCGACGCCGTGGCCAAGACCTCGCCGCCTCCGAAAGGACTGCGGGACCGGATCGGCGCCCATAGCGCTTCCAGGTAGGGCTCGGCCCTGCGGACGCCGCGCGCCGCGCGCACCGCGGCTTCGAGCGCGGCCGCGGCCTCGGCGTCCGATCCTCGCGGGTCGCCCGGACTCCGTCCTCGACCGCGGCCGAGGATTGCGCTCGGGAGTCCCGCCAGGTCCTCCCTCATCCCCACGGCGTCGCCCAAGGCGGCGCGGGCCAGCGCCCTGTTGACGCGGGCCCAGGGACCGGCGTTGAGGGCGACGGCCTTATCCAGATCCGCGAGCGACTCCGGGAAGCGTCCCAGCCGGCGGTGCAGCTCCCCTCGCCAGAGGAACGCCTCTCCGTCGGCGGGATCGAGCCTCACGGCGCGGTCGAGGTCCTCTTGGGCTCCGGCGGGGTCATCGAGCAGCATCCGGGCCGCGCCGCGCCAGCAGACGGCGAGCTGCGACCCGCCGTCCATCGCCCGGTCGAGCTCCCGGACGGCCCGCTTGCAGCGTCCAAGCCAGAGCAAAGCCTCCCCCCGCCACGCGCGGATCTGAGCCTGGACGTCCGCGCTCCGCTGGGAGGAACGCGCCAGATCGAACTGCGCGAACGCTTCCCGCTCGCGGCCCAGGCACAGGAGGGCCTCCGCGAGCCTCCCCCTGCACCAGAAGGCGTCGGGCTTGGACCGGAGAGCGGCCGCGAACCGCTCCGCGGCCTCCTCCTGGGAATCGTTCCCGCGGAAGAGCTGCGCGAGCCCGGCGCCGTAGCCCATCCAGCCGTAACGCCCGGCCGGGAATCGTCCCAGCCGCCCGAATTCCCGGAGCGCCTCCCGGAACTCACCGAGGTGGAGCCGCAGCATCCCCCGGAAATAGAGCGGCCATGGCGAGGACGGCGGCGCCCGGCGCCCGGCGCCCGGCCGCGTCAGGCTCTCCAGCCGGTCGAGACGGCGCCGGTAGAAGCCCTCGTCGCGCCAGTGGCACAGCTCGTCTTCCCACGGGGAGCTCAAGGCATCGGCTTCGCACGGGTCCCAGGCGTCCAGGATGAGCTCCGCCTCGCGGAAGCCCTCGTCGAAGGCGTCCATGGCCATGAAGGCCTGGAAACGCCGGCTGCGGGCCCCTGCGGCGATAGCGCCGCAGGGACCTGCGGTAGGGAGTGACTCCTGTCCGCAGGTTCCCGGAGAGAGCAGCAGGAACCGCCGGAAGCCGCGCTCCATGAGCCCGGCGTCGCCCTGGAACTCGCCGATCCGAGCCAGGCGGAAGTGGAGCGGGGCGTGATCGGGGTGCAGCCGGAGCCCGTCCCGGATGGTCCGCAGCGCCTCCGGGGTCCTCCCCTGGAGCAGGAGGGCGTTCGCCAGGAGCAGGTGGCTCTCGGCGGTGCCGAGGGCCCCCACCGCCTGCCTGAGGAGGTCCTCCGCCTCGGAGAGCCGGCCGCTGTTGAGGCAGGCCGCCCCCCGGTCGACGATCCCTTCGGCACGGCCCTCCCTCATCTCGCCTCCGGCCTCGCCCGCGCCGACGCGGGCGGCCGACAGCGCCTCCCCGCCACCTCCCTCATGCGCGCCGCCATGAGATGCTCCGCCATCCGATCCGCGAAATTCAAGGCCCCCCGGAAGCCCAGGAACGGCCGCGACGCCAGGCAGTGGTGGAAGCAGGAGGGAAAACCGAACTCCATCACGGGACCGGCCTGCGAGCCGAGGAACTGCCAGCCCACGTTGTTGGAAACGCAAAGATCGTAGGGAGCCCGTCCCAACGCGGCGTCGAGGAAGACGGACTCCTGCGGCTCCTCGAGAGCCGGCCGCTTCAAGGCCCGCGCCAGCGGGCCCAGCCTGCCCCGACGGGAGACGACCGCCGCCGTCTCGACGCGCGCCCCGAGCATCGCGGCCATCTCGCAGACGCCCTCGAACAGATGGGGGTCGCCGACGTAGAGGAGCCTGCGGTTGAGGAAGACCTGCGGCACGGCCCATTCGAGGGCCGGGGCCGCGGAGCGCAGTTCGCCGTCGATGAAGCGCTCCGCCGCCTTGGCCCGGCCCAGAGGCTCCGCCACGGCCCTCAGCCACCGGGCGCTCGCTTCCAGCCCGAAGGGCAGCCCCGTCTCGATCAAGGGGACGCCCAGGCGGGCCGCCAGGGTCTTGGCCGCTTGACGGGCGTAAGGCAGGGAGACGACCGCCGAGACCTCGGCGGCCCGGGCGAGGTCGCGGTAGCGCCCTCCCGAGGGCCAGGCCGCGACCAGGTCCAGGGACAGGCCGCCGAGCATCCTTTCCAGCTCGCCCACGTTGCCCGTCTGATCCCCCTCGTTGCGGTCCATGAGATGGCCGACCAGCGCGACCGCCCCCTCCTTGCGTCCTGCCTCGAGCGTTATCGACCGCGCGACCGCCTCCCAGAAGGCGGCATAGCCGTCCAGCCAGTCCTCGTCGAGAGAATCGCACCCGAGCTCCATGAACGGCTTGCCGGTCTCAGCCGCCAGCGGCCTGATGAGGCGGTCGTATTGGACGCCGGTCAGGCCGCACATGGTCAGGCACGAGACCATGACGACTCCGGCGTCCGGGCGCCGGGCGACGCTCTTGAGCAGGCGGGAGAGCATCTCCTCCCTGCCGAAGGTGACGGAATCGAAGGTCGTCCCGGTCAGGACGATCCGATGGAACCCGGAGCTGTCGAGCAGGCTCGACCTCCAGTCATGCTTGGAGGCGACATGCTCAGCCTTGAACGAGACGCACTGGGGGCCGTCCACCACGAGATAGGCGTCTCGGACCGCGTTCACCGCGGCGTAGACTCCCATGAGGTAGGGGAGGTTGACCCGCAAGGAATCAGCCCGCGGTCCCGTCATGTCCCTCCGCCAAGTAGCGGGCGTAGTCTTTGTAGAAGGGGAGCCGGCCGGCTCCCAGGAGCCGTTCGACGCTGCGCTGGGCGCCTTCGAGCCCCGGCTCGAAGAACGCCAGGGAGAACTGGGCCTTGCCCGTCCGGGAGAGCCTCCGGTCGAAAGCGAAGTCCGAGTAGAACGCGTGGACGGACCCGTCCCTGAGCCCGGCCTCGAGCTCCTCCGGGCCGTGGAACCGGCGGATGCCGCGGCGCTGCTCCTTCCCGGCGCAGGTCTTGCGGCCGGAGGCCCCGCGGCACCCGCACCACAGGAGCCATTCGAGCCCGAACCCCATCTCGCGGAGCGCGGGCAGCAAGGGGATGCCCGCGCTCCACCGGCAGTCCCGCAGCTTCCCGAGGCGGTCGGCGTCGCAGACGAATCCGAGGACGCGTCCGCGCGCCTCCTCCCGGGACTCCTCCCACGCGCCGCGCAGCCCCGCCCACCTGCCGCTCCAGACATCGTCGAACCGCCGCTCCAGTCCGAAGAACGCCGCGATCTCGCGGAGCCATCGCCGCGTCCCTTCGACGCCGTAGGGCGGCGGAGGGGCCAGGACGGGGATGTCGAGCCCGGCCAGGACCTCCTTCTGGAAATCCTCGTAGGAGCGGTGGGGCTTGAAGACCTGGAGGCTCGCCGCCGGGTACCGGCGGATGCTCTCCAGGTCGAACTCGGGCAGGAGGCAGCTGTTCACCTCGACCCCGGTCTCCCGCAGGATGGCGGCCAGCTCGTCCAAGGCCCGGTCCCAAGGGAACCCCACGAGGTTCACGCGGCGGCCCCGCGGCTTGGCCCGCCGGAACTCGGGAGTTTTCCGTACCCACTGGAAGACCCCCCTCAAGACGTCGGTATGCTGGTCCGCACGATGGTCCGGGAAGACGACCGGTATCCCCGATTTCCGACGGAACCGGTCGATCAGGGGGACGACGTCGTCCCCGGTGATCACGGTGGGGCAGGAGTCGAAGAACACCGCCAACTCGGTCCCGCCGGGGTCGGCCGCCAGGGCCTCCAGGGAGCGCTCGATCTTCCGCCCGCCGCCGAGGATGATGTCCCGGTCCCTGATGTCCGACACGACCTGCCTGCAGCCCAGGGCGCGCAGCTCGAACGGCAGGGGAAGGCTCGAACCGCCGTGGTCGGGCCAAGCGTGGTTGAAGAAGCTGGCCGTCCCGTCGTCGGTCCTCCCCTCGACGTAGAAGCACTCCAGCTCCTTGTGGACGACATAGGCGACGTTCCTCATCGCCAGCTTCGCCGAGTTCAGGTCGAGCTCCGCGTCCGCGAAGAACTCCCGCCACTGGCCCGAGACCCCCCAGCGCCACATCATCCAGCGATGGTGGGGAGGCGCGGCCTCTTGAGCGGTCGGGCCCGCGTCCTCCGGGACCGGGTCCTCGCCCAGCGCGGCCGGCCGGGGAGCGGTCGTCCCGCCTCGCGGGTCCCCCGGCTCGGTCACCGGAGGCCCTGGCCTTCCAGTATCTTGGAGGGCCAGGTCCCGGCCGCCCTCGGGAGAGGCGTTGGCGGGCCGGGGCTTGCCCGGCGAACGGAAAAGACCGCGGCTCGCCTCGTAGAACTCGTCGTCTCCCATCGGCGTGGGGACGCCAAGCTTCGCCGCGTCGAGCCCCAGGAGGCGCTTCGCCGCCTTCTCGAGCTCGGCCAAGGCCTTCGAGCGCGGCGCGACCTCCACGAGGCAGCGCGCCAGCCGCTCGCCTTCGAGGAAGGCCGGGTCGCGCCAGAGGACGCCGAGGACGCTCGTCCCGATGCGGCGGGCGAAGCGCTCGATGGGTCCCGTTTCCGAGCGCTGATCGCGGAGATTGACGAGCAACCCGGCCAGCGCGACGCCGTTCGAGGCGTAGTTCAGCACCGCGCGCGCGACGTTGTTGGCCGCGTAGAGGGAGGCCGTCTCCTCGCTGACCACCAGGACGACCTTGCGGGCGAAGCCCCTCCTCATCGGGGCCGCAAAGCCCCCGCAGACCACGTCCCCCAGGACGTCGAAGATGACCGTGTCGTAGCCCCCGCGCTCGATGACGTGCTCGGCCTCGAGGATCTCGATCACCTTGCCGATGCCGCGGCCGGCGCACCCGATGCCGGGCTCGGGCCCTCCGGCCTCGACGCAGTCGACGCCCAGCCGGCTGCGCACCAGGAACTCCGCGGCCGACGCGACCGCCAGCTCCTCCGCCTCCTGACGCAGCACCGGGACGGCTTTCGGGCGCTCCACCAGCAGGACCGTGGAATCCCGTTTGGGGTCGCACCCGACATGCAGGACCTTCCGCCCCGAACGGGCGCAGAGCGCGCTGATGTTGGACGACAGGGTGGACTTGCCGATGCCCCCCTTGCCGAAGAAAGCCAATGTTTCAGGTTTCCGACGAGCGCCCATGGATAGGATTCTAGTCATTTATCAGGAGGCGCGCCAGGGGGCCGGGGCCGCTCTCAACTCATGCGATATTTGATATAGTGACCTCGAGGATGCCCCTGCTCATCCCCCTTCTTCTGCGCGGTCTTCCGACATGAGGACGGCCTGCCGAGCCGCTCTCATCAACCTCGCGACCCTGACGGCCGAGGAGGACATGGGCTCTCCCCTGTCCCTGGGCTACCTGCTGGCTTACGCGCGCCAAGCCCTGGGCCGGCGCGTCGAGAGCCGCATCTTCCAGTACCGTCTCGGCACGCGCCGGAGCATGCTCGAGGCGGCCCTGCGCGACCTGGCCGCGTTCGCGCCGCGGATCGTGGGCATCTCCTGCTATGGCTGGAACGTGGAGGCCGCCCTGGCCCTGGCGCGGGCGCTCAAGCGCCGCTGGCCGGCCCTGCTGGTCGTCTTGGGCGGGCCCGAGATCCATCCGGGCCGCGCCGCGCTCCTGCGCGCCGGGACGGCGGACGCGCTGGTCGTGGGGGAAGGCGAGGAGACCTGGGTCGAGCTCCTGCGCCGCCGCCTGGACGGCCGAGCCTGGGCCGGGACCCCGGGCGCGCTTGCCATGGGCGCGCAAGGGCCCGTGAGCGGACCGCAGCGCGCGCTCATCGAGCCCTTGGACCGGGTCCCCTCGCCGTGGACCGCCGGGGACTTCCCGCGCGACCCCGCGGTCTGGAACACGGCGCTCCTCGAGACCTCCCGCGGCTGCCCGATGGACTGCTCCTTTTGCACCTGGACCAACCGCCGCGGCAAGGTGCGCCGCCTCTCCGAAGCGCGGGTGGCGGCCGACCTGGAAGTCCTGGGCCGGCTGCGCCCGAAGAACGTCTTCGTCTGCGATTCTGATTTCTTCTGGGACCGGGAGCGCGGCCTGCGCCTGGCCCGCCTCATGCGCGGCATCGGCGAGAAGAGCGACATCCAGTGGTACCTGGAGGTCTCCATCGAGCACCTGGATGACGGGGTGCTGGAGGCGACCGGCCATCCGTGCTTCGGCCTCGGGGTCGGGGTCGAGTCGCTCTCTCCGAGGGTCCTGCGCCTCAACGGCCGCAACCCGGACCTGCGCCGCGCCAGAGCCGCCCTGGACCGCCTGCGCCGCCGCCCCGGCCGCGCGGAGGTGAATCTCCATCTCATCTGCGGGCTCCCCGGCGAGACCCGGGAGAGCTTCCTGGCGGGCTTGGACGAGATCCTGTCCGTGCCGAGCGCCAGGCCCATCGTCTTCTGCGCCCAGGCCCTGCCGGGCTCCCGCCTCGCCGGGTCCATGAGCAGCCTGATCCGCCGCCGGCGACGCCCCCCCCACTACGTGCTCGCCACGGACGAACTTTCGGAGAGCGGGCTCCGGGAACTGCGCCGCACCACCTTCGAGCTCCTGATGCTCATGAACCATCCCCAGACCCGGGACCTGCTCAGGCGCCTTGCGAAGAGACGCGCGGGCTCCATCACGGCCGTCTTCACGGCCCTTCGCCGGACCCTCGGCGCGGACGCCCGGTCCATCCTGGAGACGGCCTGGCGGCATTGCTCGCGCTTCCCGGCCCGCGAGCAATTCTCCTTGAACTGGGAGTGGCGCCCGGTCATCGACGCCGCCCAGGAGGCCCGCCTATCAGCCGGGGTCCAGGCCGCGGCCCGCGCCGCAGGGGCAGGGCGGCCGAGGGTCTCGGCATGAAGAAGCGTGGAGCGGGTCAGGGCGGAGCCTGCCGCGTCGCCCTGGTCGACATCGCGTCCTTCACGGAGGACGTGTGCTCCCCCCTGTCCACGGGCTGTCTCATGGCCCATGGCCGCAAGGCGCTGGGCAAGCGCATCGAGAGCCGGCTGTTCCAGTACGGGCCCGGGAAGCGCCGGAAGATGCTGGCAGCGGCCCTGCGCGACCTGGCCGCGTTCGCGCCGCGGGTCGTGGGCATCTCCTGCTATTTCTGGAACGTGGAGGCCGCCCTGGCCCTGGCGCGGGCGCTCAAGCGCCGCCGGCCGAGCCTGCTGGTCGTCTTGGGCGGGCCCGAGATCCATCCGGGCCGCGCCGCGCTCCTGCGCGCCGGGACCGCGGACGCGCTGGTCGTGGGGGAAGGCGAGGAGACCTGGGTCGAGCTCCTGCGCCGCCTCTTGGACGGCCGAGCCTGGGCCGGGACCCCGGGCGCGCTCGCCATGGGTGAAGGACCCGTGAGCGGACCTCAGCGCGCGTTCATCGAGCCCTTGGACCGGGTCCCGTCTCCTTGGACCCCCGGGATCTTCCCCCGCCATGGGAAGACCTGGACCATGGCGCTCTTGGAGACGGCCCGCGGCTGCCCGATGAACTGCTCCTTCTGCACCTGGACCTACCGCCGGACCAAGATGCGCCGCCTCTCCGATGCCAGGGTCAAGGCAGACCTCAAGGCCCTGTCCAGGCTGCCCGTGACCAAGGTCTTCATCTGCGATTCGGACTTCTTCCTGGACCGCGGCCGAGGCCTGCGCCTGGCGCGCCTCCTGCGCCGCCTCGGGGAGAAGAAAGGGATATTCTGGAGCATGCAGGTCAGGATCGACCACCTGGACGCCGAGGTGCTCAAGGCGACCGACCACCCGTGCTTCGGCCTCGGGGTCGGGGTCGAGTCGCTCTCTCCGAAGGTCCTGCGCCTCAACGGCCGCAACCCGGACCTGCGCCGCATCAGAGCCGCCTTGGACTGCCTGCGCCTCCACCCCACGCGGGCGGAGGTGCAGCTGCAGCTCATCTTCGCGCTTCCCGGAGAGACCAGGGAGAGCTTCCTGTCCGGGCTCGACAGGCTCCTCGCCGTGCCGGGCGCCAGGCCCATCGTGCTCTGCGCCCAGGCCCTGCCGGGCTCGCGCCTCGCCGGGCCCATGAGCCGCCTGATCCGCCGCCGCCGCCGGCCCCCCCACTTCGTGATCGCCACGGACACCCTCCCGCTGAAGGAGTACCGGGAGCTGCGCCGTGCCGCCTTCGAGATCCTGCTGCTCATGAACATCCCCCCGATCCAGGACCTGCTCAGGCTCCTGGCGAAGAGACGCGCGGGCTCCATCACGGCCGCGTACGCGGACCTCCGCCGGACCCTCGGCGCGGGCGCGCGCTCCGTCCTGGAGACGGCCTGGCGGCGCTACTCCCGCTTCCCGGTCCGCGAACATTATTCGGTCAACTCGGATGGGCGCTTGGCCCTCGGCGCCGCCCAGGAGGCCCGCCTATCAGCCGGGGTCCGGACAGCGGCGTCGCGGAGATGAAGAGGCGGACCGACCAGCCGGCCCGACCGGACCGCGAGCGCGTGGACCTGCAGCTGTTCTTCTCCCCGTTCGGCCAGGAGTTCGTCGCCCCTGAGCTCGGCGTCCCCCAGCTCACGGCCTATCTGACCGGACGGGGCTTGCGGGTCCGGCAGACGGACCTCAACCTCCTGGGGCTGGGCCCTGCCACGGCCCTGTGCGGCCGGGAGGCCCCTCGCTTCTGGCAGCCCCCCCCTCGCCGCGGGGCGCGGCTTTGGAACCGGGGCGGGTACGCCTATCCCTTAGACGAAGTCCTGGAGGCCGTGGCCGGCGCGAACCCGGAGACCGAGATCCTCCATGAACGGTTCGTGCGCGAGCGCGCCGGACAGGCAGGCCTGGTGGGCTTCTCCGTCTGCACCGCGGACCAGGCCGTGGCGGCCCTCTTCCTCTGCCGGCGCATCCGGGAGGATTTCCCGCGCCTCAAGACCTGCCTGGGCGGCCCCTGGGTGGGCGCTTCCTGGGACGCGCTCCCG
>JACRNU010000020.1 GCA_016234805.1 Elusimicrobiota bacterium
GCGTGAGGGCAAGCGGTGAGGGGGATCGAAAGCGTGATCGGCAGTAGACAGGCCTCGGCGAGCGAGACCGGGATGCCGAGCAACGGAGGATTTCAAGTGCATCTCTCAAAAATCAACGGTTTTTCAGCAGCCTGCTAGTGGAGCGACGGTGGAGCGGCGTCAATCTTGCGGATTCGCTCGCCGATATCATAGGATTCAAAGGAGTCCGCTCCGATGCCTGAATCCATCTTCAACACCCGGGATATCTGCGCAGTGGACGCCGCGACGCTGGCGGATATCGAACGGCTGGCCGCTGAAAGCCCCCGGCGCCGCTTCCGGCTGTGCATGCACCACTCGACCGAGGCCCGCGTGCATGAGATGGTGATCTCCCTGACCGGGAAGACCTTCGTCCAACCCCATCGGCACGTGGTCCCGAAAGCCGAATCCTATCATGTCATCAAAGGGGAGATGGACGTGTTCTTCTTCGGCGGCCGCGGCGAGGTGGCCGGCTTCCTGGGCATGGGAGACCTCGCCTCGGGGAAGCCCTTCCTCTACCGTCTCTCCTCCAGCACGTGGCACATGCCCCTGCCGCGCTCCGAGACCGTGGTCTTCCACGAGGTGTACGAAGGGCCTTTCGTGAAGGACATCGACGTCGAGTACGCTCCCTGGGCTCCGTCGGAAGCGGACTCCGCCGGCATCGCGGAGTTCCTCGCCCGGGCCTACGCCGAAGCCGCCCGCCTCGGCGGCCGCGACGGCCGCCCGGCGGGCCGGGGCCTCCGGTTCCCGCCGGACCCCCGATGAGCGGCAGGGGCAAGAAGCCCGGGTTCCTCGTCGTAGGCGCTTCCGGATTCCTCGGCGACGCCCTCATGTCCTGCCTGGAAAAACTGGATCATCCGGCCGTCGGCACCCAGGTCTCCATGAAGCGGAAAGGCCTGACCGGCTTCGACCTGAAGGCCGACCGCATCGCCGAGAAGGTGAGCCCGCGATCGCTGGCGTCCAAAAGGATCTCTTTCGGCGTCGTTTGCGCTTCGCTCTGCCAGATCGATCTCTGCCGGAGAGAACGCGCCGTGACCCGCGTCGTCAACGTCGAGAACACCATCAGACTCATCGCCGACCTGGCCGCGCTGGGGATCAAGCCCGTCTTCATCTCCAGCGGCTTCGTTTTTGACGGAACGATCGGATACTACACGGAAGGACACGCGCGCCGCCCCATCTGCGAATACGGGAGGCACAAGACCGAGGTGGAAGAGCACCTGGAGAAGCATGTCCCCGGGGCGCTCATCCTGCGCCTCGACAAGATCGTCGGAGACGACCCTTCCCGGCCGCATCTTCTCACGGAGTGGCACGGCTGGATCAGGGCGGGCCGCCCCGTCACCTGCATCCGCGGCCAGATCTTCGCCCCGACCTCGGTGCGCGACGCGGCGATGGCCATCGTCCGCGCCTGCGAGCTCGGCCTATCCGGGACCTATCACGTGGCGAACCCTGAATTCTTCCATCGCGAAGAACTCGCGCTCCAGTTCGCCCTGGCCATGGGCCGGCGCGTCGAGATCGTGTCAAAGCCGTTGGCGGAGTTCGATTTCGAGGATCCGCGGCCCCTCAAGACCTATCTTGACGCGACGAAGTTCATCAACGCAGCCGAGTTCCGCTTCACTCCCATGCGCTCGGTGTTCGCGTCCTTTCTCTCGCGCGTCTGAACCCCGGGAGGCTTCCCGGTCCCGCTAGGACCGCACTTCTCCCCCTGCCAGGTCGAAGGCCTCCTCCGGATGCGGCCCTAAGGCGGCGTCCCGCCGGCACAGGTCCCTGCTGCGCACCCGCCACACCAGCGTGAGCGACGCCGCCACCGCGGCCAGGCCCAGGCAGAATCCGATCCAGATGCCCAGCGCGCCCACGCCCAGCTTGAAGGCCAGGAGCGCGCCGCAGGGCAGGCCCAGGAACCAGTGGCCGAAGAGGTTGGCGGCCATGGGGATGCGGGTCTCCCCGAGTCCCCGGAGCGCTCCGGTCATCACGATCTGGACGCCGTCGAAGACCTGGAACGCGGCGGCCGCGGCCAGCAGGGTTACGCTGAGCTCCACCACCGCGGAGTCCCGGGTGTAGAGCCGCGCCAGAGCCTCCGGGGCGGCCAGGAAGACCACGCTCATCAGGGCCATGAAGCAGACTCCCATGGCCAGGGCGGCCCAGCCGGCCCGCGCCGAGGAGAGCGGCCGGCCCCGGCCGATGCCCTGGCCCACGAGCACGCTCGCGGCGTGCGAGATGCCCAGCGGCACCATGAAGGTGAGGCTTGCCAGGTTGAGCGCGACCTGGTGGGACGCGGCGGCCGCGGAGCCGATGCGGCCCATGAGCAGGGTGCCGGCGCTGAAGGCGCCGACCTCGAGCGCGAGCTGGATGCCCGCGGGAAGGCCGATGCGCAGCAGGTTCCGCATGAGCGCGGGATCGAACCCGGACCACCGGAACCCGGAGCCGAGGAACTCGCGCCGGACCCGTGAGGCCAGCAGGGAGAGCATGAGCCCGTTGGAACACACGAGCGCCCAGCCGGCCCCCTCCACGCCCAGGGCAGGCAAGCCGCATCTTCCGAAGATGAGCGCCCAGCCGAGGCCCAGGTTGAGGCCGTTGCCCGCGACGACGGCGACGAGCTGGGTCCTGGTGATGCCCATGGACTGGAGGTACTGCCGGGACGCGGTGAAAAGGAGCGCCGGGAAGACGTGCCAGCGCAGGGCGGACAGGAACCGGACCGCGGTCTCCGCCACCCCGGAGTCCACGCCGATGACCCGGAACACCCACGGCGCGGTGGAGACCGCCAGGAAGACCGGCAGGCCGGCCCCCACGGCGAGGAACACGGCGTGGGAGAGCACCCTCGCGCTCTCGGCGGGGCGGCCCGAGCCGAAGGCGCGCGAGGAGAGCGGGTCGATGCCGAGGAGGATGCCCGCGGCGCAGACGAAGATCATGAAGTAGAGGGAGCTGCCGAGCCCCACGCCCGCGATGGCCTCGGGCCCGATCCTGCCCACCATGAGGGTGGTGGCCGTCCCGTAGAAGACCATCCCCGTCTGCATGAGCGCGATGGGGGCGGCGAGGCGGAACACCGGCCCGGCCTCGGACCGGAATGACAGGAAACCCTTCGGACCCATCAGGTCCGGCTCAGATCGCGAAGACGGCGAGCGCCTCGGTCAGCCGGCCCTGCAGGTTCGCGGTCCGGGCCGGGTCCTTGAGGACCCGCAGGTTGATGATGACGTTCTCCCCCGCGCTCTGGCCCGCGGCACGGAACAGGTGGCAGGCGCACCACAGGTCCGAGGCCACGGTGCCGGCCGCGAGCTTCGAGGCCTTCTGCGTCTCCTTGAAGGCCTCCGCGGCTGCTTGAGCCGTGGACAGGGGCACCTCGGCCGCGCGCAGGGCCGACTCCTGCATCCGGCGCGGCCTGTTGGCGTCTTCCTTGGGCAGGTTCAGCACGAGCATGAGATTCTCGAAGGCCATGGCATCGTCGTCGGCCAGGCGCAGGAAGTCCGCCCGGAGCGACGCCATCTTCGCGCCGTAAGCCTCAAGCCCCGGCCTTGACGCCGGGTCGAGCTTCTTGGACTTGAGGCTGATGGCCGCGGCCATGGCCCCGAGGGCGCAGCCCATGGCGCCGGCCACGGCAGCGGCCGCGCCGCCTCCCGGGGTGGGGTCGGTCGTGGCAAGGGCCTCGGTAAACTCCTTCGCGCCGGTGCGCCAATCAAGGATGCGGTTCGTCATGATCTCACCATCCGAGTGCGGATTTTCCTCGTCCGTGACGCGATCCCGAACCAGCCCAGCCACTTCTTCATGCCCCTGAAATCGCGGGCCAGGCGGTCCGGCCGGGAAGCGACGAGGTCCTTCCATGGCGCGAACCCGGTGCCGACGCCGATGGTCGCGTACCCGGCCTTGCGGCCCGCCGACACGTCGTGCGGGGTGTCGCCCACCACGAAGACCGGAAGCTTTCCGTTGCCCGCGGGCGCGAGCTTCCTGGCCCGGCGCACCGCGGTCTTGAGGATGCGGCACCGGTCCAGGCCGTCGCAGCCGAAACCGCCGAACCGGAAGAAGCGGTTGAAGCCGCCCGGAGCGAGCTTGATCCTGGCCCCGCGTTCGAAGTTCCCCGTGCCCAGGCCGAGCAGGACTCCCTTCTCCCGGGAGAGCCTCCGGACCAGGGCCTTTACTCCCGCCGGGAGGCGGTACCTCCCGGCGGACACTGCCTTGCGGACCTGCCCAGGCAGCCGCTTGAGATACTCGTTCCTCAGAAGAGCGAACTCGCGGCCGCCCGGGTAACGACCCCGGGCGGCGTAAAAGACCTCGCCGCAGATCCAGGAATCGGTCCGGCCCGCCATGTCGATGCCTTCGGTCAAGCCCGGCCGGCCATAGAGGGCTTCCGCGGCCTGGGCGAGCGACTTCCTCCCGGCGCCGCCCGCGCGGACCAGGGTGCCGTCGATGTCGAAGAGGATGACCTTCATGGTTTCCTTCCCACGACCTCGGAATCTACCATTCCCTCGCTATGCTCGGTCACAGCTTCAGCGTCTCCCTCGAATAGGCGATTGCCCCGGCCTTCATGACCCAGGAGACCCCGGAGCCGCCGAAGTAGTACGGGATCTCGCGGAAATCCACCGCGTCCCAGCACACGAGGTCCGCGGTCTTGCCGTTCTGAAGCGTCCCGTGCGTCGCGCCCAAGCCCAGGGCATGGGCGCCGTTGACCGTGGCCGCGACCCAGGCCTCGGCCGGGGACATCTTCATCTGGGTGCACGCGATGGAGAGGATCATCCTCATGTCCCAGCAGGGACAGCTCCCGGGATTGAAGTCCGTGGCCAGGGCCACGGCAGCGCCCAGGTCGATGAACCGGCGGGCCCGGGGATAGGGCTTGGAAAGGAAGTAGTTGGACCCGGGCAGGAGGGTCGCCACCGTTCCGCTCGCCGCCAGGGCCAGGATGTCGGCCTCCTCGCACATCTCGAGGTGATCGGCCGAGACCGCGTTGAGCCGGGCCGCGAGCTTCGTGCCCCCGCTCAGGGTGATCTGCTCCGCATGGACCTTGGCCTTCAAGCCCGCTTTCGCGCCGGCGGCCAGGACCTTCTCCGCGTCCTCCACGCTGAAGTAACCTTCCTCGCAGAACACATCCACGAACTTGGCCAATCCCTCGGCCGCGGCCTTCGGGATGATCTCGCCGCACACGAGTTTGAGATAGTCGTCCTTCTTTCCCTTGTATTCGGGAGGCACGGCGTGCGCGGCCAGCAGGGTCGGCACGAGCTCCAGCGGCCCGGCCGAGCCCACCGTGGCGATGGAGCGGAGCATCTTGAGCTCCGTGTCGAGGTCGAGACCGTAGCCGGACTTGGCCTCGAGCGTCGTGGTCCCCGCCTCGATGAACCGGGCCGCCCTGGCCTGGAGGCCCGCGGTCAGCGCCGCCTGAGTCGCCCCGCGGGTCTTCTGAACCGAGGAGAGTATCCCCCCTCCCGCGGCCGCGATCTCCTCATAGGTCTTGCCCTGGAGGCGGGACTCGAAATCCGAGAGCCTCGGGGCCGCGAACACCGGGTGGCTGTGGCTGTCCACGAAACCAGGAGAGACCACGCGGCCGCCCGCGTCGATGATGCGGCTGCCCCTGGCCCGGCTGTCGTTCAAGACGATGTCCTTGAACCCGCAGGCCGCGATCCTGCCGTCTTCCACGAGTACGGCCCCGTCCAGGATCGGGTGGACCGAGGCCATCTCCTTGCCCCGCCGCGGCGTGTCCGGCCCGGCCATGGTCAGGAGCTGCCCAATGTTGACGACCAAGCACCTCATCAGCCGTATTCTACAAAAGGTACCCGTGGCAGCGTATCCCCTTGACAAAAAGAGGAGTTGGGCTATAATGAGGCAACGGCAGGGAAGCTCCGCCAGACGCGCCCAGCCCAGGACAGTCAGCGGAGCCCCTGCCGCGATCTTTTCCGGATCGGACGCGGACGGCGATGGCGCTCCATGATTTGATACCATCGACCCTCCTATGCCCTGGGCCAGGACGATCTTCAAGCTGTGCATGGCCGCCGTGGCGGCGGCGTCCGCCTGCGTCATCGTGCTGGTGGTCGGGGAGATCTATTCCGTGCGCTCCCTGCGCGACTACCGGGGGAAGTGCTTCGAGCTGCGCGGCGACCGCTACGCGGTCGTCAACCCCGCCATGATCCCAGGAGGATTCTCCCGGCGCAAGCCCCCGGACGAGTTCCGCGTCTTCGTCCTGGGCAGTTCCCAGAGGATGGGGACGCCCTATGTCCACCAGATCTATGACCGCATCTCCACCCTCTTCAACCTCCTGGTGGCCCCCAACGAGGGGGGCATCCCGACCTGGCTCAGGGCGTTCCTGGCTTCGGCGCTGGAAGGAAGATCCCAAAAGGTCGTGGTGGTCAACGCCGCGATGGGCGGGCTCGACCTGGCGAACGCGGTCAACACGGCCCGGGAGATCCTGGAGGTCGGCGACCCGGACCTGCTCGTCTTGCTCGAGGGCAACAACGAGCGGAGCGGGCCGCTGTTCTCGGGCTACGACCTTAAGGACCGGCGCTCTTTCCCGCAAGCCATGCGGGACCTGACGGAGAACTACGCGGCCCGGATGCGCGAGCTGGTCCGTCTGGCCGAGAAAGGCGGGGTCGAGACCTATGTCCTGACGGTCCCGACCAACATCAGGGATTGGGAGCCCTACGATATCGAGGATTTCGACAAGCCCAGGGCGCTGGACCTGGCCCGAGCCGGCCGGTGCGATGAGATACCGAGGCTCAAGACGTCATCGGGGACCGAGAACAGCATGCAGGTCTTCCTGGCGGCGAAGTGCTGGGACGACAGGAAGGATCCGGACCGCGCCAGGGAACTCTACGTCCGGGCCAAAGACCTCGACAAGGTCTTCAAGCGGGCGCGTTCCCCCTGGAACAGGATCGTCCGCGGCCTGCGCGGCCGCCGCATCCGCGTGCTGGACATGGAACGCATCGTGGCCGACTACGCCCAGGACGGGCTGCCGGGCAAGGACCTTTTCCTCGACGAGTGCCACTTCCGTCTCGAAGGCAATCGCATGGTCGGCTTCGAGATCGCCAAGGCCGTGGCGCTGGACCGCGGCATCCCGCCGTCCATCGTCGACGGCCTCCGCGACCTCGACGTCAAGATATGGACGCCGCGCCAGCTCACGGCGCTCTACATCCTCAAGCTCGTCAAATGGCATCGGATGAAGTTGTTCTCCCTGGCCCGGAAAGCGCGCAACGACGAGAACCTGCGGAACGTCATCAAGAACTACGAGCAGGCCGAGGAAGACCACCAGGCCGTGGATTGGGTGATGCGGCTCCAGCTCAAGTCGGCCTACAGGAAATTGCGCGGCCAGGACCGGATCGTGAAACGGCGGGGACGCACTCCGGCGTGAAGCGGCGGCCGGCTGGACCGCTACACGAACAGCGGCACGACCTTGAAGTTCACGGCGTCGATGATGCCGCGGTCCGTGATCTTGAGCTCAGGGATGGGCGGAAGCGTCAGGAAGGACATCGCCATGTAGGGGTCGTCGAGCTTCGAGCCCATGCCGTGCGCGGCCGCGATGAGGCGGCGCAGCTTGTCCACCACGAACCGGCGCAGCTTGTCCACCACGAACTCCGCGCTCCGGTCCGACATCAGCCCGGCCACGGGCAGGGGCAGGGCTTCGAGGACCTGGCCGTTGCACGCGGCCACGATGCCGCCCTGCATCTTGACGACCTGGACGGCCGCGGTGTACATGTCGCTGTCGTGCACGCCGATGACCACGATGTTGTGGGAGTCGTGCGACACGGAGGAGGCGATGGCGCCTTTCTTCAGGCCGAAGCCCTTGACCAGGCCCTTGGCGATGCGGCCCGAGGCCATGTGGCGCTCGATGACCGCGATCTTGAGGATGTCGCGGCCCGTGTCCGAGGACACGAACCCGCCGTCGGCCTTGACCGGCAGGACCAGGCCCCTGGTCACGATCTGGTTCGGGACGACGCCGATGACCCGGGCGCTCTTCCCCTCGGCCTTGATGGCGAAGTCCTCGTGCTCGATCCAGCGCACGTTGATGGTGCCGCGGACCTTGCCCTTGTAGTCCGTGACCGCCGAAGGCAGGAGGACTCCGTCCTTGGCCACGAGACGGCCGTCCTTGATGACCCGGGAGATCCTCAGCTTCTTGAGGTCGTCGAACACGATGAGGTCCGCGCGGTAGCCGGGCGCCACGGCGCCCAGGTCCTTCAAGCCGAAGTACTCGGCCGCGTTGATGCTCGCCATCTGGATGGCGCGGATGGGCTCGACCCCGAGCTTGATGGCCGAACGCACGATGTGGTCCACGTGGCCCTGCTTGAAGATGTCCTCGAGGTGCCGGTCGTCCGTGACGAAGAGGCACTTGCGGGAGTTCTCGGAGTTGACCAGGGGCAGGAGTGCCTTGAGGTTCCTCGCCGCGGTGCCCTCGCGGATCATGATGAACATGCCCGAGCGCAGCTTCTCCCGGGCTTCGGCCACCGTGGTGCACTCGTGGTCCGACTTGATGCCCGCGGACACGTAGGCGTTCAAGCCCTTGCCGCTCACCAGGGGAGCGTGGCCGTCGATGCGCTTGCCCTTGGCGATGCGGATCTTCTCCAGGACGTCGGAGGCGCAGCCGATGACGCCGGGATAGTTCATCATCTCGGCCAGGCCGAGCACGCGCTCATCGTTGAGGAGAAGCGCCAGGTCGTGGCCCGAGAGTTCCGCGCCCGCGGTCTCGAGGTGGGTGGCCGGCACGCAGGAGGGCAGCATGACGTAGACGCCGAGCACGCCGCTCAAGCTTGAGGCGAGCATGTACTTGATGCCGTCCATGCCCAGCACGTTGGCGATCTCGTGCGGGTCGATGATGACCGTGGTCGTGCCGCGCGGCACCACCACGCGGCCGAACTCGGGGATCTTGACCATGCTGCTCTCGAGATGGACGTGCCCGTCGATGAAGCCGGGGCAGAGGTAGCTCCCCTTGAGGTCCAGGGCCTGCTTGGCGCCGTAGGAGCCGAAGCCCACGATCCGGCCGTTGTGCACGGCCACGTCGGCCTTGTGCACGTCCCCTGAGAAGGTGTTGATCACCCGGGCGTTCTTGAGGCTGAGGTCCACCCGCCTTTTTCCGCCCGCTATCTCGATGGAATCCTTGAGGCTCTCCGCGTCCGTGCCGATGTCCATTTCGTCTCTCCTGTCAAGAGCTCTTGAGTCCCATCCGCAGGGCGATGAGGTTCTTCTGGATCTCGTTGGTGCCGGACATGATCCGGCTCGCGAGCGCGGCCCCGAGCTCGGCGGCCAGTCCCGCGTCCCGGCAGCCCCGCGCCCCGTGGAGCTCCACCGCGTCGAGACAGTTGGCGACCCAGGACTCGCTGAGGAAAGCTTTGACCGCGGCGGAACAGCCGTCGTCAGCGGCGTCTTCGAGCGCCGCCTGCCTCAGCAGGGCCCGGCAGGCCTCCAGGCGGATCTTCATGTCCGCCAGGCGGTGCGCCACGGCCTGGAAGGACCCGATGGCCCGTCCGGACTGTTGCCGCTCGCGGGCGAACGCGGCGGTCTCGAGGAGCCTGCGCTCCATGGCGCCCACGGCAGGGGCCAGGATGAACCGGCGCTCCTGGGCCATGGCATGGAGAAACACGGTCAGTCCCTGGCCCGGCCGCCCCAGGCGCAGGGAGGCAGGGACCTCGCAGCCCTTGAGCCTCACGGTCCCGGACGCCGCTCCGGCGGGTCCCAGTTCCCAGCGAAAGGCCGAAGTCGAGAGCCCGCGGGTCCCGCTCGGCACGATGAGGCAGTCCAGGCTCATGGGGCCCTGGCGTCCGGGCACGCGGGCCCACACCAGGAAGAAATCAGCCAGTGGAGCGTTCGTGACGCAGGTCTTCTCCCCGGTCACGCGGCAGCCGGACCCGGACGGCTCCGCCAGGGCCTTCATGCCGAGCACTCCCGAGCCCGCGTCCTTTTCCGTCATGGCAGGGGCAGCCATGGCTTTGCCGCGGCACAGGGGCTCGAGGAACCGGCGCTTCTGTTCCGGAGTTCCGAACTCGAGCAAAGGAGACTGCACCGCCCACATCTGCGCCCCTACCGACAAGGCCAAGCCGTCGAACCCCGCGTGCCGGCCCAGGGACTCGAGGGCTCGCACCGTCTCCGGCAGGGATCTTCCGGAGCCGCCGAACTTCGTGGGGAAGGGCAGGCCGGTCAAACCCAGGCGTCCCAGGGCCTTCCAGGCCCGGAGGAATCTAGCCCGCGGGAGCGCCGCTCCCGAGCCGAGGCCGGACGCGGCGCACAGACCGGCGAGCCGGGACTCGAAAAGATCGGAGGAGGATGTCTTCATCATCGTCCTATTGTACTTTCTTGGCGAGGTATGAGCTCACGGATTCCAAAGAGGAGAACACCGAAGGGTTGATGTCCGTCTCCGGGATCTTGAGCGCGAATGCCTTCTCGAGATGATGGACGAACTGCAGGAGGTCGAGGGAATCGAGGCTGCCCGACTCCCAGAAGGACTCGTCGTCCCGCAGGGTCCGGCCCCGCAGGACCTTCTCCTCGAGCACGCCGCGCGCCTGGACCAGGACCCGGGATAGCACGCGCCTTCCTTTCCCGGAGCCCCGGACCTCCTCGGGCAGGGATATCCCTGCCGCGGCAGAGAGACCGCGGCGGTCGATCTTGCCCGTGGCCAGGCGCGGAAACGCTTTCCGCGCCACCACCCGCGATGGGAGCATGTAGGAAGGGAGCTTGCGGGCCAGAGCCTTGAGGATGTTCTTCTCCGAGGCCCGCGACCCGGGCTTGGGAGCAACGTGGGCCACGAGGGCCCGGCGTTCCCCCTCTCCCTCGACCGTCACCGCGGCCTCCGCGATGCCGGGAAGGGCTGCCAGCGCGGCTTCGACCTCACCCAAATCCACGCGGCATCCGCGCACCTTGACCTGGTCGTCCTTGCGGCCCCAGAAGCGGTAGGCGCCGTCATCCTCCAGCGAAACCATGTCCCCGGTCCGATAGTATCCGCCCTCGTTGAAGCCGGCCGGAGGCCGGACGGCCCCGGCAGCGTAGCCGCGCATGACCGTGGGCCCTTTCACCCAGAGTTCCCCCTTCCGGCCGGGCTTGCACGGAGAACCTTCCTCGTCGAGGACGCGAACCCTGGTCCCAGGCAGGGGCCGGCCGATGGGGATGGCGTTGGCGTCCGCGGGCGCGCTTACGGAAGGCCGCGGCACGCGGTGGAAGAGGCACACATTGGTCTCGGTCGGGCCGTAGAGGTTGTAGAAGACGGCGTTCGGAGCCAGCGCCATCCAGGCTCTCAGGACCCTTGGAGGGAGCACCTCTCCGGCGAAGAGCAGCAGGCGCAGGTCCGGAAAGGCGCCAGGACGGACCGAGACCAGGGATCCGATGCTCGAGAGCACGGATGGCACCGTATAGAAGACCGTGATCTTCTCGGACGACAGGAAGCGGCCGATCTTCGGGGCAAAGAGGCTGTCCGGGTACGGGATGACTGCCAGACACGCTCCGGCCAGGCAGGTGTTGAAGATGTCGAAGACCGAGAGGTCGAACTGGAAGGGCGCGAGGTTCGCGACGCGATCCGTGGGCCGCAAACGGAATTCCCGGTGAGCCCACCCCACGAAAGCCATGGCATTGCGGTCAGCCATGAGCACGCCTTTGGGCTTGCCGGTCGAGCCGGAGGTATAGAGGATGTACGCGGCGTCCGAACCCTTCGCCCTCCTCCCGGGGATGCGCTCCGTCCTGCCGGGCCGCTTCTGGTCCACGAGCAGAAGCCGTATCCCGGAGGAAAGAGGCGCAAGCGGAGCGGCCTTGGTCCGGCCGGCCTCCTTGACCGGCAGAAGACGCCTTTCCGTGACGAGAGTCCTGGCCCCGCAGTCCTCCAGAAGGCCGACCAGCCGGGTCCAGGGGTTCTGGGGATCCACGGGCACGTAGGCCGCGCCCAGCATGAGACAGGCATGGACAGCCGCGACCGCGGCCACGGACCGTTCGAGGTAGAGCCCCACCCTGTCCCCGGGCCGCACCCCGAGGCGCCGCAGTTCCGCGGCCAGGGCCGAAGCCTCGGCATGGAGTTCCGCGTAGGTGAGCTCCCTGCCGCGGCACGCCACCGCCGGCAGGCGAGGCTGCCTGCGCCTGACCTCGGAGAAGCAGCCCGCGAGCGTGCCCATCAGCGCTCCGCCCGCGGCATCAGGCGGTCAGGCCTCCGTCCACGGCGAAGACGCCGCCCGTGACATAGGACGCCTCCTCCGAGGCGAGGAATGCCACTAGGGACGCCACCTCTTGCGGCGTGCCTGGCCTGCCCATGGGGACCGCGGCCAGGAGTTTCTCCCGCTGCCCGGACGGCAGGCGGCTGAACATCCCGGCATCGATGGCGCCTGGCGCCACGGCATTGACCGTCACCCCGAACCGCGCTGCTTCGCGCGCCAGGGTCCGCGTCAAGGCCACGACCCCGCCCTTGGCCGCCGCGTAATTGGCCTGCCCCTCCGATCCCCGGAGAGCGCTCACGGACACGATGTTGATGACCCTGCCCCATCCCTGCCTGAAGAAGCCCCGCAGAACGGCCTGGGTATGGTTGAAAACCCCGTTGAGGTCAATGTCGATGACCTCGCGCCACTCCCTGGCGGTCATGAGGCCGAAGGACTTGTCCAGGACTATGCCGGCGTTGTTGACCAGGATGTCCACGGACCCGAACTCCTTTTCCGCGCGCGCCGCGGCGGAGAGGGCCGCCTTGGGATCCCGCGCATCCGCGGCCATGGCCGAGACCCTGCCTGGAGCCCCCTTGAGGCTCTTCACGAGGGCGTCGGCCTCCCGGCGCGAGGAGCGGTAGGTAAAAAGGACCCGGACGCCCCTGGAGGCGAACTCCTCCACGATGGCGCGGCCGATGCCCCTGCTGCCTCCCGTGACGATGGCGACCTTTCCTTTCATGGTCGCCCCCCACGGCGATGGACGCGACCATTTCCTCGCGTATGCTCGGTCATGACCCAAGAATAACAAATCCATGTGCTGGTGTCAGGGGACACCAGCAGGGGACCTTTGCTATACTGGGCCGACGCACCACCCGGTTTCAAACAATAAAAAAGGCGGCGCTTCCGGGTTTGCCGTGGGTAGCCGTGTAGGGTAAGATAGTGGCTTCCAAGATAGGAGGAGGCCACCATGCAAGACACTGCGCTCTATCAGTACCTGTTGGGTTTGAAGTCGCCGTGGACCGTGAG
>JACRNU010000039.1 GCA_016234805.1 Elusimicrobiota bacterium
GGAAGTGATGGTCGAAGCTCACGCGGTAGCCGGCGGTCAGGTCCTGGCGCACCACGCGCTTGATGGGATAGGGAACCTTGATGTCGCGCCGGGCGCCGGCGGGCTGGAACAGGACCACGTCGCAGGAGCGCGGCTTGAAGATGCCCAGCACGCGCTTGACGAGCCGGTTGGCGTCCGCTCCGACCTGATTGGTCTCGAAGCTGACATACGAGCCGATCTTCTGGGGCGTCACGTGGATGGTGTAGTACTTGAGCCCATTGACGGCGTTGAGGGAATACCCCATGGGCTCGAAGAGGTGGTCGTCCACCTCGAACCCGGGCATGAGGGACCAGACCCCCGACTCTTCCTTGATATAGCGCTTCCGGTGATGGGGACCGGACATGAAGACCCGGGCCGCCTGGCTGTCGATGCCGTGCATGAGGATCTCGAGGGTCAGATCCTCAGGGTCGGGACGGTGGGGCCGGTCGAGGTGGAACAGGAAGACGTGATGGTCGTCTCCGTCTCCGAACCGGAAGGACTTCCCGGGCATGCTCTTGGAGAGCCTTTTGAGGTCGTCGAAGAAATTGGAGCGCTGGTACTCCTGGAACAGGGCGTTCTTGCGCTCGTAGATGAGGTACAGGAAGTTCTCCCTTCCCAGGTCAGCGCACAACTGGAGGATGGCGGCCACCAAGTCCGTGCTGCCGCAGGTGATCATGGTGAGCCACGAATCCGTCACGAACAGGCTCGACTCGGAGAGCAGGTACGCGTCCATGCGGTCCCCTGACATGCCGGAGAGGATCTTGGCGTGGGCCTTGTCCACGATGCCCTCCCAATACTTCCGCCCCCTGGCGCGCAGGGACGGAGAGCCCGGTCCGAGCGCGATCTCGACCTTCTTCTCAGGGCCTTCGAAGAACATGGCTTCTTTAGAACGGCATCAGGCGCCTGACCGTGGCTTCAGCGACCAGGAAAGCGGTGTCAGGACCCTTGTCGACCGTCTCGTACGCCTCGAGCCCGTGGAGCGACTGGGCGAGGTAAGGGAAATAGGCCGCGGCCTCGGACTCGGACGCCCGGATGAGGATGTACTGGTGGAACAAGAGCCGGCCGCGCTTGCTCGCGGCCTTGTCCCAATGACGCCGGATCTGCGGGATGAACGAAGGAGCCCGGGCATCATCGTCCGCGGACCTGCTCTGGATCGCCAGGCGGTTGAAGAAGGGGCTGGTGAACGACCCGTCTTCCCGGCGCGCGGCAAGCCCCGCTGCAGCGAGATCCGCGAGCGCGGCCGCGGCGGAAGCCGCGGGCAGCCCCACGGCCGCTGAAAGGCGCGCCGGGGTCCATGGGCCCGGATCGCTGGCCACAGCCTGGAAAGCCCAGTAGCGAGCCGCGTCGCTCCTTCCAGAGGTCCAGCACGGTCAGGAGCCCGTGCATGACCTGGGCCTTCGGGGTGCAGCGGCCGCGCTCGATGTTGCGGTACTGGGCGAGGGTGCATCTGAGGATGGGGCGCCCCCCCGCCGACCTGTAGAACTCGCCGGGCGTGGCGTAGCCCGCGGCTTCCCTGCAGCGCTGGAGACGACGGCTGAACTCGGTCATGGCTTATGCTCGGTCATGCACCCAATTGTAGATTATTTCCCCCACGCCGAAGAGCCGCATGAAAACGGCATTTCGCGCAGCACGGCTTTCACGGAAACAGCGCTTCCAGGTCCATTGCCGTGATCGCGGGAACCCGCCGGCCCAGGCCGATCCCGCGGATCCGTGGCATCATATCCAGATGGAGCAAGGACGTCTCATCCAAGGAGGAAGTCAGCCATGATTCTCCCAGCCAAGAGGTCCGTCAGCACCCTGCTCGCAGCAGTCTTGTTCGCCCTTTCGCCCGGAGCGCCCTGCTGGGCCGTAGGGGCCAGCATGGCCAAAGCTATTGTCGTCAAAACAGGACTGCCGTTGCTGGTTCCCGGCGCCGCGACCGCGTCAGCTGGGTTCCTTCCGCGACAGGAAGCATTCTCCGGGACCGCATCGATGCTGGGCCTGCCGTCCCCTCTCTCACCCTTGCCATGGTCTTCGGGCGACAACGAAGCCCTGCCCCTGCCCGCGGCGCTGCCCGATCTGACGGTCCCGATGGCCGCTGAACCCGCCCATATCCAGCCGGCCCAGGCAATCGCGGACGAGATCTCGGAAGCAAGCCGGGACATCGCGCCCATGGTGGAAGAACTGGGACAGGGAAAGGCCCTGGCCTCCGAAGGTTCGCGGGAGGCGGGCGAGGGCATCTTCCAGCGATTGTTGGGCATCCGCCTCCATGCTGCTCCGGCCTGGCCGTCCCTGAGCCCCAAGATCAAGGTCACGCCGGTCTCTGAGCATCTCCCGGGTGTCTTCTTTGTCAAGTTCCTGCGGGGCACGACCCTGGAGCACATGCTGGGCATCCTTTCCAGGAACGGGGTCGAACCCGAGGTCTACGCGGATAACGGAGACGGATTCCGGGTCCGCGTCGCGGCCACCGATGCCCAGGCAGGTCCGGCCGCCAGGCGGCTGGCCAGCGTGGGCCAAGTCGAATCCGTGGAGGTCAACCGCAAGGTCTACGGCTTGCTGCGTGGGGAGGATAAATGAAACTGCTGCTCGCGCTGACTTGCTGTCTGGCCGTATCCTTGGTCCGCGCCGCCGGCCAGGGGAACGGATCCTGGCCGCTGTCGGACTGCGGCGAGACCCTGTCATGGAGGACCCTTCCGGACGAGACGAAGGAGGGCAGGAGCTTCCGTATGGCTGGCCTGGCTTACGCGGGCTGGCCGTTCCTGGCGGGCTGGTCCACGGACGCCCATTCCCCGGTCAAGCGAGCGGACCGGGTCTGCGGGCTCTACCGTTTCGCCCGGTCGGTCGGCTTCAAGACCCGGGACTCGGCGGCAGGGCTGCTCGTCGACATGGGGTCTCCGGACCGGCCTGTTGCCGTGCGGCCGGTCCCGGGTGAAGCGACCCCGGCCGAGTTCTCCGAGGTCTCCTGCACCGGCAAGCCTGGACCCGCGTCAGCGCTCCCCGAGGAGTTCCTTTCCGGCGAGATCACGGCCGTGGAAAGCCTTCGGCCGTGAAGACCTGCCGTCCTTCGAGATAGGTCTCGAGCACCCGGACCGAGCCGATATCCTTGGCGGGCGAGGTAAAGGGGTCGCGGTCAAGGACCACGAGGTCCGCGGCCCACCCGGGCTCGAGGCGGCCCGTGACGCTGTCCTGAAGGTTGGCGAAGGCCCCGCCGCGGGTGTAGCAGCGGAGCAAAGTTTCGGCGTCAAGGGCTTGGTCCGGGAGCCAGGCCGGGCCAGGGCCTTCCTCAAGGCCGCGGCGCGTGACTCCCACCTGGACGGCTTCCAAAGGGTTCATGGAGCTCACGGACCAGTCGCTCCCGCACGCCAGGGGAGCGCCGGCGGCCAAGGCCGCTCCGAGCGGATAGAGGCGGCCGGAACGGGCCGGCCCAAGGCCGGGCTCGGTGAGAGCGGTGATGTACTTGTCGCGGTTGGCCCACAGGGGCTGGAAGTCCGCCACGACGTTCAAGGCTTTGAAGCGCGGCAGGTCCGCGGGATCGATGAGTTCCAGGTGCGCGAGATGGTGCGGCGGGCCTCCTGGGCCGTTGCGTCCGCGGGCCTCGGCGATGGCGTCCAGGGCCATGCGCGTCGCGCGGTCGCCGATGGCGTGCACATGGACCTGGAACCCTAGGCGGTCGAGAGCCGCGGCCGTGTCCGCGAACTCCGCTTCCTGCCAGAGCGCGTCGCCCAGGCCCCCGTGGTCCGCGTAGGGTTCGAGCATCGCCGCCGTGCGCGCCTCCATCACCCCATCAGCGAAGATCTTGCCTCCGATCAATCGCAGCAGCCTCCCTTGATAGCGGCGGCGCAGGCCATCGAGCGCCAGGACTCCCGCGACCCCGCTGGAGGGACGCAGTTCAAAAGCGGCATTGACCCTGCTGGTGAGCTCGCCCCTGCGCTCGAGCTCGGCGTAGGCCTCGAGCATGGATTCGTCAGCCTCGGCCTCATAAAGGGTGGTGATGCCCAATCCCGCTGCCATGGAAAGGGCGGCCTTGAGGCCGGCCACGGACTCCGCAAGGCTGTGGTCCGGCAAATGCCGGCCCACCAGTTCCATAGCCTCCTCGCGCAGGACCCCGGAGGGCTCGCCTGAAGCCTTGCGTTCGATGCGGCCTCCCTTCGGGTCAGGGGTGTCCTTGCTCACCCCGGCGAGCGCCAGGGCCTTGGAATTCGCCCATGCCGAGTGCCCGTCCGCGGCGGCGAGGAACACCGGCCGGTCCGGAGCGATGGCGTCGAGCAGTTCCTTGCCCGGATTGGCGTCCGGGAACAGGGGCAGATCCCAGCCCCCGCCCCGGACCCAGCCCGCGCTCGACACGGCCGCGCAAGCCGACACCTTGTCGAGCGCCTTCGCCGCGGTGTCGAGGCCGGTGAGGCTGCACTCGCCCAGCTCGACGCCTCCCATGACAGGATGCACGTGCGAGTCGATGAAGCCCGGCATCAGGGTCTTGCCCTTGACCTCGCGCACCACCGTGTTGGGCCCGACCCAGGCGCGGGCCTTGGATTCCGAGCCCACGAACGCGACCTTGCCCCCGGCCACGACCAGGGCCTTGGCACGGGCCGGCCTGCCCATGGTGCGGACCCTGCCTCCGAGGAAGACGAGGTCAGCTGGGAACGGAGCCGGACGCCGCGCTCCAGCGCAGCCCATGGCCCCGAGCAGGGCCGCGGCCAATGCCAGCGCAAAGCTCCTCATGGCAGCATTGCTCGGCCGGGTCATCACAAGAGATGATATGTTACCATGCAATATCTCCCATGGCCAGCCAGGACCAAGACAACGGCAGGATGAAGGACCGCGGGGGCCCGCCGCCCGCCGCGCCGCTGAGCCTGGCTCCGCCGCCCAGGCCGGTCTCAGCCGGCCTGGTCCTCCAGCAGGTCTTCGGCGGGTTCCTCCCCCAATTCGGGTGGCTGTTCCTGGGGTTCGGGATGGTCTTCTTCTGGGTCTTCAGCGTGCCCGAAACCGCGGTGTCGCTGTTTCGTTTCGCGGGCGAACTGGAGAGCACCCCGGGCACAGTGACGGCCTGCCGCGCCACGGCCATGAGCGAGGACGACATCACGGTCTTCGCCGTGAAGTACTCCTTCGAGACGCAGGGCCCCGGCTGCCGCGGCACGTCCTACGCGACGGGAAGCTGCCCGGTTCCAGGCACGGCCGTGACAGTCGAGTTCCCTGCCGGTTCTCCGGAGCACTCCCGGGTCCAGGGCCTGCGCAGCGCGCCGTTCGGACCTTTGGTCCTCATCGTCTTCCTTTTCCCCGCGGTGGGGCTGGGCTTCATCCTGGCCGGGCTGCGCTCAGGAATCCTGTCCGGCCGCCTGCTCTCGCGGGGCCTGCCGACCCAGGGCAGTCTGGTGTCCAAGCTGCCGACCTCGACCAAGATCAATGACCGCACGGTCTACGCCATGACCTTCGCGTTCAGGGATTCCTTCGGGGTCGAGCGCTCCGTGACCACGCGCACCCACGAGCCCGAGGTCCTCGAGGACGAGTCCAGGGAGAACATCCTCTACGACCCGGCGGACCCGTCCCGGGCCGTGACCGTGGACTCCCTTCCCGGCCGCGTGCGCGTCGGATCCTCAGGCTCGCTAGAACCAGCCCAGCCCGGCAGGACCCTGCTCGTCCTTGCCGGGCCTCTGGCGGCCTCGGCCCTCAGCGCTGTCCTGGCATGGTGGCGCTACCTCCGTTAGGCGGCTTGACTTGATGCCCGGCGTTAGGCTTTCATAGGAAACGATGACATCCACAAACAGGTGGGTGGCGGTTCTCGCGGTCGGCTGCTTGAGCGCGTCTTCCGCAGCCTCAGGGCCCCCGGAGAGGCTGGTCTTCTCCAAGCCGAAGGATTTCCCCATCAAGTCGGTCAAGCTCCTGAAGGTCAGCTCGGATTCCGGCAGCATCCTCATCCGCGGGGGCCGGCAGGGCGACGCCCGCGTGACGGTCGTGGGAAGCCTTGATAACTGCACCATCACCACCGAGGTGCGCGGCACGGACCTGGTGGTCGAGGCGAAGCACCTGTTCATGAAGGTCTGCTCAGCCGGCTTCGCGGTGGAGGTCGACCCCAGCCTGCCGGTGCGCGCCTACGCGGGCTCGGGAGACATCGAGATATCCTCGCGAAAGGCCCCGGTGGAGGCTGACGCGGGCTCCGGCGACATCCTCGTCCGGGACGCGATCGGGGACCTGATCCTCACTTGCGGGAGCGGCAGCATCAAGGCCGAGGCCGCCACCATGAACGCGAAAGCCCAGACCGGCAGCGGGAGCATCGAACTCAGGCGGCTGCTCGGCGCGGCCACGGTCATGACCGGGAGCGGCGACATCCTCCTGGAGTGGGCCCGCCCTCCCAAGTCCGGCAGCGCTGAGGTCAAGTCAGGCAGCGGCAACATCGACCTGGTCTTCCCTCCTGGGACCAAGGTCCTTTCAAGGCTCCGCACTGGGACGGGCTCCTCCTCCAATCAGCTGGGAGACACCCCGGGATCCGGGTGGCTTGTTTCAGCCATGTCAGGGACCGGGGACGTGAGCATCCGAGGCCCGGGAAAATAGCCTCCCCTTCCCGGCTCAGCGGGCCTTCTTCTCCGCTTCCATCTTCTGGAGCGCCTTCACCGCGAAAAAAGCAGGATTGACATGGCTGGCCGGGACCTTCAAAGGCTCGGGCAAGACCTTGTAGACGATCAGCCACCCTGGCTGGGGATTCGGCTCGTGCCGGTCCTCGAACAGGACCTCCAGGTACTCCTGCCAGAACTGCCTGTACGCCTGGCTGCCGGCCAGGTCGCGCGGCAGGACCGCGGCTGAACTCTTGCGATATAGGAACTGGTAGGCGTTGACCAGGATGTGGGTCACTCCCATGGCTGCCAGATCCTGCCTGAGGTCAGCGGATGTCCTGGAGCGGCGGACCGCGTCCCAGAAAGGGTTGTGGTCGAAGACCGAGGCAGCCACGGTCTCGCGCTCGATATAGAAGGTGCGCGACTCCCCCAACACCAGCACGCGGCTGTCCTGAGGCAGTTCCCTGTTGATGAACATCGCTGCCGGGTAGTACGGGAGCGCGTAGGTCTCGTGGGGCCTGAGGATGAACTCCTCCCTCGAGACCCGTCCCGCTAGATAGCCCCAGAACTCCATGTTCCAGCTCTGCTTGACCGCGACCTGGATATGGAATAAGCACCCGTAGAGGATCGCCAGCAGGCCGCAGCCGCGCATGACCGCCGGCCACCGGGCATGGCAGACAGCGGCGGCCAGGAACAGGCTCAGGGCCGGATAGGCGGGCAGGAGGAACCTTCCCAAACCGCTCGTGGCAGCCCAAGCGAGATAGCCCAGGACAGCGCAGCCCAAGAGAGCCTTGTCCACGGGCCGCTTCCAAGGCACCCAGAGCGCCCAGGGAGCGAACAGAGGCAGGAGCGGACCCGGCCAATCCCCGGTGGACCAATCGCCGAGGAACACGTTGCCCTGCTGGAGCGCCCAGGTCTTGAAGCCCGCCGCGCTCGAAAGGATCGAGGACGGATCCATGGCTCTCGACGCGCTGAAAAATCCCGCGGGGTCAGCGATGCGCTCCGCGCCGGGGAGGATGCCGGTAAGGAACGGATAGAGGGGATTGCCGAAGAAGGCGAGGTTCTTGAGCATCCAGGGGAAGAATGCCGCTCCAGCGGCCGCGAGCAGGATCAAGGAGCGCTTCCAAGACAGCCCCGCGCGACGGTCGAGGAAGGCCTGCACGCAGGCCAGGACCACGGGCATGGTCAGGATGTTGTATTTCGTTCCCGCCCCGAACCCCAGCAGCAGGCCCGAGACTGCCTGCCACCCGATCCCCGGGACGTCCTCGAGGCCTCGGAACAGGGAGAAGAGCCCGGCCGCGCAGTAGAAGACCCCGATGTGGTCCACGCCTGAGGACCAGGAGGCGTACATGCCCAGAGGGAGCGTGTAATAGAGGAGGGCGGCCAGGAATCCCTGCAGAGGAGAGAGCCATCTCCGGCCGATGAGGTAGATGAGCCCGGCCGAGGCCAGCCCGAAGGAGGCGTGCAGCAAGGACGCGAGCTTCTCATCGCTCAGGGCCAGGGCCAGGCCGTAGAGCATCTGCCCGCCGAAGGGCAGGCCGGAGAATATCTGGTGCGGGGTGGCGACGATGCGTCCCTTGAGGAGGTAGAGGTTCGGCAGGGCAAGGTGATAGTTCAGCGAGTCGTAGTAGATCTCCCAGATCCAGGGCCGCTCCCAGGATGGCTGCCCTGCGGCCTCGGTCTCCTTCCCGGCCTCCGGCCGCGGGAACCAGCGAATCCAAAAAAGCAGGGACGCGGCTGACAGGAGGCAGAACACGACTTTCAGCGCCTTGGGACTGAAGAATCCCGCGGCTCCGAGAGCCAGAAGGAGGAGCGAAAGGACGCCGAACCCAAGCCCAGCGGTCAGCAGGAACAACTCCGCCTTATTGCCTTTCAGGCCAAGGGACAGGCAGATGGGACCGCCCAATCCCGCGGCCACGAACCACAGGGCCGCGACCCACGCGAGTTTCGGCGCCAGCAAGCCGAAGGGATCGCCGTCGGCCAGCGTCGCGTAGAGGCCGCGGCCCAGGACCTTCCATGCCGCGGGCACGAAGGGCAGGACCAGATCCTGTCCTGCGAACCATGCCCAACCCGCCAACAGCACGGCGATGAAGACGAGTCCGCGGGTGAAAGGCGCGCCGTCCGCGGCCGGGACGCCAAGGCCGGCAGGCGGGGCTTCCTTCCTCTTCTTGCCCATGCAGGTCCGGGCAGTGTATTCCTGCCTCCCGCCCGCGGCCGCCTACTTCGAGAGGGAGGCTGCCACGTCATAGACCTGCACCCAGCCGTTGGAGAGCACGGCGGCGCGCAGACCATTGGCCGAGAGGCTCATGAGTTCCCCCCAGGCCAGGTGCCCGCCTCGGCTCGATGTCGTGTCATAGGCGTAGACGGACTGCCCATCCTCGACCAGGGCGGTCCGGCCGTCGCGGGAGAGGCGCGCGCTCCGGCCCCAGGCCAGGTGCCGGCAGGAGAGGTCCGCCAGCCGGCAGACGCTCCAGGGTCCGTTGTTCGGGCCCGAGAGGAGCGCGATCTTCCCGTCCGCCGAGAGCTCGACCCCGCGTCCCGCGCCCAAATGCCGGCTCATGCCCGTCGGGACGTCCACGACCTGATAGGCCCGGCCGTCTCCGACCAGGGCGGTCCGGCCGTCGTCCGAAAGCACGCCCGAGACTCCCCAGCCCAGGTGACGCCGACGTCCTGTCTCCACCTCCACGGCGTCGAAGGAGCGGCCGTCCCCGAGAAGGGCGGTGCGGCCGTCGCCCGAGAGAGCCGCGACGGACCCCCAGCCGAGCTGCCGGGCGCGCCCTGCCTCGACATCCATGACCTGGAAGAAGCCGCGGTCGCCCAGGAGCACGCTGCCCCCGTCCGCGGAAAGGACCGCGCTCTGTGCCCAGCCGGCCGGCGCCATCCGGCCCGTGTCGATACGATAGACTTCGTAGGAGCCGCGGTTGCCCAGCAGGACCGCCCGGCCGTCGCCGGAGAGAGACACGCTCTGCGCCCAGCCGAGGTGCCGTTCGGCGACGGATTCCACCTCGCGCAGCCGGGCGGTCCCATCGCGCAGGTAGATGAGCCGGGTCCCGTCCGAGTCGAGGAGCGCGTGGCCGATCTGATCCGCGGGGATGGGGAAGACCGCCGCGGGTTTCGCCTGCGCCACGGCCTCCGGCGCCTCGGGCAGGACCGCAGGCGCGGCACCCACCGCTCGCCAGGCGTCCAACAGCTCGGCCAGGCGCTGCGTCGAGATCAGGTTCATGCGGGCCGGGCCAACGGCGGGCGAGGCCCAGACCGGCGCGACGGAAAGAACGGCCAAAGCGACCGCTGTCAAACGCATCATGAAGTCCTCCCTCCCGGGCCTGCGCGCCCTTAGGATAGCAAAAAGCAGGACCTGCCGGAGGTCTGTGGCCGCCATTTGATAGGATAGAGCGCCCCTGGCCTGGGCCGACCATGGAACCCCTTGCGCCTCTTGACGCGTACACCTTCGACCAGCCCCGCGGTCCTGCGGATTGGGAGGCGGTAAGTGACATCTGCTGCAGCACCGCTGACTCAGGCAAGGGCGTCGGCCCGGAGAGGCGGGAGTTCTTCGCTGAATACTGGGTCAGGCCCTACGAGCGGCTGGCGCCTGAGTGGACCATGGTCGCGCTCCACGAAGGCAGGGTGGCGGGCTATCTCTGCGGCTGTCCTGCCACGGCGCGGTTCGTCCTGGCCAGGCACTTCCTCATCCGCTGGCCCCTTTTCCTGCGGGTATGCGGCGGGGCCTACCCAGGCTGTCCGGATGCGGCCGCCTTTGTCCGGCGGTTCATCGGGCTGGCTAGGGACTTCAATCCCGCGCACCTGCACGTCAACGTGGATCCCGGACACCAGGGCAGGGGGATCGGCAAGAGGTTCATGGAGCTCTTTGCCATGAGGCTCCGCCAGAACCGCGTCCCAGGGCTCCACCTGGTCTGCGGGGACGGGCCAGTAGGCTTCTACCAGAGCCTCGGGTTCACGGAACTCGCCAGCCTTGAATTGAAGGCTGGAGCGAGGCTCCACGCCATGGGACTCATCCTCGGCTGATATTGTAGACTTCCCCGATGCAGCGGACCCTGCTCCTGGTCGTCGCGTCCTTCCTCTTGTCCTCCTGCGCCGTCAAGGCCGCTTCCCAGCGCCTCTCCAAGAACGGCCTGTTGCTCCCAAAAAACAGCCTCCGCCTGCCGCTCACGCGCCAATCCACCCCCTACACCTGCGGAGCAGCCGCCCTCCAGTCCATCCTCGGCTACTACGGGGAGGACATCCGCGAGGACAGCCTCAGCCAGGAACTGGGGTCGGATCCCGAGGAGGGCACGCGGTTCTGGAGGATGATGGAAGCGGCCCTGCGCAGAGGCATCGCGGCCGAGGCGTTCCTGGACAACCGGCTCGAAGACCTCAAGGCCGCCCTGGACCGGGGCAGCCCGGTCATCGTGGCCTTCCAGGCCTGGGCCGACGCTCCAGCGGACTATTCCCAGGACTGGGACGACGGACACTACGCGGTCGCGGTGGGTTACGACGAGAAGAACATCTATTTCATGGACCCGTCCACCCTGGGGAACTACACCTTCATCCCGAAGGCGGAGTTCCTCGATCGCTGGCACGACAGGTACGACAGCGACCGGGTCCGCGTGAACCGGCTCATGATCGTATTCTCCAAAGACAAGCCCGGCTATGACCCGGAGGCCGTACTCAAACTCGAATAGATGGTAGAATCTCCGGAATCAGAGGAGACCTCATGACCGCCCGCTCCGTCCGCCTCGCAGCCCTCGCCCTCCCAGTCCTGATCCTGTCCCACGCCGTCCACGCCGCGGCCAAGCCCGCGGCCAAGGTTCCGGCCGCCGCGGCAGCGGCACCGGCGACCGCGGGCCGGGACGCGCTCCTGCGGGCCCTGCGCAAGGAGCTCAAGCGCTCCTTCGACAAGCTCAAGGACGCGGAAAAGACGCCGCTGTACTTCCTGTCCTACGAGGCCGAGGATTCCAAGTCCTTCTACATCGGCGCCATGCTCGGCGCCATCCGGGAGACCGGGTCCTGGACAACACCCACCAGATCAAGGGAGGGGACGGCTGGGGCCGCGGCGACGACTTCGACGGCGTCCAGCTGACGAACGAGGACGACGAGGACGCCCTGCGCGCGGCCGCCTGGCTGCACACGGACAAGATCCTCAAGGCCGCCCGGGAGCAGTACACCAAGGTCCTGACCAACAAGGCCGTGACCGCGGAGGAGGAGGACAAGTCCGATGATTTCTCCCGGCACCCGGCGGCGCGGAGCTACTCCGTGATCCCGGGGCCGAAGCCGGACCGTGAGGCGTGGCGCCGGAGGGTCAAGGGGCTTTCGACCTTCTTCAAGAAGTATCCCTTCATCATCGATTCCGGCGTCAGGCTGCACGCGCAGTCCGTGAACCGCTACATCCTCAACTCCGAGGGGACCGAGGTCGTGACCGGCAACCCCTACGTGCGGCTGAGCTACTACCTGTACGCCCGCACGACCGACGGCATGGACCTCTCCCGGCACCAGAGCTACGACGCGGTCTCGCTCGACGAGCTGCCGCCGGATTCCGCCGTCCTCAAGGACATGGAGCAGTCGGCCGACGAGCTCCGAGCCCTCACCAAGGCCCCCCTCGTCGAGCCCTACACCGGGCCCGCGATCTTCCGCGCCAAGGCCTCGGCCGTCTACTTCCACGAGATCATGGGCCACCGCGTGGAGGGGCACCGGCAGAAGCTCGAGAGCGAGGGCCAGACCTTCACCAAGAAGCTGGGCCAGTCCGTGACCGCGGACTTCATCAGCGTCTACGACGACGCGACCCTGCCGGAGTTCAAGGGCACCTTCCTGCGCGGCCACTACTCCTTCGACGACGAGGGCGTGCCCTCGCAGAACGTCACGATCGTCAAGGACGGCGTGCTCAAGGGCTTCCTCATGACGCGCTCTCCCATCAGGAACTTCCCGTCCTCCAACGGCCACGCCCGCCGGGAGTCGGGCAGCCGCGTGGTGGCGCGCATGGGCAACACCATCGTGAAGGCCTCCCGCTCCGTGCCCTACCCCAAGCTCCGCGAGATGCTCATCGAAGAGTTGAAGCGCCAGAAGAAGCCCTTCGGCCTGGTCTTCGACGACATCTCCGGGGGCTTCACCATGACCGGCCGCGGCTTCACCCAGTCCTTCAAGGTCATCCCGCTGCTCGTCTACCGCGTCTACCCGGACGGCAGGCCCGACGAGGTCGTCCGGGGGGTGGACATCGTGGGCACGCCGCTCGCCTCGTTCACCAAGATCACGGCCGCGGCCGACGACGACGACGTGTTCAACGGCACCTGCGGCGCCGAGTCCGGCAGCGTGCCGGTCTCGGCCATCGCGCCCAGCCTGCTCCTCTCCGAGGTGGAGGTGGAGAAGAAGATGACCTTCTCCGAGAAGCCGCCCATCCTGCCGCCTCCTCACCATGACAAAGGAGGAAAGCCATGACCCGGACATCGAGACTCCTCCCCATCGCCGCGTCTTTCCTCGCCGTGACCGCCCTGCCCTCGCTCTTTTCTCCGACCCTGCGGGCCGGCGAAATAATCGTCGTCATGGGAAACCCCGCGGTCTTCGGCCCCATGTCCGACGAGATGAAGCGCACCATCGACCGGCTGAACATGGAGAACCTCGGCCTGCCCTACTTCCTGGCCTACGCGGTGCGCGACACCCGCCGCGTCGAGGTCTCCGCCTCCTTCGGGGCCTTGAAGGACTCCGATGACAACCGCTACCGCAGGGTCAGCCTCGACCTGCGCGTGGGCTCGAGCCAGTTCGACAACACGCACTACATCCCCAAGGACACATGGAGCTACGCCCCTGTCTCGGACTCGCTCGTGCTCGAGAACGACTACGACGCCCTGCGCTACGACCTCTGGTCCGTGACGGACCGGACCTACAAGCAGGCGCAGGAGACCCTCTCCAAGAAGAAAGCCTACAAGTCCAGCCGCCTCATCAAGGAGGAGATCCCGGACCTGTCGGCGGACCCGGCGGTCACGGTCACCGAGCCCCTCACGGAGCCGGGCTTCGACCGCGGGCAATGGGAGGACCAGGTCCGGAGGCTCTCCGCGGTCTTCAGGAATTATCCCGTCATCCAGAAATCCTATGTCGGCCTCTACTGGACCCAGCAGCACCTCTATTTCCTCGACAGCCAGGGCAGGCAGACGCAGAAGAACACCCATGACATCGAGGTCTACATGGAGGCCTCGGCCCAGGCGCAAGACGGCATGAAGCTCAAGGACCGCCGCCGGATCATCCGCAAGGCGCCCGCGGACCTCCCCCCGTACGCGGCCCTGGAGGCGGAGGCCGTCTCCCTGGCCAAGGACCTGACCTCCCTGGCCGCGGCGCCCCAGTGGGACGAGACCTACACCGGCCCGGTGCTCGTCGAGGGCCAGGCTGCGGGCGAGTTCTTCGACCAGCTCCTGGCGCGGGAAGTCTCGTTCCCGCGCTCCCTGTGGCTCGAGGAAGAGGAACGCGTGAAGGAATACTTCCATTCAGGCGCTTTCTCCGGCCGCCTGGGACTGAGGGTGGTGGCCCCCTCCCTGAGCGTCTTCGACGACCCCGGCCTCCAGTCCTTCGAAGGCACGCCCCTGGCTGGCCATTACAAGACCGACGACCAGGGCATCCGCGGCCAGAGGGTCGACCTCATCAAGGACGGCATCCTCAAGGACCTCCTCATGAGCCGCGAGCCCGTCAAGGAGCGCAAGGTCTCCAACGGGCACGGCCGGGGAGGTTCCCAGGAGGTCGCGACGGCCCACATCGGCAGCCTCGTCATCGAGGCCGCCAAGACCTCGGACTCCTCCGGCCTCAAGGAGGAGCTCCTCCGGCAGGCCAAGGCGTTCGGGCTCTCCTACGGCATCATCATCCGGCGCATGGGCGACGAATCCGGCCGCGGAGACAACGAAGCCCTGGCCGCGCCCCTGCTCGTCTACAAGGCGCGGGTCCGGGACGGCGTGGAGGAGCTGGTCCGCAACGCGCAGTTCATGAACGTCACCTCCCGCGCCCTGCGCGACATCGCGCTGGCTAGCAAGACCAGGCGGGTCCACAACTACTACCAGCTCGGGCCCTACCGCTTCTCGCGGGGCGAGGTACCGGCCAGCATCATCCACCCCGACATCCTGGTGGCGGAGATGGAGCTCAAGAAGACCGAGGAGAAGCCCGAGAAGCCCCCGGTGCTGGGGCACCCCTACTTCGCCAAATAGCCGGCGCCATGGATCAGCCCTTGCGCCGGCTCCGCGTCTCCATCGTCATCCCTTGCTTTAACGAGGCGGGCAGCATCGCCGCAGTGGTCGAAGGGGCGCGGAAGGCGGACCTCGGGAGGCTCGAGCGCGAGATCATCGTGGTGGACGACGGCTCCACCGACGGGACTTCAGCGGAGCTCGCGAAGATACCCGGGATCGCGCTCCGCCGGCACCCGTCCAACCGGGGCAAGGGCGCCGCGCTCAAGACCGGGTTCGCGGCCGCCTCAGGGGAGATCGTCCTGATCCAGGACGCGGACCTCGAGTACGACCCATCCGACTACGCGGCCGTGGTCGCTCCCATCGTGGAGGGCCGGGCGGACGCGGTCCTCGGCTCGCGTTTCGTCCACGAGAGACCCAACTTCTTCCTCGGAAAGCGGCGCTCCCCCTTCTTCACCCACTACATCGGCAACCTCACGATCATCTTCCTGACCAACACGCTCTACGGCCGCCATGCCACGGATTACGAAGGGGCCTACAAGGCCTTCCGCAGGGAGGTCGTGGCCCCGATCCCCATCGAGGCGGACGGCTTCGAGTTCGACAACGAGCTCGTGTGCAAGCTCTTCAGGATGGGCCGGCGGGTCGTGGAGGTCCCAATCAGCTACCGGCCGCGCAGCTACGAGCAGGGCAAGAAGATCTGCTGGCGCCACGGGCTGCGCATGGTCTGGAGCATCCTCAAGTGGCGGTTCAAGCCCCTGTGACCGACGGCGCGGCCGGCTCCGTGGCCCGAAGACGCCTCCTGCCGGCCGCGGTCTTCATCACGGCCCTGGCGGTGAGGCTCCTCTACGCCTTCACCTGGGGCGGGGAGCACCACCGGGTCGTCACCGGCGACGCGGCCGAATACCAGGCCTATGCCGTGAACCTCCTCGACCGGGGCGTCTACGAGAACGCCCTGGGCGAGCGCGCGTCGCGGATGCCCGGCTACCCGCTCCTCCTCGCCGGAGTCTACAAGGCCTTCGGCCGGTCCCCGGCCCTGGTCGTGTTCCTCCAGTGCGTCCTGGGCGCGGCGGGGTGCGCGCTCCTGGCTCTCACGGCCCGCGGCCGGCTCGGCCCGGCATGGGGCTGGGCCGGGGGATTGATGGCGGCGTTCTACTATGACCTCTTCGCCCCATGCGCCCACCTGCTGACCGAATGCCCCGCGTCGTTCCTGCTGGCCCTGTTCCTGTGGTTCTGGAGCGAGCGGCGTCCCTACGGTGTCGCGGACGCGGCCGCCATGGGGGCCTGCCTCAGCCTGGGGTATCTCCTGCGCCCGGAGCTGAGCCTGTTCATCCCGGTCCTGGCGTTCCTGGTCAGGCGTTGGCGCCAGGGGCTCGTGGTGGCCCTGCTCTTCACGGCCGCGGCCCTGCCCTGGACCCTCCGCAACCGGGCGGTCCTCGGCCGTGTGATCGCCACCACCTCGGCCGGGCCGCTCAACTGCTACCTGGGCATCCCGCGCACCATCCACGAACGGCTCGGAGGCCTCCCTGATTTCCCCAAGGGCAAGGAGTATGGGAGGCTCGGAGAGACCGAGCGGATGGACGCCTACGGCAGCCTGGCCGTCGAGCTCATGCGGCAGGCGAGGTTCTTCGAGATCGTCCGCGCCTGGACCTTCAACCTGCTCATCGAGTACTACCCCTTCCTGCCCGGCTACGAGCCCACGGTGGTCCTCATCCTCCCCTTCTGGCTGTGGGGCCTGTGGCTCAGCCGCCGCGACCCCGAGTTCCGCGCCGCGGCCGCCGTCACGATCTACCTCACCGCGATCTACAGCGTGGTGGCCGTCATGCAGTCCCGGCACCGCCAGATCCTGGGACCGGCCCTGGTCCTCCTGGCCGTGGTCGGGCTCAAGGACCTCTTCACGCGCCTCGGCTCCCGCAGGTTCTGGTCCGCGCTGGCCTGCTGGGCCGGATTCCACGGCATGGTCTGGACCGCCGCGCCCTGGTTCCGAAGCCTGGCCCTGCGCCTCAGGGACTCTCTCTAGAGGAAAATACCGAGGAGGCGATGACTCGGAAAACCGCTGGAAACGTCCGCCTTCTCCTCCTGGAATTCCTCTGCCATCGCGACGACCGCAGCGAGACCTCCATGTTCTATCCCTTCCTGAAGGGGATCGCACGCGACTGCGGAGTGCCTTCACTCTGGCTCTTCTTCGTGGGCACGCCCCGTTTCTGCTGGGCGCGCCCGACCGGGCGCACCCTGCGGGCCCATATACCGGAGGAGGATATCGCCCGCCTGCGGGCCCATCTCAAGCGCTTCCGCCCCACCCACATCGTCTGCAACGAGCTCCCCAGCCGGGAGCTGCGCGCGGCGATCGAAGCAGCCGGCTCCTTCAAGTTCCTCGTCATGCCTTGCGAGTCCGACACGGAAGCGCTCGCCTGGGGGGAGCACATGGCGGAGATGGACCCCCACCTGGCGCTCGTGAGCGCCCGAAGAGAGGACCGCAGCCACATCCACCGGCCGGCTTGGTTCGCCGACTGGCTGGGCGGCGCCAAGCATCCCAGGGAGGCCGAGCACATCCTTGACTCCACCCAGCCGGACTTCTCGGCGGTCCAAGCCAACGACGGCGAGAATTTCAGCCCCGGCTTCCCTCTCATCCTCGTGGGTGGACAAAGCTGCCGCGGCCGCCCGCGCGTCGCGGGAAACCCCCGCTTCCGGCATCTTGCGGGCGCCGCGGACTTCCACCCAGGCTGCAGTTTCTGCGGAGGGGCCGACGAAGACGACCTTCTGAGCGGTCACCGGCTGGATTCGCTGGCTTTGGCTGAGGCGCAGTTGCGCATCCTCGGCTCGATCGACCCCGAGCTCAGCCGCAGCCGCGGCACCTACATGGTCCACGACCTGGGGCTCTTCATGCGCATCGACGAGTTCTTCAAGATGGTCCGAAAGAACAAGTTCAAGCCCGCGAAGTTCATCTTCTGCCCTCGCATCGACGATGTGCTCAGCGCGCGAGAGAGGGTCGACTCCATCCTGCCTCTGGCGGCGGAGGGCGGGCACCGGATCGGCTTCGACATCATGGGCATCGAGAACTTCTGCCCGAAGACGATGGAGCTCTACAACAAGAACATCTCCGTCGCCCAGGCCGACGAGATGGTCTCCGTGATGAACCGCTGGCATGAGGAGTGGCCCCAGGTCTTCGATCCGTTCCATGGCGGGAAAGACTGGCTGATGCTCCTGTTCACTCCCTGGACGACCCTGCCCGAGCTGCGCCTGAACTACGATGAGGCCGCGCGGCGCGGCTTCGACAGCGCCCAGTTCTGGATCTGCACGAGCCTCATGCTGCGCAAAGGAAGCGCGCTGGCCGCGCTGGCCGCTGATGAGGGCGGGATCATCACCCCCGAGTTCGAGGATCGCGGTCTCATGTTCTTCCCGACCTGCGGGATGCAGGCCATGTGGGGCTCTCTTCCGTGGCGCTTCAAGGACGCGAAGGTCGCCGACTTCTACCGCATCCTCATCCGGATCTACGCGGCCCTGGAGCGGCCCGAATCCCGTCCCTTGTTCGGCGACGACCCCGAGTTCGACCTCTTCTCCCGGATCTACTGCGGCATGTCGTCCGAGCCCGGAAAGCCTTTGCTCCGGCCCGCGTGGTCGCTGCTGGCCGTCGCGCGAACGCTCTTGGAACTCATCGAGACCGCGACCGCGCCTTGGTCGCGCGAGGCCCTGCTGCGCGAGGCCGTCGCCCGCGTGAAGAAGACCGCCCCGGCCCCCGTCCAGGAGAAGAAAGACGAGGAAAACGGTCCGCGCAAGATGCCCCCTCTCGCCCCGCTCGAGCGGACCGTGATCGACGAGGTCGGTCGCCTGCTGGAGGGAGGGAAGTCGAAAGCCCTCGGGGCGATCACGATCGAGTCGGCGGGCGCGGCTTCGCCGGTCGATCGTTCGATCCGCCTGGACCTGCTCATCGACGGCCGAGCCCTGTCCATCGCCCTCTTCGCCTCCGATTACCCCGGCCGGTTCTTCTTCCGCTCCGGATCCTTCAAGGTGATCTACCTGAAGGACGGACCGGCGTGGCGCGAGAAGAAGCTGCGCGAGGTCACCGAGCGCCTGCGGCTGCTGGTCGCCCTGATCGGACGCCGCCTCGAAGCCCTCCGCGCCGGGCGGGGAAAGCCGGACACGTAGGAATCATAAGCGGCCGGATGCAACACGATGTTTATCCTCGTAAGTGCCGCCCCCCAAGAACCGCCTCTCTGGTGACCAATCTGTGATGGCAAAGATGATGTCAGAGAACGACCCGCAGAATTCGGTTTCAAGAGCCTGTCGGAAATCAAAGGCCGCGCGCCGGGCATGGAGCACTCATCCATATACGAGCGAGGCAGGAATTGGTTCCCTTCACCGGCGGGTCGCGAGCGCCTGATCAACACGCCCCTAGCAAATCGGCGCATTTCTGTTATACTTAAGGCATGCAGCGCCTCAAAAGGGTCGCCAGAGTCATAGACCCCCAGCATTGGCCTGATTCGGCCGCTGAAGACCTGCTCTATTGGATTTCGCGCTCCCCGGAAGAGCGCGTTGAAGCCGGCAGAGAACTGGCTCGAAGCACTTACCGCTACCTCAATGGGAAACCGCTTCCCCGCATGAACATGGTAGGCCGGGTATTTGAACCTGAACCGTAATGCCCGAAGACTCCAGCGAGGCGGCCGAGCTCGATGACATCGAGAGAATCGTCGCCTCGCTCAACAAAAACGGCGTTGATTTCATGATTATAGGAGGCTACGCCGTCATTTCCCTTTACCTCTGTCGGATACCGCACCCCTTTGCGGGTGCGGAGGAGACGCCGTTGCGCAAGATACGAGGGGAAAATTGTAGCGTATGAGGCATGGAATACGGACGGACGAGCCACGCCGTATACGAACTGAAG
>JACRNU010000017.1 GCA_016234805.1 Elusimicrobiota bacterium
GATCTTCGGGTTCACCTTCGAGCTCGAGGGCGGATCGTTCTACCCTGGAGCCGCGGCCATCGGCCCGGCGGTCAAGAAGAACACGGCCGCGGCCCTCTACCTCATCGGCATCGCGGACGACCTCTACCAGGCCTCGCGGGAGGCCGCGGTCTCCGGGGCTCCTTCCGGCTCCGAGGCGGGATTGGTCCGTTAGGGTCGTATCGGCGTGACCCTGAGGCTGGTCGTTCCCTTCGCGGCAGCCTTCTTCCTCGCCTTGGGCCCCGCCGGCGCGGCGGACACGGTCGGGGGAGACTCGAAGGCGCTCATCGCGGACATGCTCGTCAAAGCGGAGCGCGCCTACCAGGCCGGCGACTACGAGAAGGCCTTCGACCTGACCCGCGCGGCCGCCGAGGCGGGAGACGACCAGGCGCAATTCAACCTCGGGGTGCTCTATTCTAAGGGCCACGGCATCCCGGTGAACTACGGCCAGGCCGCCGAATGGTATCTGAAGGCCGCCAATCAAGGGCATCGCGGGGCCATGCTCAACCTCAGCGTGATCATGTCGGAAGGATTGGCCGGCGAGCGGGACCTGCAGTTCGCGGCCGAACTGCGGCGCATGGCCGGCCAGCCCGGAGAAGCGCGTCCCGCGCCGGGCCCGGCGGTTCCGCCGGCCGCGGCGCGTCCGGGTTCCCGGCCCCCATCGAACGCGCCCCGGAAGACGCCGGACGCGGGTCCTGGCGCGGCCGTGGAACGCCCTGCCGCGCCCTCGGCGCGGGCCGGCCTTCCGCGGGCCCGTATCCTCGTTGGGGCGGCCCTGGCTGCTGCTGCCGCGGCCGGAGGCTTCGTGCTGTTCCGCCGCCGCAGGGACGATCGCGGGCTCCACGGCCTGTCGCTTCCCCAGAGGCTCGGCATGGCCAAGGGCCTGTCGGATGCCGGTCGGAACGATGAAGCCGTGCGGCTTCTCCTCGACGACGACGTCCTCGCCGGCCTGGCGCGCGCCGAGGACTTCACCCACGACACGGTCCGCCTGGTCGAGCGGGCAGGCCGGCTCCAGGACCTCGTCGGTCATTTGGCCAAGTCACCTCCGGAGGTCTCGGTCCCGTTCGGCAAGGCCCTGCTCTGGGTGGGCAAGACCCAGGCCTGCGTCCAGATGCTCAGGGCCAAGTCCTCCCTGACCCCGGCCGAGGAGCGTCTCCTGGCGACCGCGAGCGGTCCTGAAGCCGACGGGCCCTCCCCCGATCCGCGCGTTTCCGCCCCAGCCTCTCCCAGGGTCGGGACCGGCGGGGGATCGTCCCGGATGCTTGCCGGGAGGTATCAGATCCTGGCCTTGGTGGGAGAGGGCGGGATGGGCGAGGTCTACGAGGGTTTCGAGCCCCGGCTCGACCGCAGGGTCGCGATCAAAAAGGTCCGCCGCGAGATCCGCGCCGACCCCAGGGTGCGCCAGCACTTCATCGCGGAGGCCAAGCTCATCGCCAAGGCCAATCATCCATACATCGTTTCCATCCATGACGTCTTCGAATACGAGGATGACCTGTTCCTGGTCCTGGACTATGTCGAGGGCCGGTGCCTTTCGGACATCCTCGTCGAGCGCGGCCGCCTGCCTCTGGCTGAATGCAAGGACATCCTGCGCTACGTCTGCGAGGCCGTGGAGTTCGCCCACGGCAAGAATATCCTGCACCGCGACCTCAAGCCCGGCAACGTCATGATCAACAAAGAGGGCTTCGCCCTGGTGATGGACTTCGGCCTGGCCCGCGAGGCCAAGGACACGGTGTCGCGGATGACGAGCAACCTCATCTCCGGGTCCCCTGCGTACATGGCCCCGGAGCAGCATCTGGGACAGTCCGTCTGCGCCTCCGACGTCTACTCCATCGGCGCCATGCTCTACGAGATGCTCACCGGGGACCTGCCTTTCCGCGGGCCGGATTTCCTTTCCCAGAAGGAGCGCCGCATCTTCGGCCCCCTCTCCGGGGTCGTCAAGGACCTCCCGCGGGGATGCGATGAGGTCCTGGCCCTGGCCCTCGATCCCGACCCGAAGACCAGGATCTCCAGCCCCGCGGCGTTCTATGCCCGCCTGAAGGCGGTCTGAGGGTCCCGGGGCCGCTCCGGTCTAGCGGTGCCGCACGAACTTCAGGTATTTGAGGCAGGCCTTCAGGTGTTCCTTCTCATCGGCCATGATGCCCTTGATCAGGAGCCTCTGCCTGGGGTCCGCGAGCTTGGCGAGGAGGTCTTCGCAGGCGCGGATGGAGCGCAGCTCGCGCTCCACGTGGGTCCGCAGGGTGTCGCGCAGGGAATCCGAGAACGGCGGTTTCCGGGGGGCGGCCTGGCCGAGCTCGTCGATGGTCGCCATGCCGCGGAAGACCTCGTAATGGACCTTCTCCTCTCCGGCGAAGCGCTCGAACATCCGGCCGAGGCGGTCTCCGTCCACGATCTTCCTCCGGAACAGCCTGGCCTCGTGCTCGTAGAGCTGGGCGTCCGTGACTTCCTCGACAACGGTCATGGCGATGAGTCCCATGGCCGGATGATATCAAATCAACGGCCGAGCAGGGGACCGAGGCGGAGGATGTTCCCCGCGGCCTCGGGATTGCGGGTCATCCACTGGACGGTCGCGGGGTCGGAGACCACGGATCGGACGAAGTCAGCGTCCTTCATCAGGGCGGAGGGCCCGGGCGCGTCCAGGACCGTCCTGGCCAAGCCGCTGTCGAAGAGCATCTTGGCGCTGCGGCGGTCCTGCATGGCCGGGCTGGCCAGGAAGGCCGGGACCACGCCCGGAGTCCTCATCAGGGTCTTGGTGAGGGCCGGGCTGGAGAGCACGGCCTTGATCAAGTGGTGCGTGAGATAGCGCTGGACCCTGGCCCGGTCCGACAGGAAGCCCTGAAGCTTCTTGGGGCTGGCCAGATTGGTCCTGCGGGCCATGAAGGCCGCGGGGCGCGACAGGAGGTCCTGGAACATGCCCTGCTTCTTCGCCCAGGCCTCGCCTGCCGAGGGCTTGGGAGCAGTCGGGGCAGCGGGGCCGAAGGAGGGCAGGAGTCCAGGGGGAGGGGGCACGAACCGGGTGCCCAGCATGAGGGGGCCGGATGCCACGGCATCCCTCATCATGGGCGGCCCGTCTGAAGCGGCCGGGGCGGCTGCGGGAGCGGCCGCGAGGATGCCCGGGATCTCGGTGCGCGAAGAAGGCTGCTGGATGTCGAGGTCGAAGCCGTCCGCCGCGATCTGCGAGGTTTCTCCGGGCTTGTTTCCCTGGTTCGCCAGGAACGCGAAGACCCCGGCGCAGGCCAGGCCCGCTGCTCCGATGAACGCCAGTTTGCGGGACATCATGATATTATGGGCTGAAAACGGCTCCAGGAAAGGTGTCCGGGGGCCTAGGCCCGGGGGAGGCATGGGGCCCAGGCCAGGATGGCCCATAGGTCCCATGTGGTATAATGTAAGCCATGGGCCGCGCTGTATGGCTTGGCTGCATCCTGGCTTGTTCTCTGGCCGCGCCCGGCGCTTTCGCCTCTGACGCGGCCGCGCCTGTCCCCTTCGACGGCTCCGATGCCATGGGATCCGACATCACCGACCACTTGCCGCTGTCCGTGCTCGCCGGCATCAAGGGCAAGCCCGCCCCAGCCGCGCCCGTCATCGACCTGACCGAAGCGGGAAAGATATGGGGCAACGAGGTCCAGCTCTCCAAGCTCCTGGCCGGCCACCCGGAGCCGAGGCAGTCCTTCCGGTTCGCGGTCATCGGCGACGCCGAGCCGGGCCGCTTCCCCTGGCAGCGCATCTTCGCGCCCACGGACGCGTTCCGCAAGAACATCCGCCGCATCCAGGGGATGGACACGGATTTCATGATCCAGCTCGGGGACATCGTGTCCAAGGGCGTGGAGGGCAACTACCGCAAGCTCGTGGAGTTCCTGAACGCCGAGGTGCGCGTCCCCCTGATGGTCGTGGTGGGCAACCACGACCGCTCCGAGCCCAACGGGGAGGCGGACAAGACCCTGTTCAGGACCGTGTTCGGCAAGACGGACCTCTCCTTCGACTACAACGGTTGGCGCTTCGTCATCCTCGACAGCGCGGACCGGCGCCTGCTGCCCGAGCAGCTGGCCTGGCTCGAACGGACCCTTTCCGCGAAGGTGCCCGCCATCGTGTTCACCCATGTCCCTCCCAGCTACCTCTCCGGCCTGCTGAAGTCTCCCGAGCCCGATAAGTCCTCCATGGGCGGCTACTTCGACGACGGCAGCGCTGAGTTCCGCAAGCTCGTGTCCTCCGGGAACGTCAAGCGCGTCTACTTCGGCCACATCCACGCACTTGGCACGGCCGAGGTCGACGGCGTCCGCTACGTGCTGACCGCCGGGGGAGGCTCGCCCCATTACCCTCTGCCGCCCGGGTACCCCAAGCGCAAGGTCGCGCACTTCGTCGGGGTCGAGGCAGGGCCTTGGGGCCTGCGCGAGACCGTCTTCGAAGTCGACGGCAAGTCCTACCCGTTGTTCTGACCGGGCTCACCGCCCCGAACCTCGCTGATGCCGAACACCCCTTTGGCACGGTTTATTGGAATGGTGCTCAATGAGGTCTTCAACAGCCGAGGCCAGGTCGCGGTTCTGCGTGTCCTCTATTATCACGCCGGAAGGGGAGTCACCCGCTGGTGCGGGATGGGTTGATCCCCTTGTTCGAGGTGGAGGATCGGCTGACCTGATCAATCGAGCTCGACGACCTTCCAGCCCAGGGGCTCGATGGTCCCGGACCAATCCACGCCGAGGCGGGCGTCCCGGGCCTGGACCTGGACCGTGCGGTCCGTCGGATTGGAGAGTACCAGGGCTCCGGCCTTCTTCGAGCCCTCCGCGACCAGGGCATAGCCGGCCCAGCCGAGGTCGCCGCGGGGTTCCAGGGTCTTCATGGAGGCTGAAGGGAGACGCTCCCTCAGCCGCCCTGCCTTGCGGAAGACGTCGCGGTAGAACGCGGCCAGACCCTGGTCTCCTCCGCGCCAGTCCACCTGCACTGGCACGCCGAAGGGCAGGGACTTGGGCTCCGAGGGGATGGGCTTGTCGAACCCGATCTCCTGCGAGCCGTAGAAAAGCAGGCTTCCCGGCATGAGCATGGTCAAGGCCGCGGCCCCGCGCTCCCAGGCGCCGAAGGAGCGGCGGGGGGAGGCTTCGTCGTGGTTGCCGATGAAGTCCAGGCCTGCGGACCCGCCGGTCTGCCACTGCAGGAACTCGGCGCGCTTCAAGGCTTCGCGGATCCAGCCCGGGTCGCGGCTCTGGACCGCGTCGTACCACCCGTGGTGGCCCCCTGCCCGTCCCATGTTGTTCTTGCTGTAGATGAGGTCGAACCCGCACCAGGAGAGGGAGTCCCACCCGTCATAGGCCTCGGCCATGAAGCCCGTGCCTGGGTAGGCGGATTTGACGCTGGTGATGAGCTGCTCCATGAACTCCCTGCGGGGCATGGAGACGCGCCAGGCCCTGGAGAAGTTTGCGTTCAAGTCGAGGTAGGCCATGTCCACGCGGAAACCGTCCACTCCGAAGCGGCGGACCCAGCCCAGGACCACGCTGGTCATCTCAGCGCGCAGTCCAACGCTTGCGTAGTTGACCTGCGCGGTGTCGATCCAGAAGTCGATGCTTCCGAAAGATTCGTAGCCGCCGTGGGCGATCCAGTACTTATCCCCGGTCGCGGAGTCCGTGTGGTCGAAGTAGCCGCGCGGCCGGCTCGTGCCCTCGGCGCGCTTGTGGATGAAGTAGTCCGGGTGGGCCGTGAGCATCTTCGAATCCATCGAAGTGTGGTTCGGCACGAAGTCGATGATGACCTTGAGGCCTTCCCCGTGGGCGCGGCGGATGAAGCCCCGGAAATCGTCCTCAGTGCCGAGGTCCGGGTGGATGCCCTCGTGGTCCTTGATGGAATAGGGCGAGCCGCCTCCGGTGCCGGACCGGTTGCGCTCTCCGATGGGGAAGATGCCCATGACCCACACCGTGTCAAAGCCCTGGGCCTTGATGTCCCTCAGGTCCGCGGCCCCGAAGTCCGCGAAGAAGGGCCCGCCCTGGCCGGGCGGCGATCCAGAGGCCGCCCTCTTGCCCGCGAGGTTGAAGGCGCGGGGGAAGATCTCGTAGACGCGGGCTTCCTTGATCCACCTGGCCTTGTCGAGCGAGGCGACCTGGCTTCTTAAGCCCTCCGTGTAGTCGCGGGTATAGGCCACGAGCCGGTCGTACTTCTGTTCGTCGCCGGCCTCCGAGGACATGATGTCCTTGATGTCCTGCCTGGCGTCGCCGGCCCATGAGACCGGGGAGAGCAGGGCTTCGAGGTAGCCGGCGTAGTCTTTAAGATGGTGGCGGAGGTTGGCTGAGCCGTGCTGGCTGGAGAGCTTCTCCTCAGCGTAGACAAAGCCTTCGAGCCCCGCGTTCTGGGCCGTGACTGCCCCGGCCCCGGAGACATTGAAGGTAAAAGGAAGGATGCCGCGGCCTCCCCCGATGCCCAGGACTTCCCTGAGTTCCCGCAGGCGGTCGTAGGAGGAGGACAATCCCTTGAACTGGAGTCCGCCGTCAAAGAGTCCCCGCAGGGCCGCGTCCGCCTCTTCGAGTCCCACGGTGCCGGAGAGGGAGTCCTTGGCAGAGGCCAGGCCCACTGGAGCCGCGGCATGTGCCCAGGGGGCGGCAAGGGCCAGGGCGGTGATGGTGAAGGCAGCGGTGCCGGCAACGGAGAGGAAGGGACGCGTTTTCATGGCGGGGCGCACGGCAATGATAGCGGCCATGGGGCCTACGCGGAAGGGCCGTTGGGCCCATGCCAAAACGGGACTGAGGACCCATATGTGGGGTACGTCTGACACCATTGTGGTATCATTGACGCGATGGAGAAGACGGCTGAGCCTGCGGTCGCCGGGAAGATCAAGCGGTTCTTCGACCGCCTGGAGATGCCCCATGTGCTGGCGGTCATCGCCGCGCTCCTGGTCCTGAGCGGCGCGGCGACCCACCTGGTGCCCCCAGGCGAGTTCGACACGGTCGAGCGGGACGGACGCAGGGTCGTGGTCGCGGGCACCTACCACCCGGTGGAGGCGCGCGCGGCCGGGTTCATGGACCTGCTCACCGCGCCCCTGCGCGGCCTCGAGAAAGGGGCGACCATCATCGCGTTCCTCATCATCGTGGGCGGCGTGTTCGGCGTGGTGCAGAAGAGCGGCACCATCGACGCCGGCATCTTCAAGGTGTTGAAGGCATTCCGCGGCAGGGAGATTTGGATCATCCCGATCTTCATGACCTTCTTCTCCCTGTGCGGCGCGGTCTTCGGCATGAGCGAGGAGACCCTCCCCTTCATCAGCATCTTCGTGCCCATCGCGCTCGCCTGCGGCTACGACTCGATCACGGGGTGCGCGATCCCCTTCGTGGCCTCCTCCATCGGGTTCTCGGCCGCCATGCTCAATCCGTTCACGGTCGGGGTGGCGCAGGGCATCGCGGGCGTGCCGCTCTTCTCGGGCATCGGCTACCGCACCCTGTGCTGGGTCGCGTTCACGGGCCTGGCGATCTGGTTCGTGATGCGTTACGCGGCCAGGGTCAAGAAGGATCCGCGCTCAAGCCCGGTCTACGAGCGCGACCACGAGACAAGGAAGCACATGGTGGAGGCTGCCCGGCACGAGAAGACCATGACAGCGGGGCATGTCGCCGGGCTGGTCATGCTGGTCGGGAGCCTCGCGGTCATCGTGCTCGGCGTGGTCAGGCTCAAATGGTACATGGCTGAGATCACCGGGGTCTTCATGGCCATGGGCGTCCTGACCGGCCTGGCCTGCAGGATGAAGGTCAATGACATGGCTGAGGCGTTCCAGGAGGGCGCGGCCAGCCTGGTGGGAGCGGCCATCGTGGTGGGGTTCTCCCAGGGCATGGTGGTCCTGGCCACCGAGGGGAGGATCATCGACACCTTGCTGAACTCCATGTCCGCGCCCCTGGCGGACCTCTCCAGGTACGCGAGCGTGGTGGTGATGCTCTGCGTCCAGCACGTCATCAACATCTTCGTCAGCTCAGGTTCGGGCCAGGCCGCGCTCACCGTGCCCATCATGGCCCCCTTGGGCGACCTCCTGGGCATCTCCCGGCAGACCACGGTGCTCATCTTCCAGTTCGGCAACGGGTTCACGGACCAGCTCATGCCCACCAACAACACCCTCATCGGGTGCCTGGCGCTCGCCAAGCTCGATTGGTGGACCTGGGTCAAGTGGGTGTTCTGGATGCAGGTGGTGTTCTTCGCCCTGAACGTGCTCTTCCTCTGGGGCGCGCTAGCGGTCGGGTTCTGAACCAGCTTCGTCCATGTACCTGGTCCCCCACAGGCAGAAGACTCCGGCAAGGAACATGGCCGCCAGGGCCATGAAGATCCCGGTCTTGAGGTTCGTCATGTCCGAGACCCAGCCGATGAGGGTCGGAGAAAGCGCGTCCCCCAAGGCGTGGATGAAGAAGATGTTCACCGCGAAAGCCATGGACCGGATGGCCACCGGGGTGCAGTCCACGAGCAGGGCGTTGAGCGGCCCGTTGTTCATGAAGATGAAAAACTCGGCGCAGAACAGGAAGGCCAGGGCTGTGCGGCAATCCGGGGCCAGAAGGGTGGCCGCTCCGAACGGGATGCTGGCAAGGAAGCCCATGCCGGTCACCAGGAAGTAGGACTTCTTCGTGTACCGGAGCACCCAGTCGCCGAGCCACCCGCCCACGAGGCTTCCGAGGGTGCCGGCCGCGACCGTCACGCCCCCGAACCAGAGACCGGCCTGGCCCACGGACACGCCCCAGTTCCTGACGAAGAAGGACGGCATCCACGCTGCCAGGCCTCCGACCGCGAAAGTCATGGCCGCCCCTGCCAGGGTGTTTGTCACGAAGATCCTGTTCTTGAAGAGGGTTGTGTAAGCGGCCAAAGGGGGAGGCTCGGCCCGGATCGCGGACGCGTCCGTGCGCGGGTCTTTGAGCATCCAGCACAGGAACGCGGCCAGCAGGCCGGGGATGCCGACCACGAAGAACGCGGTCCTCCAGCCGAAGCGCTCGCCCAGCTGTCCGCCCAGGACATAGCCCAGGGCGCTGCCCACCGGGATGGCCATGGAGAAGAAGCCCAGCACCCGGGCGCGCGTCTCCAGGCGGAAGCGCTCGGCGATGAAGGAAGGCGAGATGCTGCCGTAGCAGGCTTCTCCGATGCCGACCAGGGACCGCGCTCCGAGGAGCCCGGTGTAGGTCCGGGCCAAGCCTGAGAACACGGTGGCCAGGCTCCAGATGCCCACCCCGCCGGCCAGCCAGCGGTTGCGGCTCGACCGGTCGCCGTACCAGCCCGCGAAGGGCGCGGCGCACATGTACACGATCATGAAAGAGGAGGCCAGGGCTCCGAGCTGGGTGTCGGAGAGCATCAGTTCCGGCTTGAGCAGGGGGAACACGGCGTAGAGGACCTGGCGGTCGATGTAGTTGAGCAGGTTGACCAGGAAGAGGACGACCAGGACGAAGTAGGGATTGGCGTTCATGTCAGCCGGACCGGCTCTTCCGGGGCCGGCGGGTGATGAGCCAGCTAGCCAGGCTCACCACTGCGTAGGCGATGTTGAGCGCCAGGTAGATGAGGAACTGCTGGTGCTTGGGCGTGCCGCTGGGGGTCTCCAGGACCGTCTGGCCGGTCCAGAGGATGAAGCCCAGGGACGCGGCGAAGAAGCTCAGGCTTACGCCAGGGGTGAAGCCGTTGGGCGCTTTGCCGCGCAGGATGGAGAGGATGTCCGGCAGGAAGAGCAGGAAGTACATGCCCCCGGTCACGGCCTGGATGCCGAGCACGAGCTTGGCCACGCCTGCCGCTCCCAGGAGGTGCGCCAGCATGGCCGGCACCGTTGCCAGGGCAGCGTAGTAGATGCCGAAGCTCAGGCCCGCGCCGACAGCCGCCACCGCGAGGGTGGCGAGCAGGGCGTGGTTCCCGGTGATGGCCTGGAACCTGCCTCTGCGTTCCTGGCTGGCTGCTGCAGCCGGAGGTGCCCGGGACCTGGCCTGCTTCGAGAGCATGGCGCCGATGGGGATGACCGTGAGGATGGTGACAGCCGCGAAGATGTTCTGCACGCCCCAGAGCCACTGGTTGGCCACCGTTGCGCTGACCACGCCCAGGGCCAGGTTGGCCGCGGCCAGGACTGCGGCCCGCCACATGGGGGTTCCCTTGCTGTTCCCGTCTTCGAAAGTCTTGTAGACCTGGGGAAGGGAGAAGATCGCGCCCAGGACATTGCCGACCGCGTACCCGGCCTGGCCGAGGAAGGGCAGGACGCCGGAATTCTTCGCAGCCTCAGCCGCGGCTTCGACGATCGGTCCAGGGCTGGGGTAGCCCGTTTCCGGGAACGTGAAGGTGCCGATGGCAGCTCCGGCCCCGAGGATCGTGACAGCCTTGCCGATGAGCTTGGCCCATGATCTGGATTTGCCGGAAGTCGGGGCCGCAAGGCCGGAAGGGGTCGGCTTGCCCTCAGATGATCCGCCTTCGACCGGGGACGCTGAGACCGCGAAGGAGTCGGTCTCTCCTTTTAGATAGCTGAAGGAATCCTGGGCCCATTCCTTGGAAGCTGAGGCGGAGCCTTCAACGGCCTTGGGCAGTTCGACCGCGTCCTGGGAGAGCTTTCCAAGGGATTCCACGGTCACGCCTGACCACTGGCCAGAAGCCTGGGCCGGGTTTTCGACAGAGGACTTGAGGCTGGAGATGGGCGCAATGGCGGCCGGGCCAGTAGGAACAACAGGAACAGCCGGAGTCCCGAGGAAGGGGGAGGCGGCAACGAGAACCTGGCCGGCTGAGGCTTGGACCTCGGGCGCGTTCAGTGAGGGGATGGTGCTGTTCAGGGAGACCGGAGTCCCGGCAATGCCTGAGAATGAGCCTGGTGAAGCAGGGAAGGACGCGTTCGGAAGGGGTGTGACCTGGGGATTGCCGGGAAGGGACTTGGCCGCGCCGGTCTGGATGTTGGCTGCAAGGGCTTGGCACGCGCCTGGCCCAAAGGACGCCATGGTCAGCCCTGCTGAGAGGGACAAGGCAACGATTGAGCGTCCAAGCTTGAGCATCTTCATGGGACATTATAATGGTAAGGGGATTCCTGGGGTGAGGCCATGGCCGAAGGGCCCAGCAGGAACCGGTATTAGGCCTGCCCTGAGATTGCTCCTCATGGCCCAGGCGCGTTTCCAAGGCAGGCGATATAATGTCACTAAGGTTTGAAGACGATCCTTTGTGCTTTGGCAGCCTTCTTGGCTGCTTTCCCGATCGCGCCTGCTGACGCGGCCCTGACCCGCGTAACAGTGCCGGTCGCGGTGCGGCCCCAGTTCCAACTGGGGACCGCTGGTTCCCTGCTTGCCTCGCCTGGGGGGTTCATCCTGCCAGGAGCATCACTTTCCAATCTGCCGAGCCTGTCACCTGGAATCGCGCTTCCGGGTGTGCCGACCCTGCCTGGGATCGCTCCGGGATTGCTGGCCGCGCCGGAGGTTTCGGCGCCTGTTCCGGAGGGTTCCCCTGACGCGTCCATGCCGGGTTTGAAGGACCTGGCTGAGAAGGTCCAGGTCCAGGATAAAGGCCAGGACGCTTCAGCGCTCAAGAAATTCTATGACCGCGACCGCTCGGATGGCGATCCGGTCGACGCGGCCGCGGCTGAAGAGGACCGGGTCTCCTTCGCGAAAGAGGACCTTGGAGAGAAGTTCCGGGTGGAATACAATCCCAAGGGTGTGGTGGACCTCTCCAAGCTCGACCCGGGCCGCACTCCGGGCATGAAGCATGATAAGGAGAAGGCGGGAGAGAAGCTCAGCGTGGACCAGGAAAGACTCGACGAACTCCAGCAGAAGCTTTACGCCGAAGGCAAGCGCTCGGTGCTCATCGTGCTCCAGGCCATGGACACGGGAGGCAAGGACGGCGCCATCCGCTGGGTGCTCGGTCCCTTGAACCCGCAGGGCTTCAAGGTCGCGAGCTTCAAGAAGCCCACTGCCCAGGAGGCCAGGCACCACTTCCTCTGGCGCATCAGGAAGGCCTTGCCGGGCAAGGGCATCTTCGGGGTGTTCAACCGCTCCCACTACGAGGACATCCTCGTGCCCACGGTGTACAAGACGATGCGCGTGAGCGAGGTCGCGGGCCGCTACGAGGAGATCAACGCTTTCGAGAAGAAGCTCGCGGACCAGGGCGTCACCATCCTGAAGTTCTTCCTGCACATCTCCAAGGAGGAGCAGAAGGAGCGCTTGCAGGAGCGCTTGGACGACCCTGAGAAGCGCTGGAAGTTCTCTCCCGCGGACCTCGAGTCCCGCAAGCATTGGGACGAGTTCCAAAAAGCATACGGGAAGATCCTCAGCCGGACCAGCACGCCGTGGGCGCCCTGGTACGTCATCCCGGCGGACAAGAAGTGGTACCGGAACTTCGCCGTGGGCCGCATCATCCGGCAGGCGCTCGAGCGCATGGACCCCCGGGCGCCCCAGCCGGGCTTCGACCCTTCCAAGATCAAGATCCCGGACTGAGCCGTTTCCCAGAGCCCTGAGCCGCCTTCACCGCTTCATGGGCATCCAGGAAGACCGTCCCTCCCGCGATCCTGCGGACAATCCTCATCAGTCCCCGTCTCCCCGGTCCAGGGGCTGGAAAGTGCCGGGCGTGGGGGACCGGAACGACGGGGCCTCCACGGGCTTGAGCTTCTCCCGCTGGGCCGGCTGAGACCCCCGGGGTGTTTTGATCATCTTGAGAGAATCCCTTCTGGATTCCTTGGGCTGGGCCGGGAACCTGCTCCTCACCCTGGGGTCGGGCGCCGTGCCTGAGTTCCTCGTGTCCGGCTGTGTGGGGGTCAGGAAGTCGGGCCAGCTCCAATGGAGTTCAGGCAGGAGCGCATCCGTCGCGTAGGTCTCCAGGGAGCCGAGCCTGCGGCTCGCTGTCATGGCCGCGTCATGGGCGTGCTTGGCGAGCGGATCCACGAAGGCCGCGCCGATGAAGTCGATCGTCCTGCCGGCCAGCGGGTTGCCCGGTCTTTCGGGAAGCCAGAGATCCGGCATCCCCGAGGCATGGGGGTCGCCGAGGTGCCTGGCCGCGGACATCATGCCCTTGCCTGCCTGGTCCGCGGCCGGGGTCACCCACTGCCGGCTGATGTCCGCCGCAGCCTGCCTGGAGCCCGGGTCTCCAAGGGCACGGGCCGCGTCGTCTACGGCACGCAAGGAAGGCTCCAGGACATCCTGCTCCACGCGCCGGGTGACGGTCTCGTCTCCTGCTGCGGACCCGGCCGCGCACAAGACGAGGATCCAGGCCGGCCTGAGGGCGAAAGTCATAGCGAGGAAGGGCGGAGAGCCGCCCTAAGGATAGTCTAGCCCTGGCTCCCTCCTCCGTCAAGGCTTCCCATTTCGGTATAATATCACCCCATGATGGAATACGCTTTCATGACCTTCGGCGCGCTCTTCGCCATGGTCGACCCCCTGGGCGCCATCCCGGCGTTCCTGGCCATGACCCCGCAGAACACCGCGGCCGAGCGCCAGCGCATGGCCCTGACCGCGACCCTGGTGGCGGGCGGGGTCATGGCCGCCTTCGCGTGCCTGGGCAACGTCATCTTCAAGGTCTTCGGCATCACCCTGGCCGCGCTCCAGATCGCGGGAGGGCTCATCCTGCTCCTGGCCGCCCTGGACATGCTGCGCGCCCAGCGCAGCCCCTTGAAGGAGACGGCCGAGGAGAAGCAGGAGGGCGTCATCAAGGACGACATCGCGGTCACGCCCCTGGGCATCCCCATGCTCTCCGGTCCGGGCGCCATCACCACGGCCATGGTCCTCTTCCACAAGGCCGGCACTCCCGGCCGCGTGGTCGTGTTCTTCGCGTGCCTCGTCGTGGTCATGGTCCTGAGCTACGGCATCCTGTATGTCTCCGCCGCGGGCGCGCGGCGCCTCTCGCCCACCTTCATGAACATCATGGAGCGGCTCATGGGCATCCTGCTCGCCGCTCTCGGCGTGCAGTTCATCCTGGTGGGCTTGAAGCTCGGCTGAGCTCTCCGAGCGCGGCTTGACGGGGGTAGGTTCCGATGGCTATACTTCGATGAGAGGCCTCCATGAACAGCTCCAAAAGCGACAAGATCAAGGTCCTGGTCATCGACGACGACAAGAATCAGAGAAACATGCTGGCCTTCGCCCTGAGCGACCGGGGCTACCTGATCGTCGCGGTCGAATCCGGCGAGCGGGCCATCCAGGAGGCCGAGTCCGGCCGGTTCGACCTGGCCATCTGCGACATCATGATGCCCGGCCTGGGCGGCGTCGAGACCTTGAAGCGCCTGCGGGAGCTCCAGCCCGCGATGGGCGTGGTCATGGCCACCGGCTACGCCACCGCCGAGACCGCCCTCAAATCCATGAAGCTGGGCGCTGTCAACTACCTGGCCAAGCCCTACGAGCTCAAGGACCTCCTGGCCGTCCTCGAGCAGGCGCTCGGGCATGGGCCCGCCAAGCCCTCTTGAGCGTCCTCGTCGCTCCACGGGCATGAGGCTCGGGCACAAGATCTTCCTGCTGTTCCTCGGCGTGGTCCTTCCCTTGGGAGGGCTCATGGGGCGCCGTTTGCGCTCGGACGTGCACGAGGCCATGATCCGGAACATCTTGGCGCCCGGCCGGGCCTCCGCTGCCGAGGCTTCCCGGTCGACAGCCATCGGCCTGAAGACCCGCGACCGCAAGCCCTTGAAAGAATACCTTAAAGGCTGTTTGCCGGGCTTCGCGGCCGACTATGCCGCGGCGGTCGATGCCGAGGGGCGGGTGGTCGCCAAGGCGCCCGAAACCGCTCCGCTCGGGCCTGAGGGGGAGCGTCTTGCCGGTCTGGGGGGGCGTTCGACCCAGCCTTTCTCGCGCGAGGTCTCGGCGAGAGGCCGGAACCATCTGGAGCTCGTGATCCCCGCGGCGGTCGGGCCCGGGACAGTGCAACCGCCTGGCCTGTTGATCCTCGGTTTTTCCCTGGATGAAGTCGAGGCCACCGAAGCCAGGATACTCAAGAGTTTCCTCGCCTTCGCCGCGATCGCCGTCGGTTCCGCCCTGGTCGTCTACTGGGTCCTCATGACGATGATCATCAGGCGAGAGGAAGAGCTGGGCAAGAAGGACCGCATGCTCCTCCAGTCGGAGAAGCTCTCCGCGCTGGGGAGGCTCGCGGCCGGGATCGCCCATGAGGTCAACAATCCCCTGGGAAGCATCCTCGTCTTCGCCCAGGCCGCCGGCGAGAAGGTCCAGGAGACCGATCCCCTGTCCGGGCCGTTGAAGGCCATCGCGGAGGAGGCCCTTCGCGCCAAGAGGCTGGTCTCGGATCTCCTGGCGTTCTCGCGGCGCAGCGAGTGGGTCTCCGAGTCCTTCCGCCTGGACGACGCCTTGAAGGCGGCTCTGGTCATGGCTGAGGCCCAAGCCCGATTGAAGAAGGTGGATATGAGGCTCGAGCTGGAGTTCGGAGGGGAACTGCGCGGGCATCGGGGGCAGGTGCAGCAGGCGACCCTCAATCTCTGCAATAACTCCGTCGATGCCATGCCTCATGGGGGCAGCCTCACGGTGCGCACGCGGCCGTCCGCGGACGCCCGCAGCGCGATCATCGAGGTGGAGGATACCGGCTCCGGCATCCCGCATGATCTGCAAAAGTGGGTCTTCGAGCCGTTCTTCACCACGAAGGAGGTCGGCCAAGGGACCGGTCTGGGGCTGGCCTTGGTGCACGAGATCGCGGTCCGTCACGGCGGCGCGGTCGAATTCGAGAGCGCCCCCGGGCGGGGCACGGTCTTCAGGATGACCTTGCCGATCCGTCCCCCGGACGCCGGAGCGTCCCGGCCATGAGGCGGTCCTAGGATGCGGCCGAGGATCACCGAGGACAGCTGGCTCGACGACGACGATCCCGCCCGCCGCAAGCCCGGCAAGAAGCCCATCCGCAAGAACGCCCGCACCCTCGGCCAGGATGAGGGCAACGCGACCGTGACGGAGATCTTCCCCAATCAGGCCGCGGCGCTCCTGGACGGCGCGGCCAAGCCCTGCCTCTGCGGCTACAAGATGTCCACGCTCGCTTTCGGGGCCGCGGTGCGGGAGCGCTCCCCGGTGTGCGTCAATGACCGTGTCCGCGTGGAGGCCGGGGTCATCACTCGCCGCTGCGAGAGGCGCAACAGGCTCATCCGGCCGGCTCCGAACGCGCGCGACCCGGTGTTCCATGTCCTGGCCGCGAACATGGACTGCATGGTGGTGGTCTCCTCCGCGGCTGCCCCGGGTTTCTCGCCCGGCCTGGTGGACCGCTTTCTCGTGGCGGCCTCGGCGCAGAATATCGAGCGCATCCTCTGCGTCAACAAGGTCGATCTTGCCGGCCCTTCCGGGACGCGGCCGTGGTCCCATTATCAATCCTCGGGAGCCTTGGTCGTGGAGACCAGCGCCCTCAAAGGGCTAGGCACGGAACGCCTTCTGGCCTTGGTCCGGGGCAGGACCGCGGTCTTCTGCGGGCAATCAGGCGCGGGCAAGACCTCGCTCCTGCGCCGGCTCCTCGATGACTCGGAGTATGGCCGCATCGGCGCGGTCAATGAGAGGAGCGGCTGGGGCCGCCACACCACTTCAGGAGCGGTCCTGCTTCCAGGGCCTGAGGGCTCGACTTTCATCGACACTCCAGGGGTCATGAACTTCGGCCTCGTGGGCGTGAAGAGGGGCGGGCTCCTGGAGCATTTCCCTGAGCTCCGCGCCGCGGCCTTGAGATGCGGCCGGGACTGCCTCCACGACGGGGAGCCTGCCTGCGGCCTGACCGGCCTTCCGCGCTACGCCAGCTATCGCTCCATCCGGAGCGGATTGGCGTAGCCGCGACCTTCCTCCGCTTGGGCTTGAGACGGAATCGTCCGGACTTGTTCCGCGTCTAAGTATTAAGAGAATCTCATATAATGGCGAAGGGCATGTATTTCGAGCGATTCGATCCGACGAAAGGCGAGAGCCTCCAGATCCTCGATCCCGAGGGGCGTCTCAACGAAGACTTGCGGCCGGATCTTCCGGGCCAGCGCATCCTCGAGCTCTATGAGCGCATGTCCGTGATGCGCTTGGCGGACCAGACCGCCTTGAACCTGCAGCGCGAGGGGAGGATGGGCACCTACGCCCCGTTCTACGGCCAGGAGGCTTCCCAGGCCTCGGCCGCGTTCCTGGGGCCCTCGGATTGGCTGGTCCCCACCTACCGCGAGACAGGCGCCCTCTTCCTGCGGGGCGTTCCCTTGCAAAGCCTTTTGCGCTACTGGATGGGCGACGAGCGGGGCATGCGGGTCCCGGAAGGTATGCGGGTCCTGCCCATCCAGATCGTCATCGGCAGCCAGACCCTGCATGCCGTGGGCCTGGCCTGGGCCATGATGCTCCAGGGCGAGAAGAGCGCGGCCGTGGCCTACTTCGGCGACGGGGCGAGCTCGCAGGGGGACGTGCACGAGGCCATGAACTTCGCGGGAGTGCTCAAGACGCCCGTGGTCTTCGTGTGCCAGAACAACCAGTTCGCCATCAGCATGCCGCGCAGCGGCCAGACCGCGGCCGCGACCATCGCCCAGCGCGCGTCGAGCTACGGGTTCCCGGGACTGCTCATCGACGGCAACGACCTGCTGGCCGTGGCAGGCGCCATGAACGAGGCCCTGGCCGCGGCGCGCTCCGGAGGGGGACCGCGGCTCATCGAGATGCTGACCTACCGGATCGGACCGCACACGACCTCGGACGACCCGAGCAAGTACCGGACCGCGGCCGAGGTCGATGTGCAGAAGCCCTTTGACCCGCTCTTGCGCTTGAGGCGCTACCTCGGCGCCAAGGGCCTCTGGAACGATGGTGCCGAGGCCGCCATCCTCGCCAAAGCCAGGGCCGAAATCTCGGCCGCGGTCGCGGCAGCCGAAGCCATGCCTCCGGCTCCGGTCTCGGACATGTTCGACTACACCTACCGCGTCCTGCCTCCCTATCTGGAACGGCAGAAGAGCGAGTACGCCTCGTTCCTCAAGGACGAGGCTTCCCGGGGCGGGCGCCATGGCTTCTAAGCTCAACATGGTCTCAGCCATCAACTCCGCGCTCGGCTCCGAGATGGAGCGCGACCGCCGCATCGTGATCCTCGGGGAGGACGTGGGCAGGGAGGGGGGAGTGTTCCGCGTGACGGACGGGCTTCAGGCCCGGTTTGGAGCGGTGCGGGTGGTGGACACTCCGTTGGCCGAGTCCGCCATCATGGGCGTGTCCCTTGGCCTGGCCGCGGCAGGGATGATCCCGGTCCCTGAGATCCAGTTCGAGGGCTTCCTCCACTTGGCTCTGGACCAGATATCGAATCAGATCGGGCGCTTGCGCACCCGCAGCAGGGGGCGCTGGGGCCTGAGCATGGTCCTGCGCGTGCCGTGGGGCGGAGGCATCCATGCCCCGGAACTGCACTCCGAGTCGCCCGAAACGCTCCTTGTGCACGCTCCCGGGCTCATCGTGGTGACGCCTTCCAACCCGTACGACGCCAAGGGCCTGCTCATCAGCGCCCTCAGGCTGGGAGAGCCCGTGGTGTTCTGCGAGCCCAAGCGCATCTATCGCGCGGTCAAGGCCGAGGTGCCGGAGGGCGACTACACGGTGCCCATCGGACGCGCCGCGGTCGCGGCCGAAGGCAAGGACCTCACCATCGTGGCCTGGGGCGCCATGGTGCGGGAAGCGCTCAAGGCTGCCGAGGAACTGGAGACCGAGGGCTTCAGCGTCGAGGTGGTGGATTTGCGCACCCTCTCGCCCATGGACAGCGCCACCGTGGTGGAGTCCGTGCGCAAGACCGGAAGGCTGGTCGTGGCGCATGAGGCTCCGCGTACCCTGGGCCTCGGGGCCGAGCTCGCGGCCCGCGTGGCCGAGGAGGCCCTGACCAGCCTCTTGGCCCCCATCGAGAGGGTCACGGGGTTTGACACGGTCATGCCCCTTGCCCAGCTCGAGGAGCATTACCTCCCCGGCCACCGCCGCATCATGGCCGGGGCGAGGAAGGCGTTGGCGGCTTGAGTCTGATCTAGAGGAGGGGGGATGGTTTTCGAGTTCAAGTTTCCGGACATCGGAGAAGGGCTGACGGAAGGCGAGATCGTGGAGTGGAAGGTCAAGGTCGGCGACCGGGTGGCGGACCATCAGGTCCTCGCTGAGATCGAGACGGACAAGGCCGTGGTCGAGGTCCCATCTCCGGTCGCGGGCTTCGTCCTGAGGCTCAAAGGAGGGCCGGGGGACATCGTGGCAGTGGGCGAGGTCATCGCGGTCATCGGAGACGAGGCCGAGCTCAAGGCTGTCCTGGCCAAGGCGCCCCCGCCGCCCCAGGCTGCCAAGCCGGCGCCAGCCCCGCCTCCTCCTCCGCCTCCACTCCCGCCCGAACCGTTCACAGTGCAGGGCCCTTCGGTCGGCGTGGTGGGCCGGCTCGAGGAGGCGCCTGAGGACGAGCCCGCGGCGCCTTCCTCAAAGGAAGCTCTTCCTCCGGTGACGCGTCCCAGGGTCACGGCCCTGCCCAAGGACCGAGACCTGGCCCGCCGCCTTGGAGTGGACATTGAGATCATCCACGGAACCGGACTCAAGGGCACGGTCACGGAGGACGACATCCGCCGCGCCGCCGCGCTCGGAGCCCCTGAGAAGGGCTCGCGGCCGCCGGGCGGGTCCGCGGGCTCGGACGCCTGGGGCCCGGTGGAGCGCGTCCCGGTGCGCGGGGTGCGCAGGCGCGTGGCCCTTGCCATGAGCGAATCCCTGGCCAGGACCGCGCAGGTGACGACCATGGACGAGGCGGAAGTGGACGCGCTCTGGCGCATCAGGGAGCGCATGAAGGCCGAGGCGGGCCGGCAGGGCGTGCACCTGACCCTGATGCCTTTCCTTATTAAGGCCGTGGTCGGGGCGCTCAAGCGCGTCCCGGAGATGAACATGTCCTTCGACGAGGAGAAGGGCGAGCTCGTGTTCAAGGCCTACTACAACATCGGCATCGCGGTGGACACCCAGGACGGGCTCATCGTGCCCAATGTCAAGGCCGCAGACGGCAAGTCCGTCCTTCAGATCGCCCGCGAGATCGAAGACCTCTCCCAGCGCGCCCGCAAGCGCACCCTCGACGTCAAGGAGCTCAAGGGCGGGACCTTCACCATCACCAACTACGGTTCCATCGGCGGGCTCTTCGGCACGCCCATCCTCAACCATCCGGAGACCGGCATCCTCGGCGTGGGCCGGCTGACCGAGAAGCCCGTGGCCCGCGACGGCGCCATCCGCGTGGGCAGGGTCCTGCCCCTCTCGCTGACCTTCGACCACCGCAACCTCGACGGCGCCCACGCCCAGCACTTCCTCAACGACGTCAAGCGCCACCTCGAGGACCCGGACCTCATCCTGGTCGGGATGTAGCATGAAACCTCTATTCCTTCTGATCGCCGTGGTCTTGGGCGTCATCACGGTCCTGCCGGCCTGGGCCGCTTCCGGACGCGGCGCGGCCCGTCCCCGAGGGGCAGGCGCCCTGGCCGGGCTCAAGAAGGGCCAGAAGGTCGGAGACTTCACAGCCGTGAGCCTTTATGTCAACCATCTCGGCAAGGCCATGGGCGCCCGGTTCCTGCACCGGCCCACGGGCCTCGAGACCGACCTTCTCTTCTTCGCCTCGGTCCCGCAAGTGTCGCTCACCTTCAAGACGCTCACGGCCGACGACAAGGGCATCCCTCACGCGCTCGAGCACCTGGTGCTGGGCAAGGGCGCCAAGGGCAAGCGGTTCAACATGCTCGTGGCTATGAGCATCGGCGAGTACACGGCCGGCACTTACGCGGACCTCACGGGCTACATGTTCAACACTGCGGCCGGGATGGAGGATTTCTACCGACTCTTCGAAGCCTGCCTCGACACCCTGGTCCACCCGGATTTCACGGATTCTGAGATCCGGCGGGAGATCTACAACCCGGAGGTGGTTTCGAACGCGTCCATGGGCGCGCTTGCCATCGAGGAGAAGGGGACGGTCTACAACGAGATGGTCTCGGGCATGGAGAAGACGGACCTGGCGGGCTGGTTCGAGCTCAGCCGCCTTGCGTTCGGTCCCAAGCATCCCCTGGCGCTCAACTTCGCGGGCGCGCCGGACTCGATGCGGACCGTGACCGTGCCCGAGGTCCGCGCGTTCCATGCGGAGCACTACCGGATCGGGCCGGGCATGGCCGTGGCAGCGGCCCTTCCCGCCAACGAGGACCCGTTCGCGTTCCTGGAGCGCTTCAGCGCCATCCTGGCCCGGGTGGGCAAGGGGGCCGGGCCCGCGCCGGCAGCCATCACCGTGCCGCCGTTCGAGCCCGCGGCCGAGGGGAGCATCGGCATCGGCTCCTATCCCTCGGCGGACGCGGACGCTCCGCAGGACGTCTACCTGGCCTTCAAGCCTATCTGGTCCCTCTCGGCTTCGGACGCCCTGGCCCTCGGCGTGCTCTTGGACCTCTTGGCGGGAGGGGAGACCTCCTACCTCCACAAGGACATGGTCGACCGCCAGACCAGGAAATCGGATTTCGGGATCACTTCGGTGGGCGCCTACCTAGACGACCCGCCTTCGAACTTGCCGTGCGTGAGCTTCTCCGGCCTAGCCGCGGACCGGGTGAGCAAAGGATCGTTGGAGTCGCTGCGCGGCGCGGTGGTGGACCGCGTGGCCTGGCTCGCGGGCTTGAAGCCCGGGAGCCAGGAGCTCCGCGAGGTCGGGGCCAAGGCCCGCTCTCTGGTCAGCGCCCGGCGCAGGGGCCTGCTCAAGTTCATGGACAACCCCCCGCGCTTCGGCATGCGCTCGGGCGGCGTGGCGTGGCACAAATACCTCGAACGGCTCAACGCCTCGTCCGCGGGCTTCCGGAAATCGGTGCCGCAGACCGAGGCCTTCGTCCGTCTCCTGGCGCGCATCGACGCGGGAGAGAACGTGTGGGCCGCGGCCGCGGCCAAAGGGGGCTTGAGGTCCAAGCCCTTCGTGACGAGCCTCAGGCCCGACGCGGACCTCCTCGTGCGACAGACCGCGGAGAAGCGCGCCCGGATCGCGTCCCTCGAGTCCGAGGCTCTGGCGTCCCATGGCGGGAAGGACCTCCAGGCGGCCTTGAAGAAGCGCAAGGCAGCCAGCGACCTCGCGGCCCTCGAGCTCGAGGAGCGCGACAAGAAGGTCGAGAAAGCCTCCTTCGTCCAATCCCCGCCGCTCTCTCTCGATGAGGAGCTCTCGGTCCGGCAGAAGGAGGTGGACAAGATCGGGACCGCGACCTTGAGCGGGGTCGGGGACTCGCCGTTCACGGAGATGGGGCTCTTCTTCGACCTCTCCCGGGTGCCCGCGGAGTACCATGTCTACCTGCCCCTGCTCGCGGATACGCTCACGGGCGTGGGCGTGACCACGGCCGCGGGTGAGGCGCTCGACTACAGCGCCATGATCGAGAAGTACCGCCAGGAGATCTACGAGCTCTCGAGCGACGTGGCGGCCAACCCGCGTACGAGGAGACTCGAGCTCTCCCTGACCGCCGGGGCGTCGAGCCGGGATGAGGTCGCCCGCGCCGCCGAGTGGGTCGAGTCCTGCCTGCGCCGCAATCTCCTCGGGCCTGCGTCCCGGGGCCGGCTCATCGACATGGCGCGCGAGCGCATCCAGAGCCTGCGCACCATGACCCAGCAGCGCGAGGAGTACTGGGTGCGCGAGCCCGCGTCCGCGTGGCTCTACCAGGACCAGCCCGCGTGGATGAGCATTCGCAGCCCTTTCACGAAGCTCCACCACCTCGACCGCCTGCGCTGGATGCTCGAAGACCCGTCCAAAGCCGAGCTCGCGGACCAGCGCGCGGGTCTGGCCGGGGTCTCGGCATCCGCGGCCAAGGGGACGAGGAAGGACGCCCTGGCCGCGATCGCGAAGCTTCCCGCGGAGATGGCCGAGGGGCTCAGGTGGGAGCTCGGCGGCTTGCCGGATGAGACCTGGCGACAGGATCTGGCGGAACTCAGCCGTGGTATTTCTGCCGATCTTGGGGTGGGCTCAGCCGCGGTGGTGGCCAAGCTCAAGGAACTCCAGTCCATGATCTTGAGGAGGGGCCGCGTCCGGTTGAGCCTCACGGGCAACGACGCTTCCATGGACGAGGCCCTGCGGAGGCTCTCTGCCGTGCTCTCCGCCCTGCCCGAGGCAGGTCCTCGCGGCCCAGAGCCGCGTTCCCGGGCCATGATCCTCGAAAGGCTGGCCGGCCGCGAGCCCTCGGTCCGGGAAGGCGGCCGGCCCGTGCACGTGGCCCTGGTCAACAACGGCACCAAGTCCGGGGTGCTCGTGCTGTCGGCCAAGGCGCCTTCGTACCAAGAGCACGAGGCTGGGGACCTCGTGGATTATCTCGCGGCCAATGTCCTTGGAGGCTCGGCCGGCCACAGCCTTTTCATGAGGACCTGGGCCGAGGGCCTCGCGTACGGCAACGGGGTGGGTTCGAGCCTCCTCAACGGCAGGATCGGCTACTACGCGGAGCGCTGCCCAAGCCTGGCGGCCACCATGGGCTTCGCGGCGAGCGTGGCCTCGAACACCGCGATCGACTCTCCGTTCTTCGTGGAGTACGCCCTGGCCAATTCCTTCGGAGATTACCGCGGCGCCGAGGACTTCGCCACCCGCGGCTATGCCATGGCCGCCAACCTTGCCGACGGCGTCACCCCTGAGGTCGTCCGGGCCTTCAAGTCGCGGCTCGTGGCCAAGGCCCGCGAGCCCGGGGCGCTCAAGGCGGTCCAATCAAGGGTCGCGCCCGTGCTCGGCCGCGTGCTCGTGGGCCTGGGCCCGAAGGCCGCGGAGGCTCCGGAGGCCTCGGGGTTCGTCATCGGCCCGGCGCCCCTGCTCGACGACTACGAGGCCTACCTCAAGGCACACGGAGAGGCGGAGCGCCTCATCCGTCTCTACCCTCGGGACTTCTGGCTGCCCTAGAGCAACCGAAGGAAACGGCGGGCGTCCTGATACATGTCCGAGTTGTTGAAGAAGACGAAGGTGGGCTGGAACCGGGCTAGGCGCTCGAGCTTCCCGAGCTCTTCGTCCGTGTAGCGGTGGCGGTAGACAGGACGCCCGTCCCGATAGGTCCCGTGGAGGCGGAAGTAGCCGATGCGTCCCAGGGGCTCCGAGGCCAATGGGTCCACGGCGTGGACGAGATTGAGGTCGGATAGGACGCGGGTGACCAGCTTCCTGGTCCAACCTTCTCCGCGAGGTTCCCATGCTAGAAGGAGCCCTCCGCGCTCGACCCGCTCGAAGAAAGCGTAGAGGTCTCTGAGCCTGTCCGCGTCAGGCCGGAAGGTCGGAGGAGTCTGGAAGAGGACCATCTGGGCCTGGAGACTGCGGGCGAGTCCCAGGGTCCGCTCCCAGGCCGCCTTGACCTCGGGGCTGGACCGGAAGTGGCCGCAGCGGTCGAGCCGGGCCGGGTGGTCCGTCCCGAGCTTGCGGTAGGTCGGGCTGGTCGGAGGATGGGTGATGAGCTGCCAGGCTTTCACCATGAACTGGAAGCCCTTGGGCGCCTCGGCCCTCCAGCGCTCGGCCGTGGACGGCTTGGGCGGCTGATAGAAGCCGGACTCGACTTCGACCACGCCGAAGGACTCGAAGTACCGCGGCCGGGACACGGGGAAGCCGCAGCAGCCCACGCGGACAGAGGCCGCCGGCATCAATCCTGCGAAGCCATGAGGGCCTTCGCCTTGGCCGCGGCCTCCGAAGCCTCTGCCTTGCTCGCGAGGTTCGATAGGAGGGGCACGCAGGAGCCGTTGTTCTTGTGCACGTTGAGCTGCCAGAGGCTCTCCGTGGCCTTCACGTTCCCCATGGGCCCGCCCGTGCGCACGGTCTTCTGGTAGCGGTATTCCCCGATGCTGAAGTCCGTGATGCAGTTCGCGTTGCCGAGCCAGGACACCGTCTTGTCCGAGTCGCGCTTGGCCCAGACGGCGTTGGACTTCCAGTCGAAGCCCAGCCGGAGCTCGGTCCTTCCGCTGCGGGCGAACACTCCCCGGAGCCAGAAGCAGAGGCCGGCCACAGCCGCGACCACGATGCCCGGCCCCGGGTTGCCCGTCCCGATGACGGTCAGGGCCAGCAGGCCGATGAAGATGCCCGTGACGAGCATGCCCACGGGGAGCCCCTTGGCGTTGACGGATTTCCAGACGGTCATGGAGAACTGGGGGGCCCGGGCGCCGGTGTCGATGGCGGCGGACTCGGTCTCCTGGCGGTCCGTGGGGGGGAGGTCCTTCTTGCGGACCGGGGTGAGGCCTTTGACGTCCGGGTTGTCGCTCCCCCATTCCATGGGAGCGGTCTCATTGTCTTTCTCGGCGCGGACCTCGGAGCGGCCGCGCTGCTTCGTCACCAGAGCCACGGCGTCGAAGATGCCGAGCTTCGCCCCTGAACCGGAGTCCATGAGCTGTCCGTTCTCCACGCTGAAGGAATAGGTCTGCCCGGCGTGGTCCACGACCAGGCTCGGCGCGCAGATGTCCGCGTCCGGGCCCCCTTGAGGGGCCTGGAGCTTGACGGCTTTCTGAAGGACGCCCATCAGCCCGTCCGGAGTCATCTCTCCGAGCTCGACCGGGTCGTAGGCGCCGGTGGCTTTCGAGAGGTCTTCGCTGATCCCCTGCAGTGTGACGTTCACTTTTTCGTTCATGGTCGTCCTCCGATGTCCATACTATATTATAATCAGTGTCCAATGAAGTGCCCCAAGTGCAAGGACGCCGTCCTCACGGAGGTCCAGGCCGGGCCCGGCATGGCCGTGGACCTGTGCCGGTCCTGCTCCGGGGCCTGGCTCGACAAGTCCGAGATCTACCGGTTCGTCCAGCAGCCCCAGCGGCTCTACGATGAGCTCGCCAAGGCCTTCCAATCGGTCTACCCCTCGGATTTCTCCTGCCCGCGCTGCGGCAGGATGATGCTCCACGCCCGGCTCGAATCCGCGGACATCGTGCTCGAGGCGTGTCCCGGGTGCGGGGGGACCTGGTTCGACGCGGGCGAGGTGCAGAAGCTCCAGGCCGCGATCGCCGAAGCTGGGCCGAAGGCCGCGCCGGCACCGGGCGAGCGGAGGACGCCCGCCCCCGGCGCCTCCGGACGACTCCTCACCGACATGGAGGTCGCGACCGTCTTCGGCGGGGATCTCACAGCGTCTCTCGCGGTCGTGTTCGCGGCCGCGGGCGTGTTGGCTTCGGTCGCCGGCATCCTGCTCGGGGCGATGAAGAAGCTGCCTATCCGGGTCGAAGACGCCGGGCTCCTCCTCGCGCTCATCCTGCCCGTGTCGGGACTGCTATCCTTCCTCGCCCGGGCGCGCGGCCGCAGCCGCAGGCAGGCCAGGCTCTTCTCCGGGACCGTGATCGGCGTCAAGAACCTCGCTTCCGGGCCCTGGGGGGAGGTGGAGCTCAAGGTGCGGTTCCTCCATGAAGGGACTGCCCATGAGATCACGCGCCGGGTGGGGTACAGGCTCTTCAGCGACGTCGCCGTGGGCTCGTCCGTCGGGATCGTGGTTCCCCCGGGTGGACCCGAGGGCGCCAGGGTTGCTAGAATCCACTAGGCCGGACCCCAGGAGAACGACATGCCCGAGTTGAGACAGAACCTCGCCACCAAAGAGTGGGTCATCATCGCGACGGAGCGGGCCATGCGGCCGGAGGATTTCCGGTCCCAGCGCAAGCCCCGCCCCGCAGGAACCGAACACAGCAAGACTTGCCCGTTCTGCCCCGGCAACGAGGCCATGTCCGAATCCGCCTACACCCTCGGCGAACCCCAGCGCTGGAAGGTGCGGGCCGTCAAGAACAAGTTCCCGGCTCTCGTCGAGGACGCGGCCCACCCCAAGGCCCAAGGGGGCGTCTACCACCTCCTGCCGGGCGAGGGCCTCCACGAGGTCATCATCGATTCCCCGTCCCACTGCAAGCATTCGGCTCTCCTCTCCCTTCAGGAGATGGGTGACCTCCTGACGGTCTATCGGGAGCGGTTCCAAGCGTCCGTCAAGCGGGAGAAGGTGTCCCTCACCCTCATCTTCAAGAACCGCGGCGAGGCCGCCGGGACCTCCCTGGAGCATCCCCACACGCAGGTCGTGGGCTCGAGCATCGTCCCCTCCGGCATCCGGCACCGCATGGACGAGGCCGAGAAGTACTTCGAGCGCAACGCCCGGTGCGTGTTCTGCCGGATGATCGAGGAGGAGCGCAAGCAGGGGACCCGGATCCTGTTCGACACCGAACACTTCACCGCGTTCGTCCTGTTCGCGGCCCTCTCTCCGTTCCACATCTGGATCCTGCCCAAGAGGCACACCGCGAGCTTCGGCGACATCATGGACCGCGAGATCGCCGATCTGGCCTCCGTCCTGCAGGGCGTCCTCAAGAAGCTCGACGCGGGCCTGGTGAACCCCGACTACAATTACGTCATCCAGTCAGCCCCCCTGGACCGCGGCACGACCGAGGCCTTCCACTGGTACCTGAGCCTCGTGGTGCGGCTCAATAAGACCGCGGGCTTCGAGCTGGGGTCGGGGATGTTCATCAACACCTCGCTGCCGGAGGAGAGCGCACGGTTCCTGAACTCGGTCAAGGCCTGACGGTCCTTTACGAGGACGACGGCGTCCTCGCCGTGGCCAAGCCGTCCGGCGTCCCGGTCATCCCCGGCCGTTCCGCGCCCACTGCCTCGACCGCGGACTCAGGCCCCTGCCTTCGCGCCGCGCTTGAGGCCGTCCGCGGACCGGTCTTCGTGGTCCACCGGATCGACCAGGACGCCAGCGGCGTCGTGCTCTTCGCCAAGGACCGGAAGACGCACCGCGACCTGTGCCTGCAGTTCGAGCGGCGCCGGACGAGGAAGACCTACCTCGCGGCCGTCCAGGGCGTCGTGGCCGGAGACGGCTCGGTGGACCGGCCCATCAGGGAGTTCGGGTCCGGCCGCATGGGCATCGCCCAAGGCGGATACAGTCTTCCAGGCGGCAAGTCGGCCCTCACTCGCTACCGGGTGCTGGAACGGTTCGCGGCCGCGACCCTGCTCGAGGTCGAGCCGGTGACGGGCCGGCGCCACCAGATCAGGGTGCACCTCTACGCCGCGGGGCACCCCATCCTGGGGGACGCGCTCTACGGCAAGGACCGGCCCGTGGGCGGAGCGCCGAGGCTCATGCTCCACGGCCTGGAGATCGGATTTTTCGGCGCGGACGGGGAGGCGAAAAAGGTCAAATGCGAGCCGCCCGAGGACTTCGCCCGCGTGCTGCTGCTCTTATCAACTTAATGAGTAAACTCGAAAAAACTTGCCTGGTTCTCCGGCCGTCAACCGCTGTCATGACGGCAGTTCTTCCGGGGCAGCTTCGCGTACGGCCATGAGCCAGACGTATCTCTTGGCGTCGTCGATCGCGTAGATGACAGTGACGTCTTCCACGGTGACGCGGTGCCTGGCGCGGAGGTAGTCGAGGTAGGCGCTGGGCTGGCCCTTCTCGACCGGGATTCCAGGAAGCAGGCGCAGAAAGACCTTGAGGGCTTCGGGCTGAACCTCGCAGTAGTTGAGGGCCGCGTTGTCGCGGGGGCGCGGGCTGTCCTCCAGGCGGAGGATGGCGTTCATGACCGTCTTGCGCCTGGAGGGGCCCAGGCCCGAGAGGAACTCTACAAACAACGCTTCCGTGGCGGCGTCAGGGTAGAGGAGGACGAAGCCCTGGGACCCCATTCTTCAGCGCAGCTTGTCGAGCGTCCTTCTGGCGGGGATTCCCTTCGCGCCGGACTCGATGGCCTTGCGGCCCCGCGTGAGCGCGGCGGCCGTCTTGGGCGCGAGCAGGTCCCTGAGCATCTCCAGGATTGAGACCATGTCCTCGTAGGAGACCAGGACCCTGAGCGGCTTGCCGTGGTCGGTCGCGATGACGGGTTTCTTGCTGTGGGCGTAGCCGGACATGTTTGCCTTGAGCTCGCGAAGGCCCACATGCTCCGCCCTGAGCAGGTCGATGGCGTGCATCACATTCCTCCCTGGGTCTTAATTGAGACCTCAATTGAGTATACATCAGGCGGGCGGGAATTGCAAGGGTCCGTCGGCGATCAGGGGGTCTTTTCCGTCAGGCTCGACGCGGCCCGGACGACCCTGACCAGGGCTTGTTTCTCCTCGGGGCTCCGGTCCCGCAGGATGCTGGCAATCTGTTCGATGTAAGCTCTGTCCCTGTCGGTCTGCGGGGGCTCCGGGTCCTCGATGAGGGAGGAAACCGGCAGTTTCAGGGCGCAGGCGAGCTTGCTGACCGTCTCCAGGGTGGGCCTCTTCCTGGCTGCTTCGATGTGCGCCACGAACGCGCCCGTGATCCCGGCCTTTTCGCCGAGCCCCTCAAGGGTCAGGCCCGCGAGCTTGCGCTCTTCGCGGAGCCTTCTCCCAAGGATTCCGTAGATATTGTCGGCCATTTTCAGCCTCCCCGATTGTAGGCTTTCTCCCCGCGGCGAGCCAGACACCAATAGACATGATATATTGACTGCCAGACAGCACTCTGCTAGGCTATTCATGCCGAACCACGCGCATTATGGAGAGTCCTGGGCATTCCGAGGAGTTCCCGTCCGGCGGCGCGGCCGCCTACGGACCCGGCTGGCTGTCGCTGGCAGCCGGCATCGGGCTCATGCTGGCATGCGGCGGGCCAGCTTTGGCAGCCGGCACTCCTGATCCCAACTACGACGCTGACATCCAAATGTTAATAGACGCTGGTAAATCTCCCTGTTCCCATGATCCAGCATGTACAGCGGCGGCCGGCCGCATAAGCGGAGCCAGACCGGAACAATGGAAGATCCACCAAGGATGCGTAGGCCGCCTGGGGGACGATGAATCGCAGGAATCGTGCCTCCGGGAAGCGGGCCTGCTTGAATCTGTATCGAAGAAAGGCGCTCGCGACAAGTTCAAGGCGGGCGACAAGGAGGGGGCGTGCTCCGACGCGAAAGCCGCTGTGGCGGAGGATGCCGGCGACGACGCGTCCTTCGCTATCGCCCAACTGAGCTGCTCGAACTTCGATCTCAAAGAGCCGCCGAAGACTCCAGCCAAGAACCCGTTCGGCGAGACTCCGCGGGACGATCTGGAAAAAGGGCCGCGGGCCAAGGGCGTGTCCCTGGAGACCGCAGGCGCCGTGGCGCCGCTCCGCGCCTTCGGCATGCCCGACAAGCGCGTTCCCATGGACCCGCAGATGAAGGCCTCGGACCTGGCCGCGGCCGACGCGAGAACGTTTCTGGAGGCGGGCAATATCGATGAAGCCATCAGGCGGGCGCTTGCGGCGCTCAAGGCCAACCCGAAGAACCGGCGGGCCCGCTTGATGTTGGCCTACGCTGACAAGGCCAAGAAGGACTGGCCTGCGGTCATCAAGGACGCCAAGGAGGGCCTTGCCCTCAAGCCGGACGACCCGCAGTTCCTCAAGCTCGAGGCTGACGCCGAGAACCATCTGAAGCTCTGCAAGGAGGCCTTCCAGACTTCGGGCAGGGCCGTGGCCGCGGACCCCACGGACGCGACAGCTTACGCGATCAAGGCCTGGTCCCTGGGGTGCCTGGGAGACAGGGAAGGGATGCTGGCCCTGCTCAAGAAGGCGGTGGCCCTGGACCCCAAGTTCCAGATGAGCCTGGAATCCGCGGCGGACCTCGAGGGGGACTCGGACCTCTTCTTCCTCATGCCCGGGGAGCAGATGCCGGCGGGCAAGAAACAGCCGGCCGGCCCGACTCGGACGCAGGCTCTGGGCATCGCCGGGGGATTGGCGCTCGTCGCCCTCGTCGGCATCGTCGGCGGGATGCTGCGTCTCATGCGGCCGCGAGGCCCGGCGCAGGGAACTCCCGGTCCGGCAGAGCCCATTGCCGCCGTGAAAGCCGCCCCTCCCCAGGCCGCGAGCCCCGAGGCCGGCGCGGCCTCCGTGCCGGACAGGTACGACATTCGCCAGAAGATCGGCGAAGGCGGCATGGGGGTTGTCTTCGGGGGCTTCGACCGGGAGCTCATGCGGGCGGTGGCGATCAAGAAGATGCGGCCCGAGCTCAAAGAGAACAAGGAGAACCTGAAAAGGTTCCTGGCCGAGGCCAGGAGCGTGGCGGAGCTCAGCCATCCCTTCATCGTGAGCATCCACGACATCGTCCAGAAGGACGGCGACGTGTTCCTGGTGTTCGAATACGTGGACGGCAAGCCTCTTTCCTCCATCCTGAATTCCTGCAAGCGCATGACCTTCACCCAATGCCGCGATATCTTCAGCTATATCTGCCAGGCCATGGACTGCGCGCACAAGGCGAAGGTCCTGCACCTGGACCTCAAGCCCGGCAACATCATGGTGGACCACCAGGGCTTCGTGAAGGTCATGGATTTCGGCCTGGCCAGGCATGCCAAGGATTCGTTATCGCGCATGACGCGCCAGGACATGGCCGGGACCCTGGCCTACATGGCCCCGGAACAACATCGGGGAGCCTTCTGCCCAGCCTCCGATGTCTACGCCATGGGCGTCTGCCTTTACGAGATGCTGACCGGGACGCTCCCTTTCAGCGGCCCGGACTTCCTCGCGGCAAAGGAATCCTTGAGCCACAAACCACCGCTGACCCTGGCGCCTGACATCCCCAAGGGGCTGGAAACGGTCTTCGCAGACGTCTTCACGCCTGATCCCAAGTCACGGCTCGCAGACAGCATGGAGTTCCTCCGGCGTCTGAAGGAACTCTGACCGCCGCAGGACCCGGCTGGGCGGGCCAGGACTCCCAGCGCAGCGCAGCGCTGGAAGACCTATGGAGGAAATGCTAGTCTAGAATTACCATGGCCATCATCGATAGAGTGAAATACGACGGTCCCGGGACGGTCCTCGTCTGGCGGCACCCGCCGGACGACCTCACGTGGGGCACCCAGGTCATCGTCAACCAGTCCCAGGAGGCGCTCTTCTTCAAGGGCGGCCAGCTCCTCGACGTCCTCGGGCCGGGCACGCACACGCTAGAGACCTCCAACATCCCGCTGCTCAGGGCTCTCATTAAGCTGCCTTTCGGCAACAAGACCCCGTTCGCGGCGGAGATCTACTTCGTGAACAAGGCGACCAACCTCGACGTCAAGTGGGGCACGACCACCCCGATCCAGCTCCAAGACCCCAAGTTCAACGTGATGCTCCCGGTCCGGGCCTTCGGCCAGTTCGGCGTGCGCGTCGCGGACTCGCGCAAGCTCGTGGTCCAGCTCTCGGGCACCATGAACGAGTTCACCGTGGACTCGCTCAGCAACCAGTTCCGCGGGATGCTGCTGACCCGCATCAAGGACTACCTGGCCGAGACGGTCATCAAGCAGAAGGTGACCATCCTGGAGATCAACGCCTACCTCGAGGAGATCTCCGAGGCCCTGCAGAAGAAGGTGGAGAACGAATTCGCCCGTTTCGGTGTCCAAGTGGTGAACTTCTTCGTCAACTCCATCGACGCCCCTGAGACGGACGAGAGCGTCGTGCGGCTCAAGAAGGCCATGGCGGACAAGGCCGAGATGGACATCCTGGGAGAGGGCTACAAGACCAAGCGCACCTTCGACACCATGGAGAAGGCGGCCGGGACCGAGGGCAGCGCCATGGGCGCGGGCATGGGATTGGGGATGGGCGTGGGAGCCGGCGCGGGCATGGGACAGGTCATGGGCGGGCTCATGGGACAGGCCGCCGCAGGCTCGGTCGGGGCGAAGGCGTCGTGCCCGTCCTGCAGGGCCGAGGCTCCGGCCGGAGCCAGGTTCTGCCCGTCCTGCGGCAAAGGCATGGGCCCGGCGGCCTGCCCGCACTGCAAGGCCGAGACCGCGCCGGGAGCCAAGTTCTGTCCGTCCTGCGGCGAGTCACTTTCCTCCCCCCGCGGGGGAGGAAAGTAGCTGAGGGGGGCGTGAGGAACAAGCCGTTCTTGAGGAGGGTGTCATGTACTTGATCGCGATGCTGGCGGCGGCGCTCAGCGTTTCCCCCGCGTGGGCGGGGAAGGTCACGATGTGCGTGGATGACGCGTGCACACAGAAGGTCAAGAGGGGGATGCTCGACTGCCGGATCCACGACACCAAGAAGCGCTCCCTTTCCCTGGGGTTCAAGATGGACGTGGCCCTGGTGGCCAAGGTCGGCCCGGAGATCACCTGGGGCCGGCAGACCGGGATCCAGTGGAACGGCATGAGCCAGCAGCTCATCAGCCGGTACAAGATCCTCTGCGACCAGCACAACAAGGGGCACCTCTCCGTGGCCGAGTTCGACCGGAGGAACGAGAAGCTCGAGGGCCTATACGAGAAGGCGGTCGAGCTCAAGGCTGAGATCGAGCAGAACATCTATCAGAGGGCTGACAAGGCCTTCGACGACCTCGACCGCGAGGCCGCCAAATACAGCGGCGGCGACGCCCTCAAGGAAGAGCTCAAGGGCAAGATCAGCAAGTACTCTTCCGACATCTCTTCCCTGGCCGAAGAGGTCAAGTCCGAGGATTCGGGTGAGCAGGCAGGGGAGGAGACCCCTGCTCCTGCCAGGAAGAAGAAACCCTCGCGGGACGAGTAGGCCGCGTCCCATGGAGCGCCCGGGCCTGACGAGCCGGGCGCTCTTCTTTTTCCCACGGGGGGCTGCTCTGGCGGCCCTTCTCCTGCTGACGGCCTCTGTTGCCCTGGCCGACCTGTCCCTCGTTCAGATCGTCCAGTCCCAGACCAGCGCCGGGGAGAACGGCCTCTTCGGCAAGACCTGGGTCCAGGTGTCGGGACGCAAGATGCGCCTGGTCTCCGGCCATGCCCGCAAATTCAAATCCGGCCGGAAGGGGAAGCAGGGTCCGGTCCGACTCATCCAGATCATCGACCTGGACAAGGGCTCGGCCCTGCTCCTTGACCCGACGGCCAAGACCTTCGAGTCCGGGCCCCTGACGGATGTCCGCTACGCGGGCTCGGTGGGCCGCTCCTCGGAGCCGGCCTCCGCCCATCTCCGGTCGAGCCAGATCGAGGTGGAGCGCGGCAGGCTCGACCGCGACGTGGGGGACCTCAGGTGGTGGCACTACCGCGTCGGGGTCAAGGTCCGTCTTGACGAGGGCGAAGGGGTCGAGCGCCTGGCGCGCATGGAGCAGGACCTTTGGATCGCCCCGCTCACGGGCGACCTCCAAGAGGGGCTGCTTGACCTGGCTGCCTTCGAGACCGACTACCGCAAGGCCACGGGAAGCCGGTTCTCGCCTTTGGACTACTGGACGTACCAGATGCGGGAGGTCGCTTCCTACCTGCGGGTCCCCGAGGAGGAGGTCCAGGACCTGCTGACCCAGGTCCGGGACGCCTTCCCCGCCGTGCCCGGCTACCCGCTGGCGAGCTCCATCTCGTGGTGGAAGGACACGGAGCCGCTGCCCCCGGAGACCGCTCCCGAAGCGCCGGTCGCCAAGCTGGGCGACGGCAAGCATCCCCCGTGGCCCAGCCAGCCGCCTCCCCATCCGAGCCGGCTCAGGCCCATCCCGAGCTTCTACCCTGTCCGGTCCCGCTTCAGGCCCATCGACTTCAGCGGCTCCTGGAGGGTCATCGACCGCATGACCGGCTCCGAAGGGGGGGAGCGGAAGAAGCGCTATCCGGAATACGCCGTTTTCCAGGAAGAGATGCGCAAGAAGGTGGCGGGCGCCATGGTGGGGACGGCTGCCAAGACCGCTGAGGCTGCTCGCGGCAGGGCTCGGGCGCCGGCCAAGCCGTCTCCTTCCCGGACCGGCCTTCCGGAGATCCCCGTGCCCTTCTATCAGATCAACACGGAGCTCGACGCATTCAGCTCCGTAGACGAAATCCCCGCCGAGGATTTCGTCCCGCCTCCGGACTACAAGCTCGCGCCCGCCACCAAGGGTCGTTGATCGCCCGCCGCCTCCCGGTTTTTCCGTAACATCGTTGAAAACACTTTTCCCGCGGCGGGGGGTATGCTATGAGCATGGAAGCGCCGAGCTCCAAGGTGCCAGGCACCATTGTCCTAGGCACCATTGTCCTGTTCGTCCTGTTGGCGTTCTCGTCTTCCGCGGCCGCGGCCGCGTCGTTCATGGTCGAAGACGAGGGCGGCTTCTTCCCGACCGGCAGGCCCGTGGAGTTCCACGACCGCTACGGTTGGCGGAGCTACCGCGCGCGCTTCGAGTTCGGCCTGGACAGCAGCGGCCGGGCTTTGACCAAGGACTCCAAGCTCAGCCTGCAGGTCTTCAAGAAGGACGGCGAGGTCTGGGAGTATTCGTGCCGCGCCAAGGGCCGCGACGCCCTCACGGCCAACGTCAACGTCATCCCGGACAAGGCCGTTTCCGTGGTCGTGGAGTGCCGCATCCCGGAGCGCGAGTTCGCCAAGGCCGTGGACCTCGATCCCCTGGATGTGGGGATCCCCAACCTCGTTTTCCACGCCATCGTGCAGGACGGGATCGCGCGCCTCGGGGCGCAGAGGGGGCTCTACATCACCCCCACCCCGGACTCCGAGACCGGCGACCTCGGAGTCTACGCCTCCGCGGAGCACTCTCCCTCCAACCCGCTGGTGATCTTCCACAGCAACTAGTCCCTTTTTGGGGCCCAATGGGCCCCCAGAGAGTAGGCCATTTTTCAACGCCCTCCCACCCCCTTCGGCCCATAAAAAAAACCCGGAGCCTTCCTATAATCTATGCATTGGGGACGCATCAAGCTAATGCATAGGGAGTTGGGTATGTCCAATAGAAAGGCCATCAGCACTGCCTCAAGAATCCTTTCCGCTGCCGTGGCGCTCGTGCTCGCTTTCAGCGGGCCGCTGAGCGCTGCCGGCAATGTGGCGGCTGTCCGCATCGCCCCCATGCCCGTGACCGGGGCGAGCGCCCTGGCGGGCGCTCGTCTCTACCATGTCGAACTCCCCAACCTCTCCCTTCAGGGCGGGTCGCTCAACGTCCCCTCCGCGTCCCTGACCCCCTCGGTCAACCCGACCGTGGCCTCCGTTGCCGCGCCTGAGGCGGCTCTGCCGGCCGCGATCCCGACGCTCCAGGCCCACCCCGTGTTCGACGTGCTCAACAAGCTCGAGGCCGCTGGGGTCAACCTCCAGGGCGGCGGGACCCAGGCGGACGCGGCCAAGCTCATCGCAGCGGCCGAGACCCTTCCTGCGGGCAGGACCAGGGACGACCTTGTGACCTTCGCCAAGGCTCTCTCGGCCCCCAAGGGCGAGGTCGGCGCGGGCCTCGACAAGGCTTACGACAACTCTGCCGCCTCGAACGGGTCCGCCGCGGTCGCGGTCGAATCCGGCAGCATCTGGAACACCCTTTCCAAGGTCAGGCTGCTCCCCCGGTCCCTGCGCAAGAGCTTCGCGCAGCGCGCCGAGAAGGGCCGGCTCAAGGCCCAGCCCCAGGATCCCGCCAAGTTCGAGGTCCCGGTGGACCAACTCCGGTGGGTCCCTGCCGCTGACCTGCTCCCTGAGAGCACCAAGGACATCCCCGCGGGGCCTGCGTCCATCGTGGGCCAGGACCGGGCGCTCAAGGCCCTCTCCTTCGGCCTGAGGATGCCCGGCGAGCGGTACAACATCTTCGTTTCGGGCCATGAGGGCTCGGGCCGCGAGACAGCGGTCCGGTCCGCGCTCGCGAAGCTCGCGCCCGCCATGCCCACCCCGAGGGACATGGTGGCTGTGACCAACTTCGCGAACCCGGGCGCGCCCGCCCTTCTCAAGCTCACTGCCGGCGCTGCGCCGGTCTTCCAGGCCGCGGTCGCGGAGTTCATCGAGCGCTACAAGCAGACGCTGCCCCAACTGGCCCAGTCCGAGCAGCTCGGCCAGGCCAAGAAGATGATCGAGGCCAAGCTCAAGGCCGCCATGGCCGAGCGCCAGAAGGCCCTCGATGAGGAGATCTCCAAGGTCACGCTCGGCAAGTTCGGGCTTTCCCTCTCCATCAAAGAGACGGAACAGGGCTACTCCCTGATGGTGGCGCCCACGCTCAACGGCAAAGCCCTGACCCCGGAGCAGGTCCAGGCTGAGATCGCCGCGGGCCGGTTCACGCAGGCGGAGTGGGACGAAGTCATGTCCAAGATGGACGACGCGGCTGCTCCTTTCGTCGAGAAGTTCCAGGCCATGATGAACGAGAACAGCGCGGACGCGGCCCGGGCCGAGGCTATGCTCGGCAAGCTCCTCCAGCAGATGGCGGGTCAGCTGGCGAACCAGCTGGGTGACTCTGTCCGGCAGGCTGTGGTGGGCGGCGGCAATGTGGACGAGGGTGCGGTCGCCGAGGCCAAGGCCCGCTTCGAGGCGGCCCTGGCCGAGCTCCAGAAAGAGATCGCCGGGGTCAAGGTCGGCAAGTTCGGCGTCATCCTGCAGGCCATCCCCACCGAGGGCGGGGTCAAGCTCGGGATCGGCCTCACCCTTGATGGCGAGCCGGTCACTCCTGAACTGCTCGAGGCCAAGGGCGTGAGCATGGATGAGGTCAAGGCCGCGCAGGCCGAGCTCAAGAAGACCGTCATGCCCTACGTCGCGAAGATGAAGGCCCTTTACGAGAAGCTCAACCAGGAACTCGAAGCCGCCTCGTCCAACACCCCGGCTCCGGCCGGGCCCGAGGACATCGGGGCCCTCAACTATGTCGAGAACCTGATCGGCCACGCTGCCGCGCGCTACGAGGACTTCCTCCCGAAGCAGCAGTCCGGCAACGGCCTCATGGCCATGCTCGGCGGAGGGGCTCAGGAGACTGCGGATCCGGCCGAGAACTACAAGGTCAACGTCATCGCTGCCAATCGGCCGGACAGCGGGGCTCCGGTGATCTTCGAGAAGGCCCCTTCCTTTGAGAACCTCTTCGGCGAGGTGGAGACCGAGAGCATGGTGGTTCCGGGCGTCGGGGTGGTCAAGAAGAAGAGCCCCGGCGGTCCGACGCTCCGGTCCGGCTCGTTCCAGCGGGCCAACGGCGGGTTCCTCGTGCTCAACGCCCTCGACGTCCTGCGCTCCCCCGGAGCGTGGCAGGGCCTGATGTCAGCAGTGAGCAGCGGCAGGGCCGTCATCATGGAGGGCGGCATGACCCGCATGATGGGCATGGGCGGCGAGGCGTATGCGATGCCCACCAAGGTGAAGGTCGTGCTCATGGGCTCGCCCATGATACGGATGCTGCTCGAGGCCAATGACGAGAGTTACGCCGGCAACTTCAACTCCAAGGTCGAGTTCCAGTCCACGCTCGACATCACGAAAGAGACGATCAACGGCGTCCTCGGCTTCCTCAAGAAGATGGTGGTTTCCAGCGCGGGCCAGGTGCTCGACATGACCAAGGACGCCATCAGCGCGGTCATGGAGTACTCCGCTCGGCTCGCGGAGTCCAACGAGAGGCTCTCGGCGCAGTTCGGGGCGCTGCTGGGCATCATGCGCGAGGCGTCGTTCTGGGCCAAGGAAGCCGGGCGCGAGACGGTCACCCGCGAGGACGTCCGGGTCGCGGTGGCCGCCAAGCTCGACCGGGAAGGCGGCTCCCGCGAGCGGATCCAGGAGATCTTCAAGAAGGGCGTGTTCCGGGTGGACGTCCAGGGCGCGGCCGTGGGCCAGATCAACGGCCTGGCCGTCATGGGCGACTTCGGCGTGCCCGCGAGGATCACGGTGGTCAGCTCCCCCGGACAGGCCGGACTCGTGTCCGTGGATCGAGATTCGGGCCAGACCGGACCGAGCTTCAACAAGGCCCTTGGCGTGGTCCAGGGGTTCCTTGAGCACACCTTCGGTCGGAAGAAGCCCGTGTCCGCGCACCTGCGGATCTCCTTCGAGCAGAACTACGGCGGCATCGACGGCGACTCCGCGACCTCGACCGAGATCTACGCGATACTGTCAAGCCTCTCGGGCGTGCCGATCCAGCAGCGGTTCGCGGTGACCGGTTCAGCCGACCAGTTCGGCAACGTCCAGGCCATCGGCGGGGCCAACCACAAGATCGAAGGCTTCTATAAGGTGGCCAGCGGCATGGTCAATAAGGCCTATCAGGACGGCCTTAACGCGGTGCTCGTCCCAGCGACCAACGTCAAGGACCTTCAGCTCGACGAAGAGGTGGTGAAGGCCGTGAAAGAGGGCCGGTTCAAGATCTACTCGGTCAAGCACGTCAGCGAGGGCATCGAGATACTGACGGGCGAGGCCTATTCGGAGATCCTGAGGAAGGCGCAGGCTCGGCTCGACGAGTTCGCCGAGGCCGCGACTCCCTCCGTGTACGTGAAGCGCTAGGGTAGGGCAGGACGTCCCAGGGAACGGTGGAGGCGCGTCTTGGCGCTCGTCACTCCGGCCAGCACGTCGCCCTTGAGGTCGGGCTTGGATATCCGGTCATAGAAGGCCAGGGCCTTCCGCGGCCGGCCTTGGGACGCGGCCATGGCGCCGAGGCTCAGGAGCGCGGAGGGGTTCCTGGCGTCCAGGGCCAGGGACTTGGCGGAGGCAGCCGTCCCAGCGATTCGTAATCAGTACCGGTAGCTGTCCATCTTGTACGGCCCCTCCACCGGGATGCCGAGGTAGTCGGCCTGGTCCTTGGTCAGGGTCGTGAGCTTGGCCCCGAGCTTGGGCAGGTGCAGGCGCGCCACGCGCTCGTCGAGGAGCTTCGGAAGGGTGTAGACCTTCTTCCCGTACTTCTTGGCGTCGCGGTTGGTCCACAGTTCGAGCTGGGCGAGCGTCTGGTTCGTGAACGAGATGCTCATGACGAAGCTCGGGTGGCCCGTGGCGCAGCCGAGGTTCACGAGCCGGCCCTCGGCCAGCAGGGTGATGGTCTTGCCGTTGGGCCAGGTGAACTGGTCCACGAGGGGCTTGACCGTGGTCCTCTTGATCTTTTTGTCGTTCATGACGGAGGCGACGTCGATCTCGAGGTCGAAGTGGCCGATGTTGCAGAGGATGGCCATGTCCTTCATGGCGTCCATGTGCTTGCGGGTGACGATGTCCTTGCAGCCCGTGGCCGTGACGAAGATGTCGCCCATGGCGGCCGCGTCGTCCATCGTGACCACCTGGTAGCCCTCCATGGTGGCCTGGAGCGCGATGATGGGGTCGATCTCGGTGATGAGGACCCGGGCGCCCTGGCCGCGAAGGGACTGCGCGCAGCCCTTGCCCACGTCGCCGTAGCCGGCTACCACCGCGACCTTGCCCGCGATCATGACGCCGGTCGCGCGCTTGATCCCGTCGAGGAGGGACTCGCGGCAGCCGTAGAGGTTGTCGAACTTGGACTTGGTGCAGGAGTCGTTGACGTTGATGGCCGGCATGCCCAGCGTGCCCTTCTCCTGGCGCTGGTAGAGCCGGTGCACGCCGGTGGTGGTCTCCTCGCTTAAGCCCGCGATCCCCTTGATGAGCTCGGGATACTTGTCATGGACGATGTTGGTGAGGTCCCCGCCGTCGTCGAGGATGAGGTTGAGGGGCTTGCCGTCCGGCCAGCGCAGGGTCTGTTCGATGCACCAGTCGTACTCCTCGAGGGTCTCGCCCTTCCAGGCGAAGACCGGGACGCCGGAGGCCGCGATCGCGGCCGCGGCCTCGTTCTGGGTCGAGTAGATGTTGCAGGAGGACCACCGCACCGAGGCGCCGAGCTCGGTCAAGGTCTCGATGAGGACCGCGGTCTCGGTCGTCATGTGCAGGCACCCTGCGATGCGCGCGCCGGCCAGGGGCTTCTTGCCCTTGTACTCCTTGCGCAGGGCCATGAGACCCGGCATCTCCTTCTCCGCGATCTCGATCTCCTTGCGACCCCATTCGGCAAGGCTCAGGTCCTTGACCTTGTAGTCCTTCTTCGTCGTGGTCTTTTCCATGGCAGTCGTGGTCATGCTGCGAGCCTCCCCCGCGGGGAGGCGTCGCCTCCCGATATGATGACAAAGCCATTATACTAATCTTCATGCCGCTTTCGCTCCTCCTCAATAGGGGTGTCGGAACCCCGGAATCCTTTCCGCCGGCCCGTCATCTAACCGGGAGAGGAGGACGGCTCCCGGAGCGCGTGGGAGCTATTCCCATGGACCGATCCGATCCGCGCGCAGAAGTCGCCGAGCCGGCACCCGGGCCTTCCTCGGAGCCCGGGGCTTGGAGGGCGGTGGCTCCCCTGCTCGGCCTCATCGTCCTGGCAGAGACCGGCATCATGCTCTTCCTCGACCCCCTCATGGCGCCGGGGTTCTGGAAGAGCCTGCTCGACGCCGGGCTCGTGGCCGGCGTGTGCGCGCCTTTCCTCGTCGCGCAGTCGTCGACGACCAGGGCCGCATCCTGGCCCAGAGCCCTTCCCTCAAGGAGGTCCTGGGCTACGAGCCGGGAGAACTCGTCGGCTCCTCGGCCTTCGACCTGGTCCACCCGGAGGACCTCGCCGCGGCCAGGGAGGTCCTCAGCCGGATCCTCGCCGAGCCCGGGCGCACGCACTCCACGACCCTGCGGGTGCGCCACAAGTCGGGGCAGTGGAGGCTCGTGAAATCGTCCTCCCTTGCCCTGCCCGACGAGGCCGGGCAGGGCGCGGTCGTGACGCATACGCACGACCTGACAGAGCGCGCGCGCTCCCTTGCCGAGACGCGGCTCCAGGAGTCCATCGCCCGGGTCGTGCTCGAGGCGGATGACCGTGAGGCCGCGATGGAGAAGATACTGGCCTTGGCCTGCGAGGCGACGGGCTGGGTCCTGGGCGAGGTCTGGGCCCCGGCCGCGGGAGGCGCGGCCCTGGAACTGCGGGCGGCCTGGTCCCGGGAGCGCGGCCCTCTCGACGAGTTCGTCTCCCGGAGCCGGAGCTTCTCCTTCTCCCCGGGGGTCGGCCTTCCCGGCAAGGTGTGGCGCGACAGCCGTCCGGTCTGGATCCCGGACGTGACCAAGGACGCGAACTTTCCCCGCGCCTCCATCGCACGGGAGGCCGGGCTTCAGGCCGCGGTCGGGGTTCCGGTGCCGGGGGAGGGCCGGGACGCGATGGTTCTGTGCTTTTACATCAGGGAGCCCCGAGCCGAGGAGGACGAGCGGCTCGTGACCGTCATCTCCGCGGCCGCCGCACAACTCGGCGAGTTCCTGCGCCGGAGGACGAGATGCGCAAGCTCGCCGCGGCCATCGAGGGCGCCTCGGAGATGGTCGTGGTGACGGACCCCGAGGGGGCCATCGAGTACGCCAACCCGGCCTTCTGCTCGGTCACCGGCTATTCCCGCGAGGAGATCGTCGGGGAGATCGTCGGGAGGAACCCCCGCGTCCTCAAGAGCGGCCGGCACGACCGGGCCTTCTACGAGCGCATGTGGAGCGAGGTGCTCGCCGGCCGCCCGTGGAAGGGACGGGTCACCAACCGCAGGAAAGACGGCACCCTCTACGACTGCGACCTGAGGGTCTTCCCGGTCAAGGAGCCTTCGGGCGGGGTGCGCAGCCTCATGGCGCTGGCGCGGGACGTGACAGCGGAGAGCCGGCTGGAGAATCAGCTCAGGCAGGCGCAGAAGATGGAGTCTTTGGGCATGCTGGCCGGAGGGGTCGCCCACGACTTCAACAACCTGCTCACGATCATCATGGGCAACAACGCCCTGCTCCTCGACGGCTTGAAGGACCTGCCCGACTTGCAGGGCTTCGCCCGGATGATCAGGAAGACGGTGGACCGGGGAGCCGGGGTCTCCCGCCAGCTCCTGGCCTTCAGCAGAAAGCAGTTCGTCTTCCTCAAGCCCCTCGACCTCAACGCCGCGGCGTCGGACGCGGCGCAGTTCCTCCAGAGGCTCCTGGGCGACAACATCGCCGTGTCCCTGGACCTCGCGCCGGACCTCTGGCCCGTGCGGGCCGACGCCGGCCAGCTTTCCCAGGTGTTCATCAATCTCGCGGTAAACGCCAAAGACGCCATGCCGGGGGGAGGGACTCTGACGATCGCTACGCGCAACGCGGAGGCCGCCGCCGGCGACGGCAACCCCCTGCCCCCGGGCGACTACGCGTGCCTGACCGTGTCGGACACTGGCGTCGGCATGGATGAGGCCGTGCAGGCCCGCATCTTCGAGCCGTTCTTCACCACCAAAGGGCCGGGCAAGGGCACGGGCCTGGGGCTCTCGATCATCTACGGCATCATCTCCCAGAGCGGAGGCCATGTCGCGGTCGAGAGCGGTCCCGGCAAGGGCACGACCTTCCGGCTCTTCCTGCCGCGCTCGGCGCTCGCGCCCAAGCAGGACGCGGCCGAGCCCGCGGCCCTGGCCGGGCCGGGCTTGGACGGAGGCGCGGTACTGGTGGTCGAGGACAACGCCGACCTCAGGCTCCTCGTCGAGACCTCCCTGGAGGCCAAGGGCTGCCGGGTTCTCGTGGCCGGCAGCGGTTCCGAGGCCCAGGACATCTGCTTTGCCAACGAGGCCGAGGTGCGCTATCTCTTGACGGACCTCATGCTCCCGGACACGAGCGGGATCAAGCTGGCGGCATCACTCCTTAGGGGCAAACCGGGCCTCAAGGTGGTCTTCATGTCCGGCTACGCTGATATCGGGGATGAGTCCCTTCCGCCCGGGGCGAGCCTGCTTTCCAAACCCTTCTCCCCGGACGAACTTCTGGAGAGCCTGCGCCGCGCCTAATAAGGGTAGACGTCGCCGTAGAAGAAGTCGGGCGAGCATTTAGACAGCGAGCGGCGGGTGTAGCGCCGCGACACGCCTTTGACCGCGGCCCGACGCAGGACCTGCCAGAGCCCGGGTGTCCTGGCGAGGTCCTCGTAGACTTGGACGGCCTCGTCTCTGCGGCCAAGGATGTCCAGGGTTCGGGCCTGCCAGAGCTTTTGGGCTGCGACGCGCTGTGGGATGTCCGGCATGGATGCCCCGGACTCGAAATTCTTGAGCGCGGTCTCGAGGTGGCCGGCATTCAGGGCGAAGAAACCCAGGAGATATCGGTACACGGGCTCGTGAGGGTCGCCTTCCACGGCCTCGTGGAGGCTCTCCACCATCTCGTGGGGATTGCGGCGTTCCGTCCAATCGAGGCACGCCCTCACATAGACCGCGAGCGATTCCTTGCGGTCCTCAGGCAGGCCTGGAACGACCCCTCCGAGGGTCTCCCCAAGGGGGCTCTCATCCCAAAGGGCGAGGCGGCGGTAGGGGCCCTGGTGGGCCGGGGCGCGGCCTTCCGAGACCCAGAGGATGCCCCGATCCGGCTCGAAGACCACGCTGGTCATGTTGTGGACCTGGCCGATGGCCTGGGCGAAGGACCGCAGGACCCCGCGCTCCGGGTCGAACCGGTCCGAGAGGAGCGAGGCCATGAACGCGGGACCGATGTTGCCCTTGTGGGATTCGAGCAGGTCTTCGACCCGGGAAAGCCTCAGGCGGCTTGATTCGCGCCAGGGGCGGTAGTCGATCTCGCGGAGGTGCAGGCGGGGGGTCGCGAAATCATTGGCCCGCCCCATCTTCCCGGAGTCGGACCAGACCGGCACGCAAGCGCCGGGCGTCCGTTCGACCGCGCAGGCCTTGCGCTCCTTGCAGCTGGTGAGGAACACGGTCCACGCGCTCGTGGTCCGCCAGCGGGATATGGCGTCCACGGCCTCCTCGAGGGTCCGGCAGGTCTCCAGGATCTGGCGGCCGAGGTCGAGGATGGGGCGTCCTCCGGTGAGGATGGACGCGTCCCGGGAGATGTGCTGGTGCAGGGCGAGAGTGACGCCTTCGGCGTTGATGCCCGTGATGCCGTCCACTACGAGCCCGGCCGTGCCGACCGAGACGTAGGGGATCCCGTGGTCCGGCTTGTGCCGGCAGACCACGGGATAGCGGTCGAAGTAGCCCATGCCGGGGAAATCCAGGTTGCGGGCCACGAGGAAGGAGCCGCCCTGGGTGTAGTCGCCCCAGGCCGCGGCCGAGGTGCAGCCCAGGGTGGGCAGCCCCGAGAGCCGGCCTGAGAATCCCACGAGGTAGTTGAGGACGTCGGGCATGGCAAAGCCGCGGCCGACCCTTCCGGGGTCGAGGCCCGAGGTCTCGCAGAAGCCCTGGATGAGCTGCTTGGCTCCGGGGGAGAATCGGAGCGCCACGAGGGAAAGCAGGAGCCGCGTGCCCACCCCGGCGAAAAGGGGCTGGCGGGGGAGATGGCGGCCGCAGTAGTCATGATAGAAGTCCACGATGCCGCTGGCGCGGACCCGCGCCCCGAAGAGCTCGCCCATCTGCCGGCCGCGCTCGCGGGGAGAGCCCCAGAGGTTGGCGACATCGAGCCTGGGCGCCTCGGACATGGGGCCTCCGGGAATCATCGCGCGAGATACAGGGGCGCCAGGGCCCCTCCTTGCGCGACATTGACGATGTGGCCGGGACTCACCCTGAGGTGGAACCCGAACCGCGACCCGTCGAAGAAGGCCCCCAGGGTGTGGCGGCAGTCCTTGAAGTGGACCTTGCCGTCCCTGAGGAACGAGCACTCCGTGGCTGGATTCTCCACATAGGACTGCACCGCGAAGGCCCCTGGGTCCTTGAGGGCGAGGTCCACCGTCCTGCGCCATTTTCCGGCCGTGGCGAAGCGGCCGATGAGGATTCCCTCGCCCCCGGCGCTCCAGGAAGGCTTGAGGACCAGGTCGGCTTGGCGCCGCAGGACATGGGACGGCAGGTCCACCCGCCGGCCTTCCGGGGAGATGGTCTTGCGCTCCGTCAGCACCCGCGTCCACGGCACGTGCAGGGAGAGCCTCCGCGCCTCGGCCCGGGTGAAGAGGGGGGAGAACTCCTCGGAGGTGAAGCACTCGAGGATGCCCTTCTGGTCGAAGTCCGCGGGAAAGCCCGGGGCCACGAGCCCGAGATTCCAGAGCGCGGCAAAACCCTCCATGCTCGGGCTCGAAGGGCCGCTGACGTCCTCGAACGAGAAATCGCGGTAGGCATAGGCCACGGGCATGCCGTGGAGGAAGACCCGACCCCCGCGGACCCGGAGTTCCTTGGGGTCTCCATGCTCCACGCGGCACCCTGCCCGGCGCAGGCCGGACGCGATCATGGGCAGTTCGCTGAACCCTCCCCCGGGAGGGAGGCTCTCCAACAGGGCGAGTCCCCCTCGGCCGCGTCCGTGCCGGGTCCGGCAAGCCTTGATCCAACGGGTGAAATACCCGATGAGATCCTCCGTGGGAACGAGCCCCAGCCGGGACGGCGTCGCCCCGATGGCGGGCAGGACTTCCTGATGCATGATGCTGCGCGCCACGGACTGGATGTATAGCCCCCCGAGCATGAGGGAATTGAGCTCGAAGAGAGCGGGCCGCAGGGCGCCGTTCCTCATACGCAGGGTGAAATCCGGCCGGATGAGCAGGGGCCAGGGCTTCGGCACTGTCCCGGCCGTGGCCGTGAACCATCGTCCCGTGCCTTTCTCGAGCCTGATGAGTCCCGCGAACCCCCGGTAATCCCGCTGGCGCAGGGCCGGCGCTTTCATCTGGAACCGGTACAGGATCCGGGTGAGGGACATGATGGTCGAGACCAGGCCCTTGGCCGACGTCATGGGCGCCATGCCCATGGGGTGGGCGCTGCGGCCTTTGTAGCGGAAGGACCGGGCCGCGGCCTCACCCTCGATCCTGCTGATGAGGCTGGCGGTCCTGTCCGGGGTCATGACCTGTAATCGGTGGAAAGAGGTGCGTTCGCAGGCGATGGGGGAGTCCTTCATGATGGAGCAGGTATTATACACTGGTGTCAGACGATAAGCCACAACGGCATTCGTTTCTTATCGTCTGACACCACCACTTGACAATACTGGGTTCCGGGTCTACACTTCAGGTGAATCCAGGCTGCTCCCATGGGCAAGACTCTCTTCCCCATACTCCTCGGGGCCGCGGCGCTGTCTTTGACCGTGCCGCTCCCTGTTGTCGCCGGTCCGGAAAAGGGTCGGGCGGAGTCTATTGTCAGCCTCCCGGGCGATGCGATCGCTTGGGACGCTCCCGAGTACCGCGATTACTTCGAGTTCCAGCGTTGGATGGCGGGGCTAAGCAAGGAGAGCCGTTTCGGACAAGATGCGGCCCCTGCTTTCGAAACAGAGGCCAGTTGGTCGAAGCTTTCGGCCGCTGAGCGCGCAGAGCGCGTCCGCAAAGGACTGGCCCAGGCAAAGGCTCTGCAGGAGAGCGGGCTCGGAGTGTCCGGGGCTGGCGCGGCCGGGTCGGGTGGCGCGGACCGGAATGTCATCGTGAAGTTGTTGGGCGCCCGCGTGGACCTCGACTCCAGGATATCCGCGGTCCAGAAGGTCGAACAGAAGGTCCGGGCCCCGGATGAGTTCAAGCGCTTCGTGGAGGGCTCTCAGTTCCTTCCCACGGACCTGGCCTTCCAGCCCAACCCCGACGCGGCCGGTCCGTCCGCGGCTTCGGCCGGCACTGCTTCTTCGGCACTGAAGCTTTCCCGCCCTGGGCTTCGCCCAGGACGGATCGCCGAGGAAGAGCCTGTACGATCCAGCCCCGGTGATCTCCATCCGGGGCAGGCTGGAACTCCTGTCATGCCCTACCGGCGGCCTGAAGGCCCGGTGGTCGGCGGCGGAGGCCCGGATGTCGGGTTCTTCGCCCTGGCATTCGCCGCGACCGGATTCATCGCGGCCTTGGGCTTCGGCTTGGCCGGCCGGAGGTTCTCGTGGGGGTCTCCGTTGCCTGCCGGCGGCGCTTCCGAAGCGGTCGGGTCCGGCCCCGGGGCGCGGCAGGTCGTGGTGGCCCGTCCCGCGGCCCAGGGAGGAGCGCCATCGCGGGCTCCATCGCTGTTCCGGGCAACGCCGCAGTCCGGAACAGGGACCCAGGCCGGGATATCCCCTCTGCGGCCGCCCCAGAGACAGGGCGGGTCGTCTTTTCCTCTGGCCTCGTCCCCGGGCTCCGAGCCTGTCGGGCCGGGTTCTCCTGTCCCATCCGGACGCGACGATGAGCATGCTCCGGCGGATTGGAATCCTCCGCCCATCCCGCCTCCGGCCGCCTGGCCGACAGAGGGCTTGCGGCCCGCGGCTTGGTGGGCGATCAGCAAGGAGGAGCAGTCCCTCCTCTATCGATGGGCTGACAGCCCGGAGAGGGCGGACATGTCCTTCGAGGAGTGGCTGGACCGGCATCCCGAACTGGCCTGCGGCGTGGACATCGGCCGGCTCAAGGACAAGCTGCGACGGGAGCCCAGCTAGAGCTCCGGTGAAGAAGATCCAACTGGCGGCGGATGGTGATTTTTCCTTTTGCCGGCATGCCGCTGGATTCCAATGGATTCTTCGCCAGGGCAAGGGCGGCGCCCTGGTCGTGCCCGTGCTCAAGGCCCCGTTCCTCGTCGGCCGCTCGCCGGAATGCCAGGTCGTCCTGCCCAACGACCCCGAGCTTCTCAAGACCACGAGCCGCTGGCACTGCCATCTGCGGGAACGGGATGGCGATTGGGTCCTGGCTGACGGCAACACTCCCGAGTCCGCGAGCGGGGGAATACCCAAGCCGAGCGTCTCCGGCACCTGGCTCAACGGCAAACGCCTGGCCTCGGCGGAGAAGGTCCGTCCCGGAGACCGGATCACCATCGGTCCCTGGCGGTTCAAGCTGGAGGAATGCCGGCAGAACACCGTGGACATCGACGCGTTGCTCACCCGCATCGGCTCGGCCCAGCCGAGGGACTTGAGCGCCAATGTCGCCAAGGTGAAGGGGGGGTTCGCCCAGTTCCACGAGCTCATCCTCAAGCTCAACGAGGCCCAGGGCGCCGAGGCCTCCCTCTCCGCGCTGCTCGAATTCGCCATGAGCAAGATCCACGGGGCCGAGGTCGCGGCCGTGCTCGTGGACGTGCCGGGGGGGGAACCCAAGGTCCGCATGTCCCTGTCCCGCGCGGGCGGCATCATCAATGATTTTCACTTCAGTTCCGGCCTGGTCAGCGGGCTGCCCCGGGACAAGGCCTTCCTCCTGGCAGGCAACATCGCTGATGCCACCAAGAGCCAGCTCGCGGCGGACATCAGTTCCGGCCTTCTCGTGCCCCTGACCGCGCGGCAGGAAAGGCTGGGCATCCTCTATATGGACAACCGCAGCCGAGGCACCGTGTTCACGGACGAGGACCTCTTCCTGGCGACCGCGCTGGCGAGCCTCGTCTCGTTCCAGATCATCCAGGAGCGGCAGGCCTTCATCTCGCGGGTCGAGCAGAACATGAGCCACTACTTCGGGCCGGATGTGGTGCGCCTCATCCTGGAGGAGACCCGGGCGGGCCGTCCTGTCATCCCCGGCGTGCGCGACCGGACCGCCACCATCATGTTCGTGGACATCCAGGGCTTCTCCATCTTCTGCCGCGACAAGCCCCCCCGGCTGGTCGCGGACGTCCTCAACGCCTACTTCGAGCTTTCCGCCGAGTGCATCCAGAGGCACGGCGGCCACCTGGACAAGTTCATCGGGGACGGGGTCATGGGCGTCTTCGGCGCCCAGCCCTTCGACCCGCCGGCGGGCGCTGAGAGCAACCACGCGGCCCAGGCCGTGCGCGCCGGCCAGGACCTGGTCGCTGCCTGGCCCAAGCGCGTCAAGGACCTTTGGACGGGCGCCTTGCCCCTGCGCGTGGGCGTGAGCACCGGCCGCGTGCTCGTGGGCAACATCGGCTATGCCGCGCGCATGGAGTACTCGGTCATCGGCGACGCGGTCAACCTCGCCTCCCGCATGGAGAAGCTGGCCCTGCCTAACGGGCTCGCGGTCACGGACGAGACCTGGCGTCAGGTCGGCAACGAGATCCTCTTCAAGGAAGGCGGCATGGAAGAGGTCAAGGGCTTCGGCACCGTCCGCATCTGGAGACTGTGATGGTGTCAGACGTTAAGAAACAAAGACTTCACACCTTAACGTCTGACACCGCCAAGGGCACGTCTGACACCAGTGTAGGGCACCATCAATAGACGCGGCACCAGATGGCTTTCAGGTATTCGCCTTCGGGGAAGTCGGCCGCGAACGGGTGGTCCGCGCCCGCTCCGGTCTTGCGGAAGATCTGGAGCCTGCGGCCCGCGGAACCCGCGGCCGAGCGGATGATCCTCTGGAAATCGGGCCACTGCAGAAGCCCGCTGCAGGAGGCTGTCATGAAGAAGCCCCCTTCCTCCACCACGCTCAGGGCCAGCCGGTTGAAGTCCGCGTACTTGCGCGCCCCGAAGTCGAACCCCTCGCGGGTGGCGATGAGCTTGTAGGGGTCGAGCACGACCATGCCGAAGGTCTTGCGGTTGGCAGCCATCTGGCGCAGGTAGGGGAAGGCGTCCGCGCACACGAGGTCCAGGCGCACGTTGTTGAGGTTGGCGTTGCGCCGGGCCTGGGCCGAGGCTTCTGGGTCGAGCTCAACGCAGGAGACCTCCGCCGCGCCGCCGAGCTTCATGGCATAGACCCCGAAGCCGCCGGTGTAGCTGCAGATATCGAGCATCGTGCGGCTCCGGGCGAGCCCCGCTGCCGCGAGCCTGTTGTCGCGCTGGTCGCAGAAGAACCCGGTCTTGTAGCCGCCCTCGAGGTCCACTTCGAAGGCGACCCCGTTCTCCGTGACCCGGACCTTGGAGTCCCCTGCCGCCTCGCCCCGGCGCGGCTTGATGGTGAAGCCCTCCATCTTCTGCACAGGAGCGCTCGCGCGCAGGACGGTTCGGGCTCCGGGGAAGTGCTCGAGCAGGGCGGCCTGGATACGCTCGGCCTGCCGGAACATGGCCAAGGAGTAGAGCTCGAGCACGAGGTTGTCCCCGTAGCGGTCCACCACGAGCCCGGGAAGGCCGTCGCCGTGGGCATGGATGACCCGGTAGGCGTTCGTCGTGGCATCGAGGCCCAGGATGTCCTTGCGCAGGCTCACGGCCCGGCCGACCATCTGCTTGATGAAGGCCTCGGGGTGGAAGTTCGCCATGTCCCGGGTGAGGAACCGCAGGGTGACGAGGCTCTTGGGGTTGTAGAGGGCCGCGCCGTAGGGCGCGTCGTTCTTGTCGTAGACCGCCACGATGTCGCCGGGCCTGGCCTTGGGGTCGGCGTCCGCGATCATGCGCTTGAACGCCTGGGGTCCGGCAGGCGCGGACTTCAGGCGCACCCAGGGCATGTCGAGGGTGTGGGCCTTGGGCGGGCTGCCGACAGGCTTGGGCGCGCCGCCGATCCGTCTCGGGGTCTCCATGGTCGCCCTATTCTACATGAATTATCCGCCGTGCGGACATTGACGCAATCCGTGGCGAGTGTTTTGCTCCAGCAGGCTTGGAAGCGGTTGGGGTCGGAGGTCGTCCCATTCCAATCAATCATCGGAAGGCGCAGTCGGCCGGATGTCCTGCGTCCACGGACGCAGGGCCAACGCCAGGTCATGACCAAAGCTCCCGGACCAGCGCCTTGCGGCATTATGCCGCAGGACGAAGAGCCAAGACGCGCCGCGCCGGCTGGTAGGTCCCCGACAGGGGGCTCGAACGTCGGCGCGGCGCCGATACCTCGGCCGACCGGGCCGGACGAAGTCGTTCCGTGGCGACTCATCTTGGTGCCCGCCCGACGCGGGGATCCCGGTCGGCACCCCAGAAACCCCTCGTTTTTGAAAAAATAGTATCGTAATTTACAGCACAATTCTCGCGAGATGCGAATTGCATCGATATTTTCACTGTTATTTTTTCAAAAACGAAGGGTTTCCCCTGCGCCGATGGAACCAAACAGGCCGCTCATGCGTAGAAGAAAGGAACCGCTCATCGTGACCTGAGGAAGACCATCGGTCCCCCATTCACCGCGCGGGCGCTCCGAGGATGTTTGATATACTGCCGTCCATGGCGAACAGGAGCTTCCCTTGGGAGCGCGGCGTCGCTGCGCTGACGCTGCTGGCCCTACTGGGCATGCCCGCCTCAGCGGGCGGGCCGGTCCGGGGAGTATCCCCTTCCGCGGACCCGGTCAACAAGGAGCTCGCGGAGGTCATCGAACTCTTCTATGACATCCAGCCTGAAGGGGCCTTGGCCGCGGCCCAGGCGGTGGAAAGAAGGCACCCCGGTCATCCGGCTGGGCCATTCTACCAGGCAGTGGTGCACTATGAGCGCTCCCTCTTCGAGGACCCGGTCCGGCCCGCGACGCTCGCGGCCTTCGACCGTGAGGCGGGACGGTGCATTTCTGCCGCCGAGGCCGTCAGGTCGTCCTCGCCGGCCCTGGGGTACTACTATTTGGGTGCGGGCCACGGGGTCCGGGCCAGGGTCCGGGCGCATCAGGGCCGCATGGCCGACGCCCTCTCCGACGGCAAGAAGGCCATGCGTCACCTCAGGGCCGCGGCCGAGGCCGACCCGGGCCTCGAGGACGCCTACCTGGGGCTGGGGATGTACAACTACTTCGCCTCGCGCCTGCCGGCCGCGGTCAAGCCGTTCGCGTTCCTGCTCACAGGGCTCTGGCCCGACAGGAAGAAGGGCATCGAGCAGATCCAACGGGCCGCGGAGAATGGCACCCTGGCCCGCGTGGAGTCCCGGACCGTGCTGGCCTCGATCTATTCGTCTGAGAGGGAGAAGCGCTGGGATGAGGCGGAGGGGCTTCTGGCGCCTCTCATGGAGCGTTATCCGCGCAACCCGTACTTCCGCCTTCGGCGCGTCTACACAGCGGAGAAGGACGGGCGTTGGGACGATGCCGTGCGGTGGGCCGACCCGGATGGCCGCTGGCTTGACGCCCTGGCCCGGGAGGTCCGGGACAAGACCGCGGCCTCGGTCCGTTATCGGGCAGCGGAGGCATTGATCCTCTCGGGCCGGCAGGAAGACGCCCGCCCGCAGTTGGAGAAGCTCAAAGATGTCTCCAGGCCGGCGCGGCTCCTGGCCTGGATCGAGCTGCGCCGGGCCAATCTCCTGCAGGCGGACGGAAGGAAGGACGAGGCAGGGGACCTGTATCGTCATGTCATGGCGGTCGATGAGACCGCGAGGAAGACCGCGGAGAGGTTCATCAAGGAGCCCTATCCCAAGGGCCCCAAGACCGTGGCTCCCCTGCGCTGGCCGCTGAGCGAAGTCCCGCGCTGAAGCTTCCGGCGCCTTAGAGCGGCTCGAACCTGGCCTGGAAGAACCTGAGGTACTTGGGCTCGTAGACCATCTTGAGCCCGCGGATCTTCTCGCGCCTGCGGAAGACCTCGATCACGGACTCCACCAGCACGTCGCAGTGGGCCTGGGTGTACACTCGGCGAGGGAAGGTCAGCCGCACCAGCTCGAGCTTCGGGCAGTTGTGCTTGCCGGTCGCCTTGTCGCGGCCCGCGGACACGATCCCGCGCTCCATGGACCGGATGCCGCTCTCGAGGTAGAGCTCGGCCGCCAGGCGTTGGGCCGGGAACTGGTCCTGGGGCAGGTGCTGGAGAAACTTGCGGGCGTCGAGGAAGATGGCGTGGCCGCCCACGGGCCTGACGATGGGGATGCCGGCCTCGATGAGCCCGTTGCCGACGTACTCGACCTGGCCGATGCGGGACTTCATGTAGTCGAGGTCCAGGGCCTCCTCGATGCCGATGGCCATGGCTTCCATGTCGCGGCCCGCGAGGCCGCCGTAGGTGTGCAGCCCTTCGTACACGACCACGAGGTTGCGGGCCTCCTCGAAGAGGGCGTCGTCGTTCATGGCCAAAAAGCCGCCGATGTTCACCAGGAGGTCTTTCTTGGCGCTCATGGTGCACGCGTCGGTCAAGGAGCACATCTCCAGCAGGATGTCCGCGAGGGTCTTGCCTTCGTTGCCCTTCTCAGACCGCTTGATGAAGAAGGCGTTCTCCATGGCGCGGGTGGCGTCGAGCACGACCTTGATGCCGTACTTGCGGGCCAGGTCCCGGACTCCGCGGAGGTTGCCCAGGGAGATGGGTTGTCCGCCCGCCATGTTCACGGTCGCGGCCACGGAGATGTAGGGGATCTTGGCCGCGCCGTGCTTCTCTATGACCGCGGCCAGCTTCTTGAGGTCCACGTCGCCCTTGAAGGGGTGGGTGCTCTCGGTGTCGTGCGCCTCGTCGATGATCACGTCCACGAAGGTCCCGCCGGCCAGCTCCTGGTGCAGGCGGGTGGTCGTGAAGTACATGTTGCCGGGGATCACGTCGCCCGGCTTGATGAGGACGCGCGAGATCAGGTGCTCGGCGCCGCGGCCCTGGTGGGTGGGCACGAGGTGCTTGTAGCCGTAGTGCTGCCGCACCTTGGCCTCGAGGTGGTAGAAGTTGCGGCTGCCGGCGTAGGCCTCGTCTCCCATCATGAGCCCCGCCCACTGGCGGTCGCTCATGGCGTTGGTGCCGGAGTCCGTGAGCAGGTCGAGGTACACGTCCTCGGAGCGGAGGAGGAAGGTGTTGTAGCCGGCCCCGGCCAGGGCGCGCTCCCGCTCTTCGCGGGAGATGATCCTGAGGGGCTCGACCATCTTGATCTTGAAGGGTTCGGCCCAGGAACGGCGGTTCGTTTTATCCATGGCTGTCGGTCGCGGAATGCGCCATCTTACTGAATTGGCGGGCGCCTTGTCACTGGCCCGGGGAGCTCAACTGCGCTGGTTGTCCTCGAAATAGTCGAAGTCGAGCGCGAGCGCCGCCCCCAGGATGGCGGCCTTGGCGTCGTCCGTGCGCGGGGCGGTCTGGCCGTCGAGGACCACGAGGAAGCGGTCGGCGTCGGTGAAGACCTCCTTGAGGAGGCCTCCCCACTTCTTGGTGATGGTGCCCATCTTGGCGCCGGAGGCGTCCACGAGGTCGAAGGTCCAGATGCGCCAGAACCCCGCGTCCACGCCGGCCGCGACCTGGCCCGAGGCGTCCAGGACGTCGAAGCGGCGGCTGAGCCAGCGGAACTTCCGGTGGATCGAGCCCACGGGCCGGCCGCCTCCGTCCTCCACGAAGGTCGAGGACCAGATCCAGAACCACGGCCGCCGCACGCGCAGGGCGGGCTTGCCTTCCTTGTCGAAGATGGTGATGACGAAGGGCCGGTGTCTGCGCAGGAGCATGCGCTTGAGGAACTGCAGGAAGCCGGTGCCTTCCTCGGCCACGAAGCCCAGGGGCTCCCCGTTTTCCGAGAGGACCTCGTACTTGTTGCGGGTCTCCAAGTTCACGAGGATCTCGCCCCATTCCTTCTTCTGCTGGATGACCCAGGTGCCGCGTTCGAGTAGAGCGCTCATGGACTGATGACCTCTTTCGCCGGCACCGTGGCCGGCAGGGTGAAGCGGAAGGTGCTGCCTTTGCCCGGCCGGGATTCGACCCAGATGCGGCCTCCCTGGCGGGAGACGAGGGACTTGCAGATGTAGAGCCCCAGTCCCAGGCCCTTGCGCCGGAGCTCGAAGTTGGAGGACGCCTGGAAGAGGTGCTCGAAGAGTTTCGGGACGTCCTTCTCCGGGATGCCCAGGCCGGTGTCCGCGACCGAGGTCTCCAGGGAATCGTCCTCGGCCCTGGACACCGCGACCTTGATCTCACCGCCCTCGGGCGTGAATTTGAGCGCGTTGTCGATGAGGTTGCCGAGGATCTGCCGGTACCGGATGGGGTCCATGAGGGCCGGGGGCAGGCCCGCGGGGATCCGGCTCTTGAGGGTGAGCCGCTTGGAGGCGGCCGACGACTGGAAGTCGGAGACGATCTGGGACGCCAGGGCGGCGATGTCCACGGCCCTGGGGGACATCGCAAGCTTGCCCGTCTCCGACCGGGTGAGCTCCAGGAGGTCTTCGATCATCCGCTGGAGGTGGCTCGTGTTCCTCTCGATCATGTCCAGCCACTTGAGCTGTTCCGGGGGGATGTCGGCCCTCTGGTCCGCGAGGATGCGCAGGCCGCCGACGATCAGGGTGAGAGGGTTGCGCAGCTCGTGGTTGACCTGGTGGAAGAACTCCGAGCGGAAGCGCTCGACCTGCTTGCGCGCCGTGATGTCGCGCAGGATCATGCGGGTCGCGAGGGGCTTGCCGTCCTTCATCTGGAAGTTGACGGAGCCGGAGACCGGGATCTCCCGGCCGTCCGCGGCCAGCAGCACGGTCTCGAAATCGCTCACGGTCTCTCCAGCGAGCACGCGGGAGAACTGCTCCCTGCAGCGGGGCTGCTCTGATGGCGGAAGCAGGTCCTCGAGGCCCATGGTCTTGAGCTCCGCGTCCGTGCGGCCCAGGGCCTCCCGGAAGGCGCGGTTGGCGTAGAGGATGCGGTTCTCGGGGTCGGAGCGGAGGATCAGGTCTCCCGCGTTCTCGAAGAAGTCCGCGAGCGCGGCCTCCTGTTCGGCCAGGGCGGCGTAGGCCTGGTTGAGCCGCGCGTCGCCGAGCTCGTCCTCGGCGATCATCGCGAGGTCTTGCAGCGCGGCCAGTTCGTCGTCCGCGAGCCGTCGCGGGCGGCGGTCCATGACGCAGAACATGCCGATGCGGCTGCCGTCCGGGGCCTTGAGAGGCCAGCCCGCGTAGAAGCGGATGCCGGTCTCGCCCGTGACGAGCGGGCTGTCCGCGAACCTGGGATCCAGGGTCGCGTCGGGCACCACCAGGGGGCGGTCCGAAAGGATGCCGTGGCTGCAGAACGAGATGCCCCGCGGGGTCTCGCAGACCTCCAGTCCCTGCCGGGACTTGAACCACTGGCGTTCACTGTCGATGAGGGAGATGGTGGCGAAAGGGGTATCGAAGATCTTGACCGCCAGCCGGGTCATGCGGTCGAACCGCTCCTCGGGAGCCGTGTCCAGGATGCCCAGGTTCTTGAGCGCTTCGAGCCGCTTGGCTTCGTCCGGCGGGGTGGGTGCCGCTGGCATGGCTTGATTATATTAAGAACTGGTCCGCGGATACGAGTCCCATCACCAGCAGGGCGTAGGCATTGACCTCGAGGAAGGCGCGGCGCAGGAGCGCGGGCTCGGGCCCTGTGGACAACAGCCGGCCGGCCCTCCAGGTGAGGAGGCAGGCTGCCGCGGCCAGTGGCACGAAGACCGCGGTCGAGCGGATGGTCCCGAACAGGGGGAAGAGGACCGTGGAGGCCGCGGCCGCGGCCATCCAGACCGATGCCAGCCGTCCGACCCGTGCGTGTCCCAGGGCCGCGGCCGCGGCCGGCCGGCCGGCCAGCCTGAGGTCCGCTTCGTGCTCCGGGGCGAGCAGCCAGAAGTGCGGGACTTGCCAAAGGTAGAAGAAAAGGCAGATGCTCAGAATCCTGGGGTCGCTGAGCGTCCCTCCCCCTGCCAGCCAGCCCAAGGCAGGAGGAACAGCCCCGACCAGGGCCCCGGGCACGACCGCGAAGGCAGTCACCCGCTTGAGCGGGGTGTAGACTCCGTTGTACCACGCCGCGGCTGCCAGGCCCAGGAGCAGGGCTCTACCTCCAGCTGCAGCGAATAGGGCAAGGCCGCCCGCGGCCAGCAGGCCCACGGCGAGCAGTACCGCTGACGACGGCGCCATGGCGCCGGAGGGGATGGGCCGGCCTCGGGTGCGCAGCATGAGGAGGTCGGTCCCGCGCTCCTGCCACTCGTTGAGCCCGCAGGCCCCGCACGCGAGGAGGAAGACTCCCAGGGCCAGGGGCGCGGCAACGTTGAATCCGCCGGAGGAGGCGGCCAGGGCTGAGAGCGCGGAAAGGGTCGCGGCAGCGGACACGCGGAACTTGACGAACGAGAGGATGCGGGAAACAATCATCGGAGGGTCTTGAGGTGGTCGACCATGGCGTCCGCCTCCTCGCCTGAGACCTCGGAGGGCGGCATCACCGCGGGATAGCCGTCTGCGATGAACGCCGAAGGCTCGAGGATCTCCCGCTTCAGGAAGGCCGCGTCGGACTTATAAAGTCCCTTGAAGGTCGGTCCCACCATGGTGCTGCCGTCGAGCGAATGGCAGGCGAGGCAGCCCTTGTCCTGGAGCAGGACCCCGCCCCGGTCCTCTTTCCGTTCCCCGGCTTTCTTGGCGCGCGGCGGGGCAGCCTCGTCCGAGAAGTACCAGCGCTTGAACTCGTCCTCGGGCAGGACGCGGACCTTGGAGAGCATGGCCGAATGGTCCGTGCCGCAGATGACCGAGCACAGGATGTCGAAATCGCCGAGAAGGCGCGGCAGGAACCAGGCCTCGGCGGTCCGTCCCGGGACCACGTCGATCTTGATTCTGAAAGCCGGGATGTAGAAGCCGTGGATCACGTCCATGCTGCGGAGCTCGAGCCTCATGGGCCTGCCCAGTGCGGCGTAGAGGTCTCCGGTCCGCTTGCCGTTGGGGTATTCGAAGGACCAGGACCATTGCCGGGCCGTGACCTGCACGGTCAGGGCGTCGGGAGGCGGATTGCGCAGTGTCCGGAAATCCGTCCAGCCGTAGTAGAACATGACTAGGAAGAGGGCCGTCGGGACCACGGTCCAGACGACCTCCAGCGCGGCGTTTCCCTCGATGTCCTCAGGGTGGGGGTTGCGGGTCCTGCTGTACCGGATCGATAAGTACACGATGAAGAAGGTCACGAGCAGGAGGAAGGCCAGGCACAGGGCGAGCGAGCCCAGGAAGAACCGGTCGATGCTGAGGCTCACGCTCGAGGCTTGGGGGAGGATGTAGGACATGTCAGCGGAAAGCCAGGTCCAGGAACATCATGCCGATGAAGATCACGAGGACCGAGAGCGCGATGAGGACCATGCCCCTGAGGAGCGGCCCCTCGTACTTGATGTGCATGAAATAATAGAGGACCAGCCAGGCCTTGATCGGGGTCAGGGTCAGCATGGCCGCGACCGCGAGGGTGGGCGAGACCAGGCTTGCCCCAACGAGCAGGCCGGTCAAAGCCAGGAGAGCTCCCCAGACCTTGAGGAGGATCGCGGCCTCGACGATATGTCCCTGCCCGTGCTCCATGTCGTTCATGCGGCGAGGTAGAAGAGCGGCAGGAGGAATATCCAGATGACGTCCACCAGGTGCCAGTAGAGGCCCGAGTTCTCCAGCAGGACGCAGTCTCCCTGGCGCACCCGTCCGCGCTTGACCAGGAGCGCCACCACGGCCAGCAGGATGACGCCGATGAGGACATGGAGCGCGTGCAGGCCGGTCATGGTGAAATAGAGGCCGAAGAAGAGGCCCTCGCCCGGGGGCATGGCCTTGACGAGGCTGCTGCCCGGGTAGATGCCGTGGTGGAACTTCGCCGCCCACTCGAAGCCTTTGTTCACCAGGAAGAGGCCGCCCAGGCCGGCGCACAAGGCCGCCCACCTACCCCCAGCCTCGTGGCGGCCCTGCTGGACCGCGGTCAGGGCCATGGCGATGAAGAGGCTGCTCGTGAGCAGGACCAAGGTGTTGGCCACTCCGATGACCGCGTTCAACTCCTGGCTCGCGTGGTGGAATTCCTCGGGGTGGAGCATCCGATAGGCCGAGTAGAGCAGGAAGAGCCCGCCGAAGAGCATGAGCTCGGTGAAGAGGAAGAGCCACATCCCGATCTTGGCGCCCTGGTAGTCGGAGTGGACCGCTTCGCTCATGCCCGAGCCTTGGGGTTGTAGGAGTAGGGCGCCTCGGTCACTACCGGTGGGGTGTGGAAATTCTCGGCTGCGGGCGGGGAGGGCAGGGTCCACTCCAGGGTCTTGCCGCCCCACGGGTTGGACTCAGCCGGCGCTCCGCGCTTCAGGGCGATGAGGAAGTTGCCGAACAGGACGGCGAGTCCTGACACGAGCGCCCACGAGCCTATGGTGGCCGCCAGGTGCAGGGAGTGGAACTGGGGCAGGTGCGCGAAGTAGCGGCGGGGCATGCCCATGTAGCCCAGGACCATGAAGCTGCCGTAGAGCATGTTGAACCCGAGGAACATCAGGACCCAGGCAGCGTAGGCGGGCTTGGGGTCGTACTGCCTGCCGAACATCTTGGGGAACCAGTAGAGGAGCGCGGCGAAGAAGGCGAAGCCCGTGCCCCCGAACATCACATAGTGGAAGTGTCCCACGATCCAATAGGTGTCGTGCAGATGGACATTGAGGCCCAGGGCTCCCTGCATGACCCCGGTCAGGCCTCCGATGGCGAAGAGGAACACGAAGGTGAGCGCATAGAGCATGGCGGGCTGCATGTCCGTCGAGCCCTTGTAGAGGGTCGCGGTCCAGTTGAAGACCTTGATGGCGCTGGGCACGGCCACGAGGAAGGTCAGCAGGGAGAAGATGATGTTGGCCAGGTCCGCCATGCCGCTCGTGAACATGTGGTGCGCCCAGACCAGCGAGCCCAGGCCCGCGATGGCCAGAGACGAGTAGGCGATGGCCTTGTAGCCGAAGATGCACCTGCGCGCGAAGGTCGGGATGATCTCCGTGATCGCGCCCATGGCGGGCACGATCATGATGTAGACCGCGGGGTGCGAGTAGATCCAGAAGAGGTGCTGGTAGAGCACCGGGTCCCCGCCGCGGGCCGGGTCGAAGACCCCGATGCCGAAGGCGCGCTCGAGGATGACGAGCAGGAGCGTGATGCCGATGATGGGCGTGGCCAGGACCTGGATCCACCCCGTGGAGTAGATCGCCCAGACGAACAGGGGCATCCGGTGCCAGGTCATGCCTTCGCAGCGCATGCGGTGCACCGTGGTGATGAAGTTGATGCCGGTCAGGATGGAGGAGAACCCCAGCACGAAGGCCGCGAACACCGCCAAGGACACGTTCGTGCCCGTGCGCAGGCTGAACGGGACGTAGAAGGTCCACCCCGTGTCCGGCGCGCCCGGACCCGTGAAGAGCGACAAGAGGGCCAGGCACGCGCCTGTGAGGAAGAGCCACCAGGACAGGAGGTTGAGCCTAGGGAAAGATACGTCCTTGGCTCCGATGAGGACGGGCAGGAAGAAGTTCCCGAAGACCGCGGGCAGGCCCGGGATCACAAACAGGAAGACCATGATCACGCCGTGCACGGTGAAGAGCGCGTTGTAGGTCCTGGCCGAGATCAGGAAGTCGCTTCCGCTCAGGTGCTTCAAGCGCATCGCGATCCCGATCCCCACCGCGACCCAGAAGAAGACCGTCATGAGCGTCAGATAAAGCAAGGAGACGCGCTTGTGATCCGTGGAGAAGATCCAGGAAGACAGGCCGCCTTGGCCCTGCCGGTCGAGATAGCTCAAGTCTTCCTCCTGCCGCCCAGGACCAGCCAGGCCGCGAACCCCAGCGCGGCCAGCATGGTCGCCGTGCCCACGATGCTCACCGCCTTCACGACGTATCTCCGGCCTCGCGGATCGTTCGAGAAGCAGAACGCCAGGGCCTTGACCACGCTCGGCCGGACCAAGCCCTTGGCGGCTTCGTCTATGGCCATGTCCAGGTCCGCAGGCAGGAAGTTGACCCCGTACATGTAGCGCGTCACCACGCCCTTCGGGGAGAGCACGACCAGCACGCCCGGGTGGATGAACTCCTTGCCCCAGGCCTTGAACTCGAAGCCCACAGAGTCCGTGAGCTTCCTGATGGACGGGTCCTTGCCTGTGAGGAAGCGCCAGGCCTCGGGCGGGAAGGGCCGCTTCATCTCCTTGAGATAGTTGATCCGCTTCATCTTGGCTATGGCGGGCGCGTCCCGCTCGTCGAAGCTCACCGTGACCACCCTGAAGTCCCGGCCCGGTTGCCGGGCCGTGGTGTTCAACACCTCGGTCAGGCCGTGCAGGAGCGGGGTGCAGATGCCCGCGCACGCGAAATAGTTCAGGGTCAGGACCGTGGGCTTGTCCACCAGGGTCTTGAGCGCGATCGGTTTCCCATCCTCATCTTTGAACACCGTATCCAGCGGCACCTGGCTGCCCAGGCGCTCCGAAAGACCCACCTCGCCCGGATCGGTCCCATCCGGCGCCCCTGCTCCCGGCTCTCCGGAAGGGGAACAGGCAAGGAGCAAGATGAGCAGGCAGCCAAAGATGGCCGGCCGGATGGGGAGTCCCATTCTCACACGGAAATTGTAGTCTTTTTGGCGAAGATGCTCATGGCTCAAAAAGGGCCAAGACCTTCTCTCGCTTGGTCCTGGTGGTCTCCGCGGTCGAGATCTTCTTGACCACCAGGGGGACCTCGGGTCGCCGCACCAGCAGCATGATGAACGGATACCGGGAGAAGGATCGGCAGTCCTCCGAATGGAAGATGTTGAATGTGAAGGCCGCTGATGACCGGAATTCCTCATATGAGCGGCGGCCGAATCCGGACGAACACCTGTCTGTCCCTTGAAAGTACGCGAGGACCGCGTGCTGCGAGAAATCGACTGCCGGGACGTCGGATCGCCAGGCGTGCTCCCTCCAGATATCTTCCCAATCCTGCGGGTCGCGCGCCAGGCGGACCGTTTCCTTGTCGATCCTCGACATGGTCCCGGTCCAGCCGTTGATCTGCTCGGCTGCCTCTTCAGGCGCGAAGAGGACCGTGCTGCTGGGGGGCGCGATGCCTGAGATCCGCTGAACAGCCTCGCCCACGCCGTCTTGGATGATCGGCAATCTGCCGATCATCGGAAGGATGGATTTCGACGGCGTTCCCATCCGGCCCAAAGCCCAGAGGACTTCATAGTGCTTCTTGTTGGGGTTGGATGTCTTCGAATCAGGGTTCTTGTTCAGGAAAGAGAACAGGGTGTCGAGGGTCTTGGGTTTGGGATGGTAGAGTTTCCCAAGGATTTCCAGGGCGATCGTTTCCTTGACGGGATCGCGCTTTGTTTCCGCCCGAAGGAATGGTTTTAGAAGCAGGTCTTGATTCGCTTCAGCAAGGTCCGGGTCGTCGCGAAGCTCTCGGAGCTTGCGGAGTTCCTTGTCTTCGGACTTGGTCGCCTGGCCCTGGGCAAAGGAGAGGGGGCACAGCATGGCGAGAGCGATGGGCAACGCCGCATCCCGCCAATTCCCCCGACCCATCAGGCGTCCATGATGATAAGTCACTCGGAACGCCAGGATGAGCCGACGCTGCCGCGAAGGGCCGACCGCATGTGCGGGTCGCCTTGTGGACTCTTCAGTTCCTTCTCCTTCCAGGCATACGGCCTGTGTGCTAAGGCCGGTCTTGCGGCCAGCAAGAACAGGATCAGCAGAATCGGTTGTAGTTTCATGTCAACGCCTGGCTGAGCGGCGGGCGCTCTAGCGTTTGTTATGGCTCGGCCCCGATGTTATTTGAGTTTGCCCGGATCCAATAGCCGGGCACCATGATAGACAGTCAACAACTCGACACATTTGGCTTTGAGCCGATACACGAGGCGATAGTTGCCCAGAATGAGTTCCCGAACGGCGGGATCGCCGAGTTCGGGGACCATTCGGCCTGATTTTGGGAACTCGGCTATGCGCTCAACTGCCTGGAAGATATTGACGACGAAGAGGCGGGCGTACTGGGAAGAGTCTTTCTCGATGAATTCAACGATGGCCTGCAAATCCTGACAGGCCTGGTGTGTCCACCTTACTTCAACCATCTCTTCATCTTCTGTCTGACAATTTCGTGCGAGACGGTTTGGCCGGCATCTGCCTGATCGAGACCCTTCTCAACCTTGGCCAGGAACAAGAGCCGCTCCATGGCGTCCTCATATGTGGCATTTGCGGGCAGGCTGCGCACCGCATTCATGACCTTCTGCTTAGTCGTCATGGTTAAAGGATAGCAGGACTTCGGACCGAATTCAATGCCGCCTCATTGTAGCCATAACGCCAGGTTAGGCACAATGCCGGTCATAGCGTAATCCGATGAGAGGGGTCGAGCCTTTCTCTTATCCACATCTTGATGATGGCTTGACGAGACACGTTCATCTTGACCGCCTCCTGGTCCAGCATTTCAACCATCCAGGAAGGGAAGTCGACATTGACCCGTTGGACCACGGTGGCATTCTTGAGGTCAAGAAATGTGGAGAACATGGCTTTCATAGGCTTTCTCCAATCGTCGATCAGCTCGGCCACATGCTTGGCAGAAATGATGACATGTGTTTCTTCCCATAGGTCTTGGGCCCAAGCGAGGTCAATCCCATGGCGTTACAGTTATACCAGTGTAGCGCCAGGGTCCGATGGGCCTCGTCGCGCTGATTGCCGCTCATATGGAAAATGGCGAGGAAATCAGGACTTTGCTGAGGGCGGGATGAGGCTGTTGTCGGGATAGGCCGACGGGAGCGGTCGGCATAATTCTGGGAGGGTGAAGCTGGTCGGGCAGCGGTCAGCGGCTGGTCTGGGATCGGAGCAGTTCCGCGTGAAGGGCTGCCCAAGCTGAAGGGCTCAGGGTCGCGGCAGATGGGGGGAAGCCGTTTCCAGGGGCGTTCGCGGTCGCGGCTGAGGCAAGGGCTGAAGGGCTCTTTCTCCAATCCGTGGAACCTGAGAGCCAGCGGCCGGCTCTTTGGGGGTCGAGGATGATCTTGCGGCTGGAGTCGGAGAGCTTGAGGGGAGCGGGTTCCTTGTATTCCTTTTCGAGGAACTCCAGACCGCGGCTGACCGGGATCTTGTTGGGCACCTTGCCGCCTGAAGCGGCGAAGAGCTTGGCGAGGCTTTGGAGGGAGGTGGGGTCGTCCTTGGGCAGGGGGAAGGACGCGAAGGAGCGCACGAGGTGGACGAGGGCCATGCGGTCCTTGGCAGGGAGATGGTCGAAGGAGGCCATGGCGCTTCCCGCAAGGCCTGTTGCGAGGGTCTTGAAGATGCCGGACAGGGTGGGGCCGTTCTTCCAGTTTTCGGAAGAGGTGAGATTCCGCGGCAAGGGATTCAGGGAGCCGGCTGCAGGGCCGTCGCCTTTTCCGGCTGCGCCGTGGCAGGACGCGCATTGGCGCTCGAAGAGGGCTCGGCCCTGGTCTCGGAGCTCGGGCGTGGGGGTGAGAACGGTCTTGGGGTCGACTGGAGCGGCCTGATAGCCTTGGCTGGCCGGGTATTCGAGCGGGTCGAGCCAGCCGGTCGCGCCCTGGGTTGGGATGTCGGGTCCTGCGGCCGGCTTGTTGGCGCTGCGCAAGCCGGGAACAACGGTGAAGAGAAAGACCGCTGACAGGGCGATGGCCCCGACCACGGTGATAAAGGCCTGGAGGAGGCGCTTGAGCTCTTCGGAAGAGGCGTAGTCGGAGATCTTCATGGCAGGGTCACAGGTGGAACGCCAGCCCCTCCTTGAAGTCGGGGTCGCCGATGGGCATGTCTTCGCCCTGGGTCATGGCCCGTTTGACCCACAGCAGGCTGATGGACAAGAAAAGCAGGGCAGCGCTGGCCTCGGGCCAGGAGAACCTGGGAGAGAGCTTGAGGCTGGGGAACACGAGCCAGCAGAGGTCGGCGTAGTGGGAGACGAGGACCAGGACGGACACCCAGGCCAGGCGGTTGGGGTCTCCCTTGGAGCCTCTGGTCACGAGGCCGAAGAAGGGGATGATGAAGTGGATGAGGGCCAGGCCGAGGGTCGCGGCTCCCCAAGCGCCTTCCACGCGGTCCTTGTACCAGAAGATCTCCTCAGGCATGTGCGCGTACCACATCAGCATGTACTGGGCGAATGCGATGTAGGACCAGAACACGACGAAGGCGAAGAGGAAGCCGCCGAGGTTGTAGAGGTGGTCGAAGCGCACTCCCTGGAGGCGGCCCTCCTTCTTGAGGCTGACCGCTGCAAGGCTCACGGCTGAGAGGCCTGAGAGGAACACTCCGGCGAACAGGTACACGCCGAGCACGTCGCTGTACCATTCGGGCTCGAGGCTGGAGATCCAGTCAAAGGCGGTCACGGTCACGGTGAGGGCGAAGATTGCGAGGAAGAGGGGGGAGAAGCGCTGGATCCTGGCGTGGAGTTTCGGGTCCCTGGTGCGGTCGAGCTCGAGGGATCCGCCGGCAAGGACCTTCCATGACCCGATCCACAAGGCCGCGCATGCCGCGGCGCGGGCAGTGAAGAACGGGATGTTGAGCCACGCGGTCTTTCCTGCCTGCAGGGGATTCTCGGGCCACCCGGGTTGGGCCCAGGGGAAGAGCACGGGGATTCCGACGAGGGTGGCGAGCAATGCCAGGGAACCGGGAACCAGGAGGGAAGCCACGCGCTCGGCCGTGCGGCGCAGGGGGATGCTCCAGCGCGCTCCGGTGAGATGTTCGATAGCGATGAGGAAGAGGCTGCCGAGTCCCGCGCTCACCAGCATGAGGGTCCACACGAGCCAGTTGGCCCAGAACCGGGCGGGGCTGGTGATGAGGGAATCCGCGCAGCCCAATGCTCCGATGATGGCCAGGACGTGGAGGGTCATGGGAGGTCGGAGTCCTTGGCATCCCCCGCGCGCTGGAGGCCGCGCAGGTAGTGGATGACTGCCCAGCGCTCGTCTTCGGTCAGGGTCTTGGCGAAAGAGGGCATGGTATTCTTGCCTGCCATGATGGTGTGGTAGATGCTTCCGTCAGGGAAGGCTTGATAGCGTTTCGTCCTCAGGTCCGCTGGAGAGGCGCCGTAGGCTTTGGTCAGGGTCCCTTTGCCGTCCGCCAGGGGGCCGTGGCAGACGCGGCAGACGGTATCGAACTTGCTCCTGCCTTGGGCGAACACGGCCTTAGTCCTTGGTAAGGGGTTTGCAAGACCCGCGGCCTCTTCCGGGGTCTTGAAGGGATAGGGCAGGTTTCCGCGCGCCACAGTCCCTTGCGGGACAGGAGCAAAGCCTGCCGAGTCCGCGAAGAGCGCTGAGGAGCGCTGGGCGTCGAGCCTGGGCTGACGGAGCATGCGGGACATGGGCGGCAGTTTGGGGAAGACCTTGATGGTCCAGTAGGCGGCCAGGCCCGCGAACACGCAGGCCAGGGCCCCTGCTCCTGCCAGGACGAGGATGAGGGTCAGGGAAGCGGGTTTTGGGGCTGGAGGGAAGGCTACGACCTCGGTCTCGAGAGCGCCCGTTTCTTTGAGCGCCTTCTGCGCGGAGCTCGGGTCGAGGTCCTGGTCTTGCGCTTCGATGGACAACGCGAAGCGGTCGCGGGTGAGCATGGCCATGGAGCGGCTCGAAAGCATGGGATGCCATAGTCCCGGCAATCGGCAGAGCAGGAGGACCGCGCCGAGCCAGGCCGTGAAAGCGGAGAAGAGCACGGTCACCTCGAACATGATGGGCACGAAGGCCTGCCAGGACACGAGCGGCTTGCCGCCCACCACGATGGGATAGTCGTAGGCGTTCATCCACCATTGGAACAGGAACGCGGTGGCCGTTCCCAAGATTCCCATGACCAGGACCATGCCTGCCAGTGGGGAGCGCCGCAGGCCCAGGGCCTCGTCGAGCCCGTGGATCGGGTAAGGGGTGTAGGCGTCGAGCCTGCCCGGATACCTGGTCCTGAGCTTGACCGCCGCGTCGAGCAGGGCTTTGGGATTCTCGAACTCGCCCAGGACCGCGAAAAGGCGCTCACTCATGGTCGCTCTCCGGATGGACAGGGTGAGGGACTTGGCTGCCGGGCAGGATGGCTTTGAGCTCGGTGGTGGCCACCACGGGCATGACCCTAGCGAACAGGAGCACCATGCTGAAGAACATGCCGAAGGAGCCCGCCAGGATGCCGAAGTCCACCAGCGTGGGCTTGTAGAGGCCCCACGAGGAAGGCAGATAATCCTGGTGCAGGGAGATGACGATGATGATGAAGCGCTCGAACCACATGCCGACCAAAGCGGACAGGGACACGCCGATCATGACAGGCACGCTGTTGCGCGCCCGTCTGGACCAGTAGAGTTGGGGAAGAAACACGTTGCAGATGACGGCGATCCAGCCTGCCCAGCCATAGGTCCCGCTGAAATAATTCCTGAAAGTGTGGTGGATGTAGGGGTTCATGCTGTACCAGGCCGTGAACCCCTCGAGCAGGTAGGAGTAGCCCATGAGGCACGAGGTTCCGAGGATCACCTTGTTGGCCAGGTCGAGGTGCCGGTCCGTGACGATGTTGCTCATGCCCATTGTGGCGCGCACCACGATCAGGCCCAGCACGACCATGGCGAAGCCCGAGAAGATGGCGCCCACCACGAAGTAGGGCGGGAAGATGGTCATGTGCCAGCCCGGCACCAAAGACACCGCGAAGTCGAAGGACACCACGCTGTGCACGGAGAGGACGAGCCCGGTGGCCAGGCCTGCCAGCAGGGTGTAGGCCTTCTCGTAGTGCAGCCAGTGCGAGGCGGCTCCGCGCCAGCCGAGGCTCAGCACGGTGTAGACGATCTTCCGCCAGCCGCGCGCCCGGTCGCGCATGGACGCGATGTCCGGGATGAGGCCCAGGTACCAGAACAGCAGGGACACGGAGAAGTAGGTCGAGACCGCGAACACGTCCCACATCAGGGGCGAGCGGAAGTTGGGCCAGAGCCCGCGCTGGTTGGGATAAGGGAAGAGCCAGAAGTTGACCCAGGGCCTGCCCAGGTGCAGGAGGGGGAAGATGCCCGCGCATATGACCGCGAAGATGGTCATGGCCTCGGCGAAGCGCGAGATGGCGTTGCGCCATTTGGCGCGGAACATGAGCAGGATGGCGGAGATGAGCGTGCCCGCGTGGCCGATGCCGATCCAGAACACGAAGTTGATGATGTCAAAGGCCCAGACCACGGGCCGGTTGTTGCCCCAGGCTCCGATGCCGGTGTAGAGGGTGTAGGCCATGCAGGCAAGGCCCATGGCCGCGACCGAAGCGGAGCACGCGAAGGCCAGCCACCAGGACACGGGGGGCTTGGACTCGGGGAAGGCCAGGGCCTGGTCATCGAGACTGCCCGCGGTCACCGGGCCGGCGAAGAGGACTTCAGTTGCCATGGTTTTGGTTGGTCAGCCCGGCCAGGTAGGTCACGGAAGGGTTGATCTCCAGCTCCTCGAGCACCCTGAACCCGCGCTTGTCGCGGAACGCGGCCGCGACCCGGCTCTTGGGGTCGTTGAGGTCCCCGAACACGATGGCTCCAGCGGGACATGCCGCGGCGCAGGCAGGCTCGATGTCCCCGTCCTTGAGCGCCCGTCCCGCGGCCTTGGCAAGGGCCTTGCCTTCGTCTATGCGCTGGACGCAGAAAGTGCACTTCTCCATGACCCCGCGGGGCCTGACCGTGACTTCAGGGTTGAATGCCAGGCTCATGGGCTCGGGAGCGTCCGCCGCGTACTCGAAGAAGTTGAAGCGTCGGACCTTGTAAGGGCAGTTGTTGGAGCAGTAGCGCGTGCCCACGCAGCGGTTGTAGGCCATCTGATTGAGGCCTTCCGGGCTGTGGTTGGTGGCGGCCACGGGGCAGACGGTCTCGCAGGGAGCGTCGTCGCACTGCTGGCAGAACATGGGCTCGAAGAGTACCGAGGGCCGGCTGGGGTCGCCCTCGTAGTAGCGGTCCACGCGGATCCAGTGCATCTCCCTGCCTTTCAAGACGCGCTCAGGCCCCACCGTGGGCACGTTGTTCTCGGATTGGCAGGCCAGCACGCATGACTGGCAGCCCACGCAGCGGCTCAGGTCCACGGCCATGCTCCACTTGCGGCCTTGGAAGCGCTGGCTGGGGATGAGCCTCATGGAATGGTGCCGGTGGATGGGAGCGGTCCCGGCGAGGAACTCGCGGCTGGCCCTCTGCTGGACCACTTCGCGGCCTTCGAGCTTGTGATGCCTCTGGATGAACGGGAGGTCCACGGACCCGCCGGCAGGCCGGACCTTTGTGCCGATCACGAGGTCAGGGCCGTTTTGAAGCAGAGGGTAGAGGTTCATCCCCACGCCTCGGGCCACGGAACCGGACCTGCGGCCGTAGCCAAGGCAGGAGGAAAGGGTGCCCGGAGCCTGGCCTGGCTGGACCACCACAGGCAAAACGGCCTTGCGCTCGTTGATCGAGAGTTCGACGAGCGAGCCGTCCTTGAGCTTGAGCCGCTCCGCGTCAGCAGGGCTCATGGCCGCGCTGTTGCCCCATGAGAGCTTGGTCATGGGGTGGGGGAGTTCCTGGAGCCAGCCGTTGTTGGCGTAGCGGCCGTCATGCACGGAAGCAGCAGGAGCGAGCACGAGCTCGAAATCAGTGGTACGGTCTCTGACTTCCGTGGCGGAGCAGGCTTTCCGGGACGCGTCAGCAACGGCCTTGGGCTCGAGCCTCCGAAGAGGCTTGGGGCTCTCGGGCCAGGAGAATACTCCGTCGTGCAGGCAAGCGTTCCAGAAGCGCTCGAAGGAGACCGCGGCTTTGCCAGGGAAGACCGAACTCTTCCAGCGCGCCATGAGGTAGCCGCGGTATTCCGAGGGCATGGGAGGCCGCAGTCTTGTCAGAACGGCGAGGAGGATGTCCTCGCCTTGCTGGGTGTTGAAGATGCGTCCGATGGCCGGCTGCTGAAGGCTCAGAAGTCCCTGCTGCGGCTCGAAGTCGTTCCAGGATTCGAGCCAGTGGTTCTCGGCGAGGATGAGGCCGCAGTTCCGCGCTGTCTCATCAGCGTGCATGCCGATGAACGCCTTGGATGGTATGGCTGAGACAGCGGCCTGCCACAGGTCCGGGTCCGGGAAAGCGTAGGCAGGGTTGGCGCGCCAGAACACCGCTGCTTCAAATGCTCCGGATGCCGCGGATTCGAGGATGCGGCGCATTCCTTGTCCGTTCGCCAGGGTCTCGGGCTCAGAGGAAAGGGAGGCGTCCACGGTCCTGCCTTCAGCTCCGAGCATGGCGTTGAGCAGGAAGACAGCGGCATGCGCCTCAGCCGGCAGGCTCGGACCAGCCACGACCAGGGCGCCGCCTCGGGCTCCTTTGAGGTCTGCCACGAGCCGCGAGAGAATATCCGCCCCGATTTGTTCCTCGCTGGGGAAGCGGCCGAGGTAGAACGGGGCGAGGAGCGCGGGGTCGAATCCCGGGGGCAGGGGCACGCCCTTTGACCAGAGTTCCCGGGCCAGGCCGAAGGCCAAGGCAGCGGAGCGCGAGGGCCGCCAAGGGAACCGGTGGTCCGCCTTGGCTCCGGTCAGGCTCATACCTGCTTCGAAGACGTAGAGGCGGCTCATTCCCGATCCGGGCGCCCGGGTGGATGCGAAGCCCGCGATCTCCGAAGGCTTGTCCGGAGAGAGCAGGTCCGCTTCGAGGGCGACGACCACTCGAGCGAGTTCCGGCTTGAGCCGCGGTCTGCGCTGGGAGCCGTAGCACGATCGAAGGGCTGAAGCCTCGGAATCGGAGAGGGCCGGTTCCCAAGCCGCGTGCTTGAGTCCTGGCACAGTCTTGGCCAGGTCTGAGACGAGCCTCCGCGCCGTGGGCGAGACCAGGGCTCCGGTGAGGAGCAGGACGCCTTTGTTGTTTTGCTTGGCGGCCTTGAGCATGGAGAGCAGGCTCTCCACGCAGGCTGTCCAGGACGCGGGCCTTCCGTCAGCCAGGGGCTGGCGCAGCCGGTCCGGGTCGTAGAGCCTCATGATGTCCGCGATGGCGCGCATGGGCGCCTTGCCCTTGGACAGGGGATGGAGGTCGTTGCCCTGGAGGTGGATGGGCCTGCCTTCCCTGGCGCGCACGAGCACGCCGTGGGAGTCGAGCCCCTCCTGGAAGGTGGTGGCGTAGGAATCCGTGAGCCCAGGGGTCGAGCCCCGCGGCCGCTTGGCATTGGACGCGATGGCGCCCCGGTCCGGCTTGGAGCAGCCCGCGGCCAGGGCAGCGGAAGCGCCCATGAGGCCGAGGAACCTGCGCCGGGACAGGCGGGAGTCGCGGTCTCCGCTCATGGCTTGAAATCCGTCCTCTCCCGGCGGATAGAGTGCCGCGGCAGCCGGACCTCGGCTTTCGGACCGGACGCTCCGGCTGATGAAATCCCGCTGATGAGCGGCAGGCTGGCCATCCACGCCAGGAGGCTCCCTGTCAGAGTCTTGATGAGCCCCCTGCGGCTGGTGGGGATCTCAGCGATGACAGGCATTGCAGTTCTCCGGGGCTTTGGCGATGGTGGAATCAGGGGGAAGGGCGGGCTTGGGGTTCCGGTGGCAGCCGAGGCAGTTGCTCATGCGCAGGGACATGTGCTGGCGCACGGTCGTCATCTTCTGGATCGGGCCGTGGCAGGTCTGGCAGGCCACGCCCGCGTTGACATGGGGGCGGTGGTCGAAGAAGACATGGTCCGGCAAAGAGTGCACGCGCTTCCACGCGATGGGCGTGCCCGCGTCCGAGGCTTCCTTGAGCTTGATGATGGCCGGGCTGTCGGTCTTGGTCACCCGGTGGCAGCCCATGCAGACGTCCGCGTCCGGGATGCCGGCTGAGCGGGACCGGGCCGCCCCTGAGTGGCAGAAGAGGCAGGGCATGGCCATGGAGCCGGCGTGGTCGCGGTGGGAGAAGGGGATGGGTTGGACCGGAGCGAAGCCCCGGGAGAGGCTGTCCGGTTGGGTGAGCCAGCCCACGCCGAGGACCGTGGCCGCGACGCCCAAGGCGCTCGCTGCCAGGACCGCGGCCACAGGCCCTTGCCGCACATGGTCCCAGACCGTCTCGTCGAGCAGCGCCATCCTTCGGTGCTATCCTGCTTTGGGACGGGGAACGGGACGGCCGGCGCGGCGTTTGAGGCAGGCCTGGAGACGCTGGCGCAGGTCCTGCCGGACCGAGGCTGGGACCTTCACCTGGCGGCTCTGGAGCCGCACGGTCTTGATGGTCTTGTTGAAAGTGCGGACCAGGTCCGCGCAGCAGGCGCAGAACTTCCTGGGAGGATTGCGCCACCTCGGGCAGGAAAAAGGGCTCTTCAGGTCGACGCCCGACATGAGATAGCGCTTGAGCTTCTCGCAGCACGACCCCTTCATTTCCGGACCTCCTCGGAGAAATAGGCGTTGAGCTTATCGCGCAGGAAAAGCCTGCCCCGGTGCAGGCGCGACTTGACCGCAGGCACGCTGAGTCTGAGTATCTTGGCCGCTTCCTCGTTGGAGAGCTCCTGCACATCGCGCAGGGTCAGGACCAGCCGGTAATCGACCGGGAGTTCGGACATGGCCTTGGCCACGGTCTGGCGCAGCTCCTTCTTCGACGCAGCTTCCTCGGGAGTGGGGAGCCAGTCCTTGATCTGGACCACCACGGCGCCGGATTCATCATCGTCCGGGGGCAGGTCCAGGATGGGCACCAGGGGCATGCGCTTCTTGGCCCGGAAGCGCTGCCAGCAGATGTTCGAGGCGATGCGGTAGAGCCAGGTCCCCAGGTTCGAGTTCCCTTTGAAAGTGTGGAGTTTTTCAAAGGCTTTGATGAAGGTCTCCTGGTAGACGTCGTCAGCCTCAGCGGGGATGCCCGCGCACACGCTGTGGGAGAGGCGGTATATCTTGTCCTCGTAGCGTCTGATGAGCTGGTCGAAGGCGCGGGTGTCGCCCTTCTTGCTCGCCGAGATCAGGGCTGTTTCGCCGGCTTGGATGGCCACGATGGCCGTATTGTAGCAATATTGATGAAAAGAGCGCCGAAAGGCCTTGTTGATGCAGGTCAATCGGTTCATCCCGTACAAATTGGTAGAATATAAACATGAACGATACCCTTGCCGAGAAGTCCAAATCCAGCGCCAAGATCCAGAGCAAGTCCCTGACCATCGACGGCAACGAAGCCGTGGCCGAGGTGGCCTATCGCGTCAACGAAGTCATCGCCATCTACCCCATCACCCCCTCTTCCAACATGGGCGAATTCTCCGACGAGTGGTCGGCCAAGCGCCGGACCAACATCTGGGGCACGGTCCCCGAGGTCGTTGAGATGCAGTCCGAGGGCGGCGCCTCAGGCGCGGTCCATGGCGCCCTTCAGGGCGGGGCGCTCACCACCACCTTCACCTCGTCCCAGGGTCTGCTCCTCATGATCCCGAACATGTTCAAGATCGCGGGCGAACTGACCTCCATGTGCATGCATGTGGCCGCCCGCACCGTGGCCACCCACGCTCTCTCCATCTTCGGCGACCACTCCGACATCAACGCGGCCCGGTCCACGGGATTTGCCATGCTCTCCTCCAACTCGGTGCAGGAGGCGCACGACATGGCCTGCATCGGCACCGCGGCCGCCTTGAAGTCCCGGATCCCGACCGTGCACTTCTTCGACGGGTTCCGGACCTCGCACGAGGTCGCCAAGATCAGCATCCTCTCGGACGACGACCTGCGCTTCATGATCGACGAGAAGCTCGTGCGCGAGCACCGCGCCAGGGCCCTTTCCCCGGAGCGGCCGGTCCTGCGCGGCTCGGCCCAGAACCCGGACGTGTTCTTCCAGGCCCGTGAGACGGTCAACCCGTTCTACGCCGCGTGCACGGACATCGTGCAGGCCGCCATGGACCGCTTCTCCTCCCGGGTCGGCAGGTCCTACCACCTCTTCGACTACGTCGGCCACCCCGAGGCCGACAAGGTCGTGGTGCTCATGGGCTCGGGCGCCGAGACCGCGCACGAGACCGTGGAGTGGATGAACGCCAAGGGCGCCAAGACCGGCGTGGTCAAGGTCCGCCTCTACCGGCCCTTCTCGGTCAAGGCCTTCATCGCGGCCCTGCCCAAGACCGTGCGCCACATCGCCGTGCTCGACCGCACCAAGGAGCCGGGCGCCGTGGGCGAGCCTCTCTACCAGGACGTCGTCACCGCGCTCTCCGAGGCCAAGACCCTGGGCCTCAACCCTCCGGACTGCCGGGTCATCGGCGGCCGCTACGGGCTCTCCTCCAAGGAGTTCACCCCGGCCATGATCAAGTCCGTGTTCGACGAGCTCGGCAAGCCCCAGCCGAAGAACCACTTCACCTGCGGCATCATCGACGACGTGTCGCACACCTCGCTCGACTGGGACCGCGACCTCGACATCGAGGCCGACGACGTCAACCGCTCGGTCTTCTTCGGCCTGGGCGCGGACGGCACGGTCGGGGCGAACAAGAACTCCATCAAGATCATCGGCGAGGAGACCCCGCAGAACGCGCAGGGCTACTTCGTCTACGACTCGAAGAAATCCGGGGCCATGACCATCTCGCATCTGCGCTTCGGGCCCAAGCCCATCCGCTCGATCTACCTGATCAAGCGCGCGAGCTTCGTGGCCTGCCACTTCTTCCCGTTCATGGAGAAGCTCGACGTCATCGGCTACGCGGCGCCGGGCGCGGTCTTCCTGCTGAACGCCCCGTACGCGGCGGACAAGGTGTGGGACACCCTGCCCTACGAGGTGCAGGAGGCGATCATCGCCAAGAAGCTCAAGTTCTACTCCATCGACGCGGCCTCGGTCGCCGAGGAAGCCGGGATGGGACGGCGCATCAACACCATCATGCAGACCTGCTTCTTCGCCATCTCGGGCGTGCTCCCCCGCGAGGAGGCCATCGCGCGCATCAAGGGCGCCATCGAGAAGACCTACTCCAAGGCCGGCCAGAAGGTCATCGACGCCAACTTCAAGGCCGTGGACTCGGCCCTGGCGCACATGCACGAGGTGAAGTACCCGGCGAAGCCCACCACCCAGCGGCGCCGGCCGCCGGCGGTCTCGAGCCTTGCCCCGGACTTCGTCAAGAAGGTGACCTCGGTCATGCTCTCCAACAAGGGCGACACCCTGCCCGTGAGCGCCTTCTCAGTGGACGGCACCTGGCCGCTTTCCACGAGCCAATGGGAGAAGCGGAGCATCGCCCTGTCGGTGCCGGTGTGGGACGAGAAGCTGTGCATCCAGTGCAACAAGTGCTCCCTGGTGTGCCCTCACGCGGCCATCCGGTCCAAGGCTTACGACCCGAAGCTCCTCGAAGGCGCGCCCAAGACCTTCAAGTCCACGGACTACAAGGGAGCGGAGTTCAAGGGCTGGAAGTTCACGGTGCAGAACGCTCCCGAGGATTGCACGGGCTGCACGGTCTGCTGGCAGGTCTGCCCGGCCAAGGACAAGGCCGACGCCTCCAGGAAGGCCCTGACCATGAAGCC